>NZ_VDFY01000198.1 GCF_006228125.1 Micromonospora orduensis | reverse complement strand
TGTTCTGTGCATAGACGTTGGTGACGGGTCGGATCTTGAACGGGTGAGGACCTCCGGGGTAGGTGTGGAGCTACCAGACAGCCGCACCTGACCCGTGGAGGTCCTCATGGTCCACCGTAACGCCCCCTTGTCAGAGACCGGGAGGCTGCGCCTTGCCCGTTGTGTCGTCGACGACGAGTGGCCGTTACGCCGCGCCGCGGAACGCTTTCAGGTCAGCGTGAACACGGCGAAGCGGTGGGCCGATCGCTACCGCGTCGACGGCGCGGCGGGCATGGCCGATCGGTCCAGTCGGCCGCACCGTAGCCCGTCACGCACGGCCGCGCCGGTCGAGCGCAAGGTGTTGCACCTGCGCGCCAAGCGACGGTGGGGTCCCGCGCGTATCGGTGGCCGGCTCGGGCTCGCCGGATCCACCTGCCACGCGATCCTGCGTCGTGCCGGCGTCGCCCGCCTGGCTCACCTCGACCGCGCCACCCGTGAGCCGATCCGCCGATACGAACACAGCACACCGGGCGACCTGGTCCACGTCGATATCAAGAAGCTCGGCAACATTCCCGACGGCGGCGGCTGGCGCACCCAGGGCCGCGCTCGCGGCAAACTCAACCGCACCGCCACCCCCGCACACACCACCGACGCGTGGGGCGGCGCCCGGCTCGGCTACGCCTACCTGCACACCGCGATCGACGACCACTCACGGCTGGCCTACACCGAAATCCTTCCCGACGAACGCCAAGACACCGCTGCCGCGTTCTGGCAACGCGCCCACGCCTGGTTCAGCTCATCCGGAATCACCGTCCGCCGCGTCCTGACCGACAACGGCTCCTGCTACAAATCCCGCCTCTGGCACGACACCTGCACCCAACTCGGCGTCACCGTCAAGAAGACCCGCCCCTACCGGCCACAGACAAACGGCAAGGTCGAGCGTTTCCACCGGACCATGACCGACGAATGGGCCTACGCCAAGCCCTACCGATCCGAGACCGCCCGACGAGCGGCCCTACCCGCCTGGCTCCACACCTACAATCACCACCGCCACCACACCGCACTCGGCGGCCCACCCGCCAGCCGCGTCCCCAACCTCTCTGGACAGAACA
>NZ_VDFY01000054.1 GCF_006228125.1 Micromonospora orduensis | reverse complement strand
CCCTTACGGGCGACCGCGACGACGTCGCGGCGGAACTCCAGGGGGAACGCTTTCGGCATGACAGACATCCTTCCAGCGAGGAACAGATCCTCACAGGTCAGGAG
Source organism: Micromonospora orduensis (assembly GCF_006228125.1). Classification (GTDB taxonomy): domain Bacteria; phylum Actinomycetota; class Actinomycetes; order Mycobacteriales; family Micromonosporaceae; genus Micromonospora; species Micromonospora orduensis. The sequence continues at coordinate 1,064 of NZ_VDFY01000054.1, read as the reverse complement.
TCAACCGAACCGGGTGCAGTCCCTCCCGAGGCGGGCTGTGCAACCCGTGGCCAGGCTGTTCAAGGCCCTTCACGCCGGCGCAGCCACGTCGAGACGGCACCCTCGAACACGCGCCGCCCACGAGGCAGCCACGGGGTGAAGCGGGACGGCCACGACTGGCGCTCGCCGGGCACTCACGCCCTCATCGCGATCTTGTTCAAGGTCCCGAGGTGGTCGGCCGCCTCGTGTTCAAGCAGTTGACGATCTTCTTCAGGCCAGCGAGGATCTTGTTCAACCGGTCACCGACCCTGTCGGCAATCCGCGCGGCTCGGATGTTGTCGGCGCACCCGTCAAGGTGCACAGCCAGGTACAACTGAACGTGCACAGCGTCCTGCAGACGGCGGAGGCACGTCCGAGCCTTCAACCGCCCGCGAGCCGGTCAGCGAATTCAGCGAGCCCCACAGGAACGGGCGACCGGCCATCGTGGCGTTCCATTACCAGCGAGCCGGCACCGGCGGTATGGCGAATCCGCTTCTGCCGAAAGGAGTGGGCGTAAAAACCGCCATGCCGGAAGTTGCTTGCGTTGCAATTCGACCTTTCAGTTGGCGAGCAGCCGTTCAGCAGCGAGGGTTGCAAACCCGGCGAGTTGCACGCGCGTGCCTACTCCGAGGCACGGTTCCCAAGAACCTAGAGCGAGGGCAGCGGCTACAAGTGAACGGGCTCGCAACCTCGCCAGAGCTACACCTTCGCTCGCAGAGTCTCGCGTCAAAGGAGCCCCACTTTGGTTTACGCACCTGCTTGCGAGACCGATAAGCGCTTGCGCCTGCTGGTCTGGCTTGGTGATGCTGCGGGCGATCGTCTCGGCCCGGTCCAAGTCCCCGGCACCGGCTACCGCCTCGGCTAGCGCGGTCAACGCCCATGCCTGCTGCTTCGGGTCGGTGATGCTGCGAGCGATCCGCTCGGCCCGGTCCAGATCCCCGGCACCGGCCGCCGCCTCGGCCAGAGCGGTCAACGCCTGCGCCTGCTCGTACCGATCGGTGATGCTGCCGGCGATCGTCTCGGCCCGGTCGGCGAGCGTCCGTGCC
>NZ_VDFY01000288.1 GCF_006228125.1 Micromonospora orduensis | reverse complement strand
AGCCACCTTCGCGGTCGCCACCCTCACGCGGCGGGCCGGAACGGTCACGGTCGCCGCCCTGGTAACCACCCTCGCGACGATCGCCACCACGGAAACCGCCCTCACGACGGTCGCCACCACGGAAACCGCCCTCACGACGGTCGCCACCACGGAAGCCACCCTCGCGGTCGCCACCACGGAAACCACCCTCACGCGGCGGGCCGGAACGGCCACGGTCGCCGCCCTGGTAACCACCCTCGCGACGATCGCCACCACGGAAACCGCCCTCACGTGGACCACTGGGACGGGCGCCCTCGCGGAAACCGCCCTCACGACGGTCACCGCCCCGGAGACCACCCTCACGGTCGCCACCCCGGTAACCGCCCTCACGACGGTCACCGCCCCGGAAACCACCCTCGCGCGGACCGCCCGATCGCGAAGCATCCCGGTCACCGCCACGGAAGCCACCCTCGCGTGGGGCACTGGACCGAGAGTTGTCCCGGTCGCCGCCACGGAAGCCACCCTCACGGGGCCCACCCGAGCGCGCGCCGTCCCGGAATCCACCCTCACGGCGGTCACCGCCGCGGAAACCGCCCTCGCGGTCACCGCCACGGAAGCCACCCTCGCGCGGGGCACCCGAGCGCGAACCGTCCCGGTCGCCGCCACGGAAGCCACCTTCACGGCGGTCACCGCCACGGAAGCCACCCTCGCGTGGGGCACTGGACCGAGAGTTGTCCCGGTCGCCGCCACGGAAGCCACCCTCACGCGGAGCACCGGACCGCGAACCGTCCCGGTCACCACCACGGGAACCGCTGTCGCGTCCGCCGGCGTATCCGCCACGGGTGCCGCCAGCGTTGTCGCGGTCGCCCCGGTACGGGGGCCGGTCGCGGTCGTCACGGCGCGGGCCGCGGTCGCGTCCAGCCGAGCCGTCAGTACGGTCTTCGTAGCGACGGGGACGATCTCCGCCCTGCGGTCCTGAACTCACAGGTACATCCTTCCTGATTGCGCCACCAATGGCGCTACGCAGTCGAGGGCCGACCCGGATGGGGCGGCCCTCGACTGGAAGATTGTCCGGCGGCGTCCTACTCTCCCACACCCTCACGAGTGCAGTACCATCGGCGCTGGAGGGCTTAGCTTCCGGGTTCGGAATGTAACCGGGCGTTTCCCCTCCGCCATGACCGCCGTAACTC
>NZ_VDFY01000009.1 GCF_006228125.1 Micromonospora orduensis | reverse complement strand
CTCCGGCGGGATGCCCCGCCCACCCCGGGCGCGCCATCCCGCCGGAGGGACTCCATGCGCACCGTCCTGCGCCGACCCGACTTCCGCCTGCTCTTCGTCGGCCTGCTGGCGAGCATGACCGCCGAGTCGATCCTGCTGCTCGCGCTGGCCATCTGGGTCAAGGACCTCACCGGCTCCGACGGGCTCGCCGGCGCCACGATCTTCGCCGTCATCGCGCCTATGACGCTGGCGCCCCTGGTCGGCTGGTTCGTCGACCGCTACCCGCGCCGACCCTTCTTCGTGGCCGCGAACCTCGTCACCGCGGTGCTGCTCACCCCGCTGTTCACCGTCCGGGACGCCGGTGACGTCTGGATCGTCTACCTGGTGGCCGCGCTGTACGGCCTGTCGTACATCACGCTCAGCGCGGCGCTCAGCGGGCTGATCCGGCAACTGGTCCCGGTGGAGTTGCTGGCCGAGGCGAACGGGGTGCTCCAGACCGTACGCCAGGGGCTGCGGCTGATCGGTCCGCTGGCCGGGGCGGCGCTCTACGCGGCGATCGGCGGCTGGGCGCTGGCCGGGATCGGCATGGTCGGCTTCCTGACCGCGGCCGCGGTGGTGAGCGCGCTGCCCACCCCGCATCCCCCGCCGCCGACGGTGCGCCTGCGCTGGCCGGCCGAGCTGGGCGCCGGGCTGCGGCACCTGGCCGGTGAGCCGGCCCTGCGCCGGGCCCTGTTCGGGTACGGGTTGGGATCGCTGGTGATGGGTTTCAGCGAGTCGCTCATCTTCGCCTACGTCGATGAGGGACTGGGCCGGGACCCCGCGTTCGTCGGCGTGCTGGTCACCGTGCAGGGCGTGGGAGGGCTGCTGGGCGGGCTCTGCTCACCGGCGGTGGTCCGTCGACTCGGTGAGGTCGGCACGCTGGCCACCGGGGTCGCGCTCTTCGGGCCGGCCGCGCTCGCGCTCGCGTACCCCGATCTCCGCCTCGGCTTCGCGGCGGTGCTGCTGGCCGGCGTGTCGCTCCCGCTGACCATGGTGGGCCTGCACACGCTGATCCAGCGGCGTACCCCACCCGGGCTGGTCGGTCGGGTCGCCGCGGCCACCGAGGCGGTGATCAGCGGCCCGCAGGCGTTCTCCATCGGCGCGGGCGCCCTGCTCGTCGGCTTCCTGGACTACCGGATGCTGTTCGCGCTGATCGGGGTGGCCACCCTCGCCGCCGGCGGCTACCTGTGGCGGGGCCGGCAC
>NZ_VDFY01000010.1 GCF_006228125.1 Micromonospora orduensis | reverse complement strand
GGGACTGCACCCGGTTCGGTTGACTCCTGACCTGTGAGGATCTGTTCCTCGCTGGAAGGATGTCTGTCATGCCGAAAGCGTTCCCCCTGGAGTTCCGCCGCGACGTCGTCGCGGTCGCCCGTAAGGGCGAAGCCCCGATCGCCCAGATCGCGAAGGACTTCGGGATCTCCGAGGCTTGTTTGCACCGCTGGCTGAAGCTCGCTGACGTCGAGGACGGCGTCCGCCCTGGAACTACGAGTTCCGAGTCGGCGGAGCTGCGGGAGCTGCGCAGACGCAACAAGATCTTGGAGCAGGAGAACGAGATCCTGCGGCGGGCCGCGGCGTACTTCGCCAAGGAGATCTCCCCAAAATGACGTACCCGCTGGTCGGTGACCTGGCCGCGGACGGGATCCCCGTCGCGGTGACCTGCCGGGTGTTGGGGTTCAGCAAGCAGGCCTACTACGCGTGGAAGAACAACCCGGTCACCCGGCGGGACCTCGACGACGCGTATCTGATCAACGCCGCCCTCGACATCCACCATGATGATCCGGCGTTCGGCTACCGGTTCATCGCCGACGAACTACCCGCCCACGGCATCATCGCCGGCCCGAACCGGGTCGCCCGGTTGTGCTCACAGCAGCGCATCTGGTCGGTGTTCGCCAAACGCAAGGGCCTGACCAGGCGGGCCGGACCCCCGGTGCACGACGACCTGGTGCAACGCCGCTTCACCGCCGACGCCCCGAACCGGCTATGGCTGACCGACATCACCGAACACCCCACCGCCGAGGGCAAGCTCTACCTGTGCGCGATCAAGGACGTGTACTCCGGTCGGATCGTCGGCTACTCCATCGACACCCGAATGAAAGCCTCCCTGGCCGTCGCGGCGCTGTCGAACGCGGTCCGGCTCCGGCACCCGGCCGACACCGTGGTCCACTCGGACAGGGGCAGTCAATTCCGGTCCAGGAAATTCGTGAAAGCGTTGCACCGCAACGGATTGGTCGGCTCGATGGGCCGAGTCGGCGCCTGCGGCGACAACGCCGCGATGGAGTCGTTCTTCGCCCTGCTGCAACGCAACGTCCTGGACCGGCAACGCTGGACCACCCGCCACGAGTTGCGCCTGGCGATGGTGACCTGGATCGAGCGGACCTACCACCGCCGGCGACGGCAACAACGCCTCGGACGGCTCACCCCGATCGAGTTTGAGACAATCAACCAGCCCGTACACGCGGCCTGAACCACTCAAACCCGCGAGTCAACCGAACCCGGGGCAGTCCC
>NZ_VDFY01000011.1 GCF_006228125.1 Micromonospora orduensis | reverse complement strand
GGGTCTGCTGCACCGATAGGTGACAGTTTCAGTCACGCGGCCTGACTGGCCGGTGGGGTCATGATGGTCTCGTACTCGATAGGGGTCAACCGGGACAGGGATCGTTGGCGTCGACGGCGGTGGTAGGTCCGTTCGATCCAGGTCACGATCGCGGTCCTCAGCTGCTGCCGGGTCGTCCAGGTCCTGCGGTCGAGGACGTTGTTCTGCAGCAGGCCGAAGAACGATTCCATGGCGGCGTTGTCGCCAGCGGCGCCGACTCTGCCCATCGACCCGATCATGTGGTGCTGGTTGAGGGCACGGACGAATTTCCGGCTGCGAAATTGCGACCCGCGGTCGGTGTGCAGCACGCAGCCGGCCGCGTCACCACGGCGGGCTACGGCGTTGTGTAGTGCGTTGACGGCCAGCCTCGACTTCATCCGCGAGTCGATGGAGTAGCCGACGATCCGATTGGACCACACGTCCTTGATCGCGCACAGGTAGAGCTTGCCCTCACCGGTGCGGTGTTCGGTGATGTCGGCCAGCCACAACCGATTCGGGCCGTCCGCGGTGAAGTCGCGGCGTACCAGATCGTCGTGTACCGGCGGACCGACCTTGCCGCCCTTGCCCCGACGCTTCTTCTTGCTGAACGCACTCCACCAGCCCATGCCGGAGCAGATTTTCCAGGCGGTGCGCTCGACCATCGGCTGGCCGGCAGCGCGGGCCTCGTCGGCCAGGAACCGGTATCCGAACTCCGGGTCATCGCGATGGGCGTCGAACAACGCGTCCGCCCGATACGCCTGCGACAGTTCGGCGTCGGTGACACGGCGGGCAAGCCACCGGTAGTAAGGCTGACGAGCGATGTCCAATACCCGGCACGTCACCGCCACGGGGATCCCGTCGGCGGCCAGCTCGCTCACGAGCGGGTAGAGCCTTTTCCCGGCAGGTTCGCCTGCGACAGGTAGGCCGCGGCCCGGCGCAGGACCTCGTTCTCCTGCTCCAGCAGCTTGATCCGCTTGCGGGCCTCGCGCAGCTCGGCTGACTCGCTGCCACTGACACCAGGCTTGGTCCCTGCGTCGATGTCGGCCTGGCGCAACCACTTGAACAACGTCATCGGATGAACTCCGAAGTCCTTGGCGATCTGCTCGACCGTCACGCCTGGATCACGATCACGGGCCACCCGCACAACGTCATCGCGGAACTCACGGGGGTAGGGCTTGGGCACAGCAACATCCTTCCAGCCCGCCACCAGGGCAAGCCAACTCAGATGTCACCTATCGGTGCAGCAGACCC
>NZ_VDFY01000012.1 GCF_006228125.1 Micromonospora orduensis | reverse complement strand
GTTCGATCCGGGCCAGCGGCGCCGACGCCCATCGACCCGTCGATGGTCATGCGCTACTACGGCAGCAAGGAGGGGCTCTTCGCGGCGGCGGCCGAATTCGACCTGCGCCTGCCCGACCTGACCGCCGTCCCGCCCGCGCGGCTCGGTGAGACGCTGGTCCGGCACTTCCTCGCCCGCTGGGAGGGCGACGAGACACTCGTCGCGCTGCTACGCGCCGCCAGCACCAACCCGGGCGCGGCCGAACGGATGCGCGGCATCTTCACCGACCAGCTCGCCGCGGCCGTCGCCACGTTCGGCACCGGGACGAGGACGACCGGCCGACGCGCCGGCCTGGTGGCCAGTCAGATCCTCGGCCTCGCCTTCACCCGCTACATCGTCCGCCTGCCGCCCATGGTGGACGCCGAGCCGGAGGAACTGGTCTCCTGGATCGGGCCGACCCTCCAGCGCTACCTGACCGAGCGGCCGGAGAAATGACCCAACCTTTTCCCGCTCCCCGTGCGTCTGCCAGGTGACGCGCGACGCGACGGCCGGAAGGCGGGCGGATGGGATCGACGGCGGACGACGGCCGCGACGGCTACCTCGCCTTCGTGGAGACCCACCAGCACCGACTGCTGCGCGCGGCCTACCTGATCTGCGGCAACCGGCACCAGGCCGAGGACCTCCTCCAGGACGCCCTGCTGAAGCTGGCGCTGCGCTGGCCGTCGGTCCGCGACGGCGACCCCGCCGCGTACGTGCGGACGATCCTCTACCGCGACGCGGTGTCCTGGTGGCGTCGCCGACGTCGCGAATGGCTCAGCGCCGCACCGCCGGAACAGGTGGCCCCCGACCGCGACGGCGCGTTGCGGCTGACGCTGCACGGCGCGCTGGGGCAACTGCCGCCGCGGCAGCGGGCCGTGCTGGTGCTGCGCTACTACGAGGACCTGACCGAGGTCGCCACCGCGGAGGCGCTCGGGGTAACCGTCGGCACCGTGAAGAGCCAGTGCCACGCCGCCCTGCGCCGGCTCCGCGAGGTGGCACCGGAACTCACCCTGGACACCCGGCCGGGCCGGGGCGCGGCAGCCACCGGCCTGGAGGTGAACCCGTGAACGAGCAGGATCTCCGTCGACTTCTGACCGTCAGCGTCGAGGACGTGCTGCCCAGCCAGCCCGCGACGGCCGGCTGGGACCGGGCGCGGCGCACCAGGCGTACCCGGCGGGCGGTCGGTGCGGTCGCCCTGGCCGTGGCACTGATCGGCGGCGGCACGGTGGCCGCCCTCCGACCACCGGCCGATCCCCCACCGGACCACCCGGTCGCCCCGACCC
>NZ_VDFY01000013.1 GCF_006228125.1 Micromonospora orduensis | reverse complement strand
CTGAGCCGCCCCGGGTTCTGTGGAGACCTCAGCTGTTGACTCCAACCACCTCGCGGGGCTGGGGTTGAGCGTAGAACATCGATTCGTATTCGGTTGGTGGGACGTGCCCGATGGCGGAGTGCAGGCGCTGGTTGTTGTACCAGTCGACCCACTCGGCGGTGGCCAGTTCGACCTGGGCGAGGCTGCGCCACGGGCCCCGGGGTTTGATCAGCTCGGTCTTGTAGAGGCCGATGGTGGACTCCATCAACGCGTTGTCCAGGGCGTCGCCGACGCTGCCGATCGAGGCGTCGATACCGGCATCGAGCAGGTGGGCGGTGAACCGGAACGACGTGTACTGACTGCCCGCATCGCTGTGATGCACCAGGCCCGCCCCGACCGGCTGGCCGGCGCGGTTGCGGCGCCACAACCCCATGTCCAAGGCGGCCAGGACCAGCGGCGTGCGTTTGTTCGTCGCCGCGGACCAACCCACGATCGCCCTGGAGTAGACGTCGACGACGAACGCGACGTAGACGACGCCGGACCAGGCCGCGACGTGGGTGAAGTCCGCGACCCAGCACCGGTTCGGCCGGGCGGCGGTGAAGTCCCGGTTGAGCAGGTCAGCGGCCCGTTCATGCCCTGGGTCGGCGACCGTGGTGCGGATTTTCCTGCCCCGCACGACGCCGGCCAGGCCGGCGCCACGCATCAACCGCTCGACCGTGCACCGGGCCGTCGGGTAACCACGCCGCCGCAGCTCATGCCAGATCTTGCGGGCTCCGTAGACGCCGTAGTTCGCCGAGTGAATCTGGCCGATAACCTCCGTCAGCTGCGCATCACGCACCTGCCGCTTCGACGGTGGACGCTTCTTGGCCGCCCAGTAGCCGCTCGGGGTGATCTGCAGCCCGTGCTGACGCAGCACACGGCAGATCGGCTCGACTCCACCGAAGCGGTCCCGATGCCCGTCGACGAAACTCACGAGCGTGTCGTAGGCCGGTCGAGCTCGGCCGCGAAGAAAGCCGACGCGGCCTTCAAAATCTCATTTGCCCGCCGTAACTCGGCGTTCTCCCGCCGCAGCCGCTTCAGCTCCGCCGACTCCTCCGACGTGACCCCGGGCCGCTGCCCGTCGTCGACCTGTGCCTGACGAACCCACTTCCGCAACGTCTCGGCCGTGCCGATCCCCAGCCGGGCCGCCACCGCCGTGATCGCCGCCCAGTCCGACTCGTAGTTCGGCCGCACCTCCGCGACCATCCGCACCGCCCGCTCCCGCAACTCCTGCGGATACGGCTTCGTTCCTGCCATCTCTCGATCCTTCCCAAGCGGGGAAGTCTCTACAAGATCCGGGGCGGTTCAG
>NZ_VDFY01000106.1 GCF_006228125.1 Micromonospora orduensis | reverse complement strand
GGTCAGCGGGGGGTACGGGGAGCGGCGGCCCGGCGGGCCCGTTCGACCGCCGCCGGGAGGGCCGCGATGAGGGCGTCGACCTCGGCCTGCGTGCTCGTGTGGCCGAGGGTGAAACGCAGCGAGGAGCGGGCGCGGTCGTCGTCGGCGCCCATCGCCAGCAGCACGTGTGAGGGCTGGGCCACACCGGCGGAGCAGGCCGAGCCGGTCGAGCAGGCGATGCCCTGGGCGTCGAGCAGAAGCAGCAGGGCGTCGCCCTCGCAGCCGGGGAAGGAGAAGTGCGCGTTGCCGGGCAGCCGGTCGACCGGGTCGCCGTTGTAGATCACCTCGGGCACCGCCCGGCGGACCCGTTCGATCAGGTCGTCGCGGAGCGCGGCCACCCGGGCCGCGTACTCCTGCTGGCCCTTCACTGCCGTTTCCACGGCGACGGCGAAGGCGACGATGCCGGCGGTGTCCAGCGTGCCGGAGCGGACGTCGCGTTCCTGACCGCCGCCGTGCAGCAGCGGCGTGGCCGCCACGTCCCGGGCGAGCAGGAGAGCGCCCACGCCGGTCGGGCCGCCCAGCTTGTGCCCGGTGACGGTAAGCGCGGCGACCCCGCTGGCGGCGAAGTCGACAGGCACCTGGCCGACCGCCTGGATGGCGTCGGTGTGGAACGGCACGCCGTGTTCGGCGGCGACGGCGGCCAGCGCGGTCACCGGCTGGACGGTGCCCACCTCGTTGTTCGCCCACATGGCGGTGACCACGGCCACCCGGTCGGCGTGCGCGGCCAGCTCGGCGCGCAGTGTCTCCGGGTGCAGCCGGCCGGCGTCGTCCACCGGCAGCAGGCCGAGCTCGGCGCCCTCGTGCTCGGCGAGCCAGTCGACCGCGTCCAGCACGGCGTGGTGCTCGACGGCGCTGGAGACCACCCGCCGACGGTCGGAGCCGGCGTCCCGGCGGGCCCAGAAGATGCCCTTGACCGCCAGGTTGTCGCTCTCCGTGCCACCACCGGTGAAGATCACCTCGGACGGCCGGGCACCGAGAACGGCGGCCACCCGCTCGCGTGACTCCTCGACCCGGCGGCGGGCACGGCGACCCGCCGCGTGCAGGGAGGACGCGTTGCCGACCTCGCGGGCGGTGGCGACATACGCCTCCAGTGCCTCGTCGAGCATCGGAGTCGTCGCCGCGTGATCCAGGTAAGCCATCACCGTTCAGCCTACGGCCGAGTGGTCGGGCAGCGGAGGGCGGAGGGGCCTCTCGCGCGACGGCCGGGGCGGGTCTCCCCACCCCGGCCGGTCGACCGCGCACCCACGCTCAGGCGGGCACCGCGGTGACGACGATGTTGTCGCGGTACTTGCGGGCCTTGGCGTCGAACGGCCCACCGCAGGTGATCAGGGTCAGTCGCGGCTTGCCGTCCCGGGCGAAGTAGCGGTCCAACGGGATCTTGGTCTTGGCGTACTCCTCCCGGGCCACGACCCGGTACTTGCGGGCCTTGCCGTCGCCGCCGGTGGCGGTCAGGGTGTCGCCCTGATCGAGCTCCCGCAGCCGGAAGAACGCGCCCTTGCCCTGCTGGGCGCTGTCCACGTGACCAGCGATGACGATCGACCCGGCGGTCGTCTCCAGGCCGGGGCCGTACCGGTACCAGCCGATCTCGTCGACGCTCGGCGGCACCTCGAACTCGTTGGTCCGCTTGTTGATGCCGACCGCGTTGACCGTGGCCGTGACGTCGATCGCCGGAATCACCAGCCGGACCGGCGGGACGATCTCCGCCCCGGCCGGCAGTTCTCCGGCGGTAACCGGGACCGACTGGCCGCCGGCGGCGCTGGCCGACGGGGTCGGGGTAGCGGTGGCGAGGTTGGCCGCCTCGTCGGCGCCCACGTCCTCGGCCGGCTGGGAGCCGCACGCCACGAGCGTGGCGACGGTGAGCGCGGCAACGCCGGCGGCCAGGGCCGCCAGCGCGCCGCGGTTGCGCACCGTCACTTGCGGCCGGTCCGCGCGGTGGCCATCCGCACCCCACCGCCGAGCAGCAGGAGCACGCCGGCACCGGTGAGCACGTACCACCAGGTGTTCACGCCCGTGCCGGCCTGGCCGCCGTCACCGCTGGGCACGCCGCCCGGGGCGGAGTGCAGGCCGGTGATGGTCTGGGCGACCACGTCGAGGGTCTTGCCCTCGGCGGAGCCGATCGCGTAGACGATCGTCGCGGTGCCCTCCTTGAGGTTGAGGTCGGCCGGGCCGATGGCCACGGTGTCGGTGCCGGCCAGCACCACGTCCGCCTTCACGTTGCCCGCGTCGACGTCACCCTTGGCCTCGTTCGGGTTGGTGAGGTTCTTGAAGACCGGGGTGCCACCGGCACGCACGTCCACCTCGGGGGCGGCGGCGGTGTGCCGGACGATCAGCCGGGCCTTACCGGCGTCGACCTTGGAGACGTCGTTCACGAACGGGGTGATCTTCGGCTGGCCGGCGGCGTCGAGGTGCGCGGCGATGCTGATGTTCGCCCCACCCGGCACCGCCGCGTTGTCGACCTTGAGGATCGCGCTGCCGATCGGCTCGCCCGGCTTGGTGAGCGCGATGTCGTAGTCGCCCTCCTCCAGGTTCAGCGGGCCGGCGACGTCGCCGGGCTTGAAGTTGTCAAGCGTCTTCTTGCCGTTGACGTAGACGTCGACAGGGGTGTCCGGGATGCCGTGCACGACGGAGACCTTCGACGTGGCGGCGTACGCGGGCGTGGCGGTGAACGCGCCGACGCCGGCGAAGGCCAGCGCGGCGACGGCGCCGCCGGCGGCGACCCGACGGAAGTACGAGAGCTGCATGTCTGCCTCCTGGTGATTACTGCTGATTCGTCAGGCCTGGCTTGCAGAACGGGTTACGCCGGCTCTCCGGCGGATGGATGCGCACCGGGCGAACTTTCTTTTTCGGCGTCGTCCGCATCCGGATCGATGGCGAAAGACGAAGAGCAGGTGAGATGACATCGACCGGGAAAGTGGGGCGGAGGCTGTGGCAGCTACAGTCGGGTATGCCCCATCGAAGGCGAGCCGCCCGATGACGGCGCCACCCCAGAATCCAGACCCTCCGGTGGACGACACAGCCCTCCGGTTCCGCGCTGGCGACGAGGCGGCGCTGCGCGAGGCCTACGACCGGTACGGCCGCGCCGTGCTGCACCTGGCGACCACCATGCTGGCCAACCGCGCCGACGCCGAGGATGTGACCCAGGCGACATTCGTTGCCGCCTGGCTGGGAAGGGACACCTTCGATCCAGCCAAGGGGTCGCTGATCGGCTGGCTGCTCGGCATCGGCCGGCGCAAGGTGATCGACCGGATGCGGGCCTCGGCCCGGGAGACCCGGGTGGTGGAGACGGTCCGCCAGCTGCCCGAGCCGGCACAGACGGGCCCGGACCCGGACCGGGTGGTGGACCGGCTGGTCATCGCCGACGAGCTGGCCCGACTCCCGGACGACCAACGACGCATGCTGGAGTTGGCGTTCTACGACGACCTGACACACCAGCAGATAGCGGCGGTGACCGGCGTACCGCTGGGCACCGTGAAGAGTCACATCCGGCGCGGCATGGCGAGCTTGAAACGCAGATGGGAGGTGGACGGTGCAGCACCTGGACCACGACCGGCTGGTCTTTCTGGCGCTCGGTGAGAGCGAGGCGGACAACGGCGAGAGCACCCACCTCGACACCTGCGCGCACTGCCGGGCGGAGATGGAGACGCTTCAGCAGGTGGCCGGCCTCGGCGCCGAGACGCAGGGCCTCGCCGACCTGCCCGACCCGCCGGAGCACATCTGGCAGGGCATCGCGGCGGAGATCAGAGCAGCGGAGGCCCTGCCGTCGCTCACCGATTCCCGCCGGCAACAGGTGCTGCCCGAGCAGCCGAACGGCACGACCGCCGAGCCGACCACCGGCACGGCGGTCACCCGGTTGGATTCGGCCGGCCGGTCCCGCCGGGGCCGCGGCTGGTCCCGTTGGGCGTCCGTGGCGGTGACCGCGGCGGCCGCCGCGGCGGTCGGTGTGGTGGGGACTGCCTCCGTGCTGCGCTCGGACGACCCGGCTCCCGCTCCGCCGCAGGCGGTGGTGGCCCGCGCGCCACTGGCGGCGTACGGATCGACACCGCCGGCGGCCACGGGCGACGCCCGGGTTCTCCAGGACGGCCAACTGCACCTGCATGTGGCGAATCTCCCGAGCGTCCCGGGGTACTACGAGGTCTGGCTCATCAACCCGACGACGATGGAGATGTTCTCGGTCGGCACCCTGGGTGGCGGCTCCGATGCTCTGCTGCCACTGCCCCCGAACGTCGACCTCAAGAGCTACTCGGTGGTCGACGTCTCCGCCGAGCAGTACGACAACAACACCCGCCACTCCGGCGACAGCCTGCTGAGGGGCGCCCTGACGGGCTGATCGGTGGGCCGGCTCAGCTCCCCGGCCCGCCGATCAGCTCCCTCGTTGAAAAGGCAGTGGCCGCCCCGACACGTCGGGGCGGCCACTGTCGCGCAGCGGATCACTTACGCTTGCGGATCTCCTCGGCGGCCTGCGGGACGATCTTGAACAGGTCTCCCACCACGCCGAAGTCGGCCAGCTCGAAGATCGGGGCCTCGCCGTCCTTGTTGACGGCGACGATCGTCTTCGAGGTCTGCATGCCGGCCCGGTGCTGGATGGCACCGGAGATGCCGAGCGCCACGTAGAGCTGCGGGGAGACCGTCTTGCCGGTCTGGCCCACCTGGAACTGGTGCGGGTAGAAGCCGGAGTCGACCGCCGCGCGGGACGCGCCCACGGCACCGCCGAGCAGGTCGGCCAGCTCCTCGACCAGCTTGAAGTTGTCGGCGTTGCCGACACCACGGCCGCCGGAGACGACCACGCCGGCCTCGGTCAGCTCGGGACGGGAGCCCTTCTGCTCGGCGACCCGCTCGACGACCTTGGCCAGCTTGTCGGTGTCGGTGACCGACACGGTGAGCTGCTCGATCGCCGGGGTGGCGGCGGCCGGGCTCGGGGTGACCGAGTTGGGTCGCACGGTGACCAGCGGCAGGCCCTTGGTGACCTTGGACTTGACGATTGTGGAACCGGCGAAGGCGACCTGGGTGGCGGTGCCGTCGGCGTCCAGGCCGACGACGTCGGTCAGGATGCCGTTGTCCAGCTTGACGGCGAGACGGGCGGCGATCTCCTTGCCCTCCTGGGCCGACGCCAGCAGCACAGCGGCCGGCTGCACCCGCTGGACCAGCTCGGCCAGCACGGTGGCCTTGGGGGCCACCAGGTAGCCGTCGATCTCGTCACCCTCGGCGGCGTAGATCTTTTCCGCGCCGTACTCGCCCAGCTTGCCGCTCAGCGCCTCGGCGGCGCCAGCGCCGCCGAGCACGACCGCGCTGGGCGTACCCAGCTCACGGGCGAGGGTGAGCATCTCCAGGGTGACCTTCTTGACGCCGAATTCCTTTGTGGCTTCGACGACGACGAGAACCTCAGACATGTCCAGACCCGCTCTCACACGAACTTCTCGGTGGCGAGGAACTCGACCAGCTTGACGCCGCCCTCGCCCTCGTCGGTGATCTTGGCGCCGCCGGAACGCGGCGGACGCTTGGAGTGCTCGACCACGGCGCTGGTGGCGCCGTCGAAGCCCACCTCGGTCGGCGCGACGCCGAGGTCCGCCAGGGAGAGCGTCTGCACCGGCTTCTTCTTGGCGGCCATGATCCCCTTGAACGAGGGGTAACGCGGCTCGTTGATGGTGTCCCAGACGGAGACCACGGCCGGGGTGGAGGCGGTGACGACCTCGTAGCCCTCCTCGGTCTGCCGCTCGACGGTAAGCGTGCCGCCGTCGACGGTGAGCTTGCGGGCGCCGGTGAGCGCCGCGACACCGAGCCGCTCGGCGATCATGTGCGGCATGACCTGGACGCGGCCGTCGGTGGACTCCGCACCGCAGATCACCAGGTCGGCGTTGAGCTGACCGAGCGCGGCGGCGAGCACCTTCGAGGTGGCCACGGCGCAGGACCCGTGCAGGGCGTCGTCCACCACGTGCACGGCCTTGTCCGGGCCCATGGAGAGCGCCTTGCGGATCGACTCGGTCGCCCGGTCCGGACCCATGGTCAGGATCGTGACCTCGCCACCGTGCGCCTCCTTGATCTTCAGCGCCTCCTCGATGGCGTACTCGTCCATCTCATTGATCACGTTGTTCGCCGAACCGCGGTCGACGGTGTTGTCGTCATTGCGCAGGTTGCGGTCCGCGCCCGAATCAGGCACCTGCTTGACGAGTACGACGATATTCATCGCGCTTCGACGACCCTCCTGTGTGGTGATGCGATTCGCTCGCCCGGTCTGGGCCGCAGCCTCGCGCGTCGGTCGACGCCTGGTCAACCGCGGGCTGTTGTGCGGTTGCCCACGACGCAATGTTACCTGCCAGTAGGTTGCGGCCACCGGGCACTCACAGTGACACAGCTCACCAGCGTTCGCGCGGTCAGGCCGACTCGGCCAACGCGCCGCGGATCCGGTCCATGACCGCCGCCTCCGCCGGTGCCACCCCGTTGTGCGCCCGGGCCGCACGGTCCGCCGCCGTCAACACCACCGAACGGTACGTCTCCACGTCCGTCGGCGCCTTCTCCCGCAGGATCCGGACCGCCCCGGTGAGCGCGGGCAGCACCACCGACTCGATCTCCAACTCGGAGTCGCGGGGCAGCCGGGGCAGCGGGCCGGTGGTCAACGCCTCCTTGACCACGCCACTGGCGTCAGCCAACGCGCCGGAGGCGGCGAAGCTCTCCCGGAACACGCCCACCATCCCCGGGTCGGCGTTCGAGACCAGGAGGACGGCACCGAACGCGCCGGTCTTGAGGGTCAACCGCTCCTCGTCCGTCAACCGCTGCTCCATGATCACGGAGTGTAGACGTACGGCGTGGTGGTGGTGACCGGGACGAGGCCGAGACGTTGCAGGATGGGGCGGCTGTCCTCGGACGCGTCGACCTGCAACAGCGTCCGGCCCCGCTGGTCGGCCAGGCGGGCCCGGTAGGTGACCAACGCCCGGTAGATGCCCTTGCGACGCCACTGCGGCAGGGTCGAGCCGCCCCAGAGGGTGGCGAAGCCCGTGTTCGCCGGGAAACGCACCCAACCCGCGCTCACCACCGTCCCGTCCGCCTCGGCCACCACGACGGTGATCGAGTGCGGGTCGGCGTCGATCTCCTTGGCCAGCCCCCACACGAGGTGCGAGCGGTCCTCCTGCCAGACCTCCTCCTCCATGGCGGCGATCCGCTCCAGGTCCTCCCGGGAGGTCACCTCGCGCAGGCGTACCCCCTCGGGGGCAACCGGCAGCGCGGCGGCCAGCGGCGCGACCGGCCCGACCACGACGGTCTCCCGCTCCTCGGGTACGAAGCCGGCGGCGCGGAGCCGATCCGCCAGGTCCGCCGGCTCGTCGTGCTCGTTGAGCTTCCACTCGACGGACTGACCACGCTCGCGGAACAGCTCCACCTGCCGGGCGATCAGTTCGTCCAGCGCCGCGCCGGTCAGCCCGCCCAGGTCGCGGTAGGTGAGGAACCCACCCGCGTCGAGCCCGAGGATCCGGACCAGCGGCCCGTCGCGCTCCACCGTCACCCCGGCCGGGACCGGGTCGGGGATCTCCGGGCGGAGTTGGTTGTCGTAGGCGTCACGCAGCGTCAGTACGTCGAATTCGGTCACCGGCTCAGGCTAAGCCGGAGATCAAGCGGATAATCGACAGCGTGTGGGAGGCGATGAGACGGTGGTTCGACCCGGCGGACCTGCGCTCGGTCGGCGAGCCACCGGACTACCGGTTCTCACTGGCCAACGAGCGGACGTTCCTGGCCTGGCTGCGTACCGGCCTCGCGCTGGTCGGCGGCGGGCTGGCCGCCGCGCAGTTCCTTCCGCCGCTGCCGATGAGCCACCTGCGGGAGGTGATCGCGGTCGCGCTGCTGCTGCTCGGCGGCCTCGTCGCGATCCGCGCGGTGGACCACTGGGCGCGTACCGAACGGGCCATCCGGCTCGGTCAGGAGCTGCCCGCCTCCCGGTTTCCCGCTGTGCTCGCCATCGCCGTCGGCTCCGGCGCGGTGCTGCTGGTGGTCGCCGTGCTGGTCCGGGCGGTCGGCGAAGGGTGAGCGCCGGACGTGATCCGGGATTGCAGCCGGAACGGACCCGGTTGTCGTGGCGACGCATGATGCTGGCGTTGACAGTGGTGACCGCGCTCGCCGTACGGCTCGGGTCGACCGGCGGCACCGGGGGTGCGCTGGCCGCCGGGGTGGCCGTGCTGGTCTGGGGAGCCCTGCTCGTGCTGTGCTGGCCCCGGGGTACCGGCACCGGACCGGCGCGTACCGGTGGCCGCACGCTGCCCCTTGTCGCACTCGGCACCGTCACGCTCGCGTCGCTGGGCGTGCTGCTCGCGCTTCGCGGACTGTGGTGACGCGACCGGGTGCGCCATGATGGGTGGATGGCCCGGCTCTACGTACTCCTCTTCCTCGTGCAGATCGTCCTCGCCGTCTGCGCGCTGATCAGCTGCCTCTCCGCCGAGGAGGGCCAGATCCGCGCGCTCCCCCGGATCGCCTGGGTGCTGATCATCCTGTTCTTCCCGCTTGTCGGATCGATCGCCTGGTTCGTCGCCGGCCGGGAGCCCGGCGCCCGCGGGACCAGGCCGGCCGGCGGCGGGCCTGTCGAACGGCCGCGTCGCCCGCTCGCTCCCGACGACGACCCCGAGTTCCTCCGCTCCGTGCAGGAACGCGCCCAGCAGCAGGACCAGGAACTGTTCCGCCGCTGGGAAGAGGATCTGCGCCGGCGCGAGGACGACCTGCGGCGCCGCGACGGTGAGCCGCCGCGCGAGGGCGACCGGCCCGAGGTGTGAGCGCGCCGCCGCCGCCCCGCTGAGGGGCGACGGCGGCGGCGGGTGCGACTCAGGCCAGGTTCGACGACCGGGGGTACGCGTCGGTCGGGTCGGTGAGCACGTTGACCAGGTACGGCACCCCGGAGTCGAAGGCCCGCTGCAACGCCGGACCCAGGTCGGCGGCCTTCGCGACCGTCTCCCCCGCACCGCCCAGCGCGCTGACCACCGTGTCGTAGCGCAGCTCCGGCTGGAGGTCGGCGGCCACGTCGTAGCCGTACATGGCCCGCATCGGGTGCTTCTCCAGCCCCCAGATGCCGTTGTTGCCGACCACGATCACCACGGGCAGCTTCTGGCGGACCAGCGACTCGACGTCCATCAGCGAGAAGCCGGCCGCGCCGTCGCCCATCAGCACGCAGATCTGCCGATCCGGGTGGCTGACCCTCGCCCCCATGGCGTAGCCCATGCCGGTGCCCAGGCAGCCGTACGGCCCCGGGTCGAGCCAGGTGCCGGGCTGCGCGGGCTCCAGGTAGCGACCGGCGTACGAGACGAAGTCACCGCCGTCGCCGATGGTGATCGCGTCGCGGGCCAGCACCCGGCGCAGTTCGCCGTAGATCCGCGCCGGACGGATCGGGTCGGTCTCGGCGGCCATCTCCTTCGCGTCGCGGGCCTTGGCGGCGTCCTCGGCGGTGCGCAGGTCCGCGATCCAGTCGCTGTGGTCGGCCCGGTCACCGGAGTGGTCGGCCAGCGCGGACAGGATCAGGCGCAGGTCGCCGGCGGGTGCGGCGGCCGGCTGCACGTGCGCGGCGCGCTGGCTGGGCGCGTCGACGATGTGCACGACCTTGGCGTCGCCGAAGTCACCGAAGCTGAGCCGGAAGTCCAGCGGGGTGCCGACCACCACGACCACGTCGGCGCCGGAGAGCGCGGCCCGACGGGCCTTGGCGAAGGAGAGCGGGTGCTCCGGCGGGAGCGAGCCGCGGCCCATGCCGTTCGTGAAGACCGGCACCTGCAACGCCTCGGCCGCCTCACGCAGGGCGGCCACGGCGTCACCGGCGTACACGTCGGAGCCGGCGATGATGACCGGTCGTTGCGCCGCGGCGATCAGCAGCGCGGCGCGGCCCACCTCGTCCGGGTCGGGCACGACCGGGTCGACGCCCGCCACGGCGGGCAGCTCGACCTCGGCGACGGAGAAGACCGTCTCCAGGGGGAAGTCGAGGAACGCCGGGCCGCGGTGCGGGGTGAGCGCGGCGGTGAGCGCGGCGCCCACCGCGCGCGGGATGTCGTCGGTGCTGAACACCGTCTCGGCGTGCTTGGTGACCGGGGCGACAAGCGGCAGGTGGTCCATCTCCTGCAGGCTGCCCGAGCCCCAGCGGAACGCGGGTGCCCTGCCCCCCAGCACCAACACCGGCGAGGCGTTGAAGAAGGCGCTGGTCATGCCGGAGATGCCGTTGGTGACGCCGGGGCCGGCGGTGAGCACGGCGAGGCCGGGGCGGCGCTGGAGCTTCGCCACCGCCTCGGCGGCGAAGACCGCGGACTGCTCGTGCCGGACGTCGTAGATCGGGAAGTCGTTCTTGTGCGCGGCGTCGTAGAGCGGGAAGACGTGCCCGCCGGACAGCGTGAACATCTCCCGTACGCCGTGCGCGCGTAGCGCCGCCAGCGCCAACTCTCCGCCGTGACCCTCGATCCGCTCCGTCATTCGCCGCTCCCCTTCGTCCCTCGTGACCGAGGCCTCACGCTACTGGCCGGTAGGAACAATGTGAACCGTTCTCGGCTAGTCGTCAGCGGCCGGTGAAGTCCGGCTTGCGCTTCTCCACGAAGGCCGTCATGCCCTCACGCCTGTCGTCGGTGGCGAACAGCGCCGCGAAGAGCTGACTCTCCCAGGCCAGGCCCGAGTTCAGGTCCATGTCCAGGCCGCCGTCGACCGCCAGCTTCGCCGCGCGCAGGGCCTGCACAGGCCCGGTCAGGTACGGCGTGATCAACGCGACCGCCGCGTCGTAGACCTCGGCGGCCGGTACGACCCGGTCGGCCAGGCCGATCCGCAGCGCCTCCTGCGCGTCCACCATCCGCCCGGACATGATCAGATCCTTGGCGCGGGCCGGGCCGACCAGGCGAGCCAGCCGCTGGGTGCCGCCCGCGCCGGGGATGATGCCCAGCTTGATCTCCGGCTGGCCGAGCTTGGCGTCCTCGGCCACGACCCGCCAGTCGCAGGCCAGCGCCAGCTCGCACCCGCCGCCGAGGGCGTACCCGGTGATCGCGGCGACCACCGGCTTGGGGATCCGGGCGATCGCGCCGAGCGCGCTGGACAGGTTCGCGGCCCGGTCGGCCATGTCCACGTAGGACATTTCGGCCATCTGCTTGATGTCCGCGCCGGCGGCGAAGACCTTCTCCCCGCCGTACACGATGACGGCCCGGACCTCGGGGTCGGCGGTGGCCGCCGTGGCGGCGGCGCGCAACTCCTCCTGCACCTGGGTGTTGAGCGCGTTCATCGGCGGCCGCTCCAGCCGAATGGTGCCGATGCCGTCAGTGGTCTCCAGCCGAACGAAGTCGCCCACGCTGCCCTCACTTCCTCGTCGAAGTCGCGTGCCAACCTTACGACCCGGCTCGTTTGGGTAAGTAGTGTGGTGTCAGCCCCGCGGGCGGGAGTGCAGCCATGATCACGTATTACGACGACAGGTCGGTGCAGGTCACCTCCACCGCTGTCCGGGTGGACGGCCGCAGCTACCCGCTGGCCGAGATCACCATGGTCTGGCACCGTCGGGGCAGCCGCTCCTGGCGGGTGCTCGTCGGTCGGGGCGCGATCGGCGCCGCACTGGCCGGCCCGCTGATCGCGGCGGTACTCGGCATCGCCGTGGCCGTCTGGCTGCACCGCTCACCCACCGTGACGATCGCGATCGTCGGTGCGTCGGTGCTCGTCGGGCTGGCTGTCGGGCCGGTCGCCGACTTCCTCTTCGAACACCTGGACCGCTCGTACGCCCGGGGCGGCCGTCAACTGGAGATGTGGGCCCGCTGGCGTGGCCAGCCGGTACGGCTGCTGCGCACCGGCGACGCGCTGCGCTTCGGTCAGATCTACCGGGCGGTGCAGCGCGCCATGGAGCACAGCCAACCGGCCCGTCCCGTCACCCGCCGCTAGCCCTCCAGGCGTGGGCGCGGCCGGCGTGGGCGGCCATGCTCTACGCAGAGCCTCTGGAGTTGATGTCGTCAACGCATCGGGGGAAGAAGCCCTCGCTGGCGCAAGCCCGTGATGTCGTCGACCTGCTCAACTCCAGAGGACGGCCACACCACCCTCACCCCCAAGGCGGCTCGCCGGACCGGGGCCGGTTTGCCTGGTGGTGGTTAGGCTTAGTGATGACCCTCTATTACCGGGACGACGCGGTGCAGGTGACCTCCGAGTCGATTCGTTCGGGTGGTCACGTGGTCGCTCTCTCCGACGTGACGTACGTCTGGCACGCGCGCGGTCCGAAGACGCTCGCGGTGCGCGGCCGGGTGCTCGGTCGCGGGGTCCTGGTGCTGCTGCTCTCGCTGCCGCCGCTGGTCGCGCTGATCTGCGTCGTCTCGCTGGCCTGGTCGGCGCAGGAACGGGGCAACTGGAAGGTGACGCTTATCGTCCTCGCCGCCTTCGCGGTGGGCGCGTTGGCGTTGATCCCGTTCCTGGAGATCCCCCTCGGCTGGCTGGACCGCTCCTACGAGCGCGGCAGCCACGTGCACGAGCTGTGGGTGCAGCACCACGGCCGGGAGGATCTGCTGCTGCGCACCCCGGACGCGCTACGGTTCGGGCAGATCTACCGGGCCGTGCAGCGCGCCGTCGAACAGCAGGGCGACCATCGATGACCGTCCGCGGAGCGAGGCCGCCGCCCCGGACGGGCGGTCAGCTCAACGGCAGGGTGGTGGCGATCGGCCAACCCACCAGGACGGCGCCCAGCGTGGCCAGCAGCCAGCGCGGGGCCGCGTACCGCCGCAGCACGGCCGCCCAGACGGCGTGCCAGCCGAGCAGGAACACGAACAGCGGGACCACCAGGACCACGAATCCGGGTGCCAGACCGACCAGTGCCGACGTGGTCAGCACCCCTACGGTGACCGCGACGACCAGCAGGTGCCGACCGGTCCGCCCGGCGGCGACCGCCTCGACGCCCAGCAGGAACAGCAGGCAGGCGGCGAGCACCAGCGGGAGCAGCCACCAGCGGGCGCCCACCGGCAGCGCCGCGGTCAGACCCAGGTGGATCGGTAGCGCGACGGAGAGGACCGCGTACCCGGTCAAGGCCAGCGGCGCGACCAGCGTCCGCGCCGGCGCACGACGATCCCGCCCGGCGGCGTTCTCGTCGGACGGCGGCGTCGGCTCGGTCGGTCGTGCCGCAGCGGGCAACCACCGGTGCCCGGCGAGCACCAGCACACCGGTGACCAGCAGGAATCCGGTGACGTAGCCGCCCACCGCGAGCGGGATACGGGCCGTGGGCAGCATCGCCGCGGCTACCGCGCCGAGACCGGCGGCGACGACCGCAAGCCCGAGCAGCGCCAGACCGGTGGCCGGCACCGGATCGGCCGATCGGCCGTCGGTGGGCCGTCGGGCCAGCAGCAGGGCGGCCAGTGGAACCACGCCGACGCCGAACGCGAACAGCAGCAGCGCCGCCCCGGCGAGCCGGACGAGCGGTCGCGGCGCGGCGTTCCCGTCGACGCTGGGCAACCAGTTGACGATCTCCTCGTGGGTACGCGGGGCGAAGAGCACCGAGATGTGCTCCACGCCGGGTACCACCACCGCCGGCCGCCGGCCCACCGCCGCGCCCCGCTGGACCGCGTCGTCGGCCGCGCGCCGGAAACTCGGGAACTCCGCGCCACCGACGATGAGCAGCAGCTCCGCCGGCCGGCCCGGGGGCAGCTCGCCGGAGTCGGACAGCGAGATCGCCACGGTCCGGGCGATCTCGGGATGCCCGGCCGCGTACCGGGTGACCGCGCCGGCGCCCATCGAGTGCCCGACCAGCATGATCTGGGCCGGCTCCACGTCGGGCTGGGAGCGCAGGTACCCGACGGCGGCGTCCAGGTCGGCGGCGAGCGTCGCGGTGGAGGTGTCACTGTCGAGCCGCGCCGGGTTGGCGCCGTGCCCGGCGAAGTCGACAAGCAGCGCGACCGCTCCCCGACGGGCGACGCTGTCGGCGATCGGGCGCATCAGGCGGGCCGAGCCGGCGAAGCCGTGCGCGACCACCACACCGGGACGCCGCACATCGGGCGTCGGCGGGTCGGCACGTACCTCGGTCATCGGCACGCCGTCGACGGTGACCTGCCGGACGGTGAGGCCGGCGTCGGCGCGTACCAGCACGAGCGTGGCGAATGCGGCGGCGACCGCCGCGACCACGGCGAGCAGGACGGCGGCGCGGGTGCTCGGCGGATGGTGCGGCGATGGTGCCGACATGCCGGCACCCTACCGCCGCGAGAGGCCCCGCCGGTGACGGCGGACGAGCGGTTGCGGCGCGGGCGACGCACACTGGATCCCATGGCGATCCCCCTCCCCACACCTGCCGCGATGGTCGGCCTGACCCGTTCCGCCCTCGATCAGGCGCTCGGCTCGGCGGCCACGTTCGCCGCCGTACCCGCCCGCGCGTTCGCGGTGCTGGACGGCGTGGAAGCGCTGCTCGGCCGGATCAACGGCGTGGTGGACCGGATCGAGAAGACCCTGGACCGGACCGACCAGGTGCTCACCGACGCCGAGGCGGCGGTGCGCGAGGTGGCCGTCATCAGCGCCGCCGCGACCACCGCCATCGACACGGCGACCGAGGTGGCGACCGCCGCCGCCGTCGTGGTCCGGGAAGCCGACCAGGTCGCCCGGCTGGCCGCCACGGTGGTCACCGAGGCCGACGCGGTGGCGGGCAGCGCCGCGACGACCGTGGGCACCGCGACGCAGGCGGCGGCCACCGCCGCGGAACTACTGGCGGCGTACGAACCGGCGCTGCGTCGCGCCGCCCCGATGGCCGGGAGATTCGTCGAGGAACTGACCCACGAGGAGATCACCGCGGCGATCCACCTCATCGACGAGCTGCCCAAACTGAAGGAACACCTGACGGCCGACATCCTGCCGATCCTGGCCACACTGGACCGGGTCGGACCCGACCTGCACGACCTGCTCGACGTCACCCGTGACCTCAAGCTCGCCGTAGCCGGCATCCCCGGCCTGGGCATGCTGCGTCGCCGGGGCGAGAGGCTCGGCGAGGAACCCGTCGGCTGAGCCGGGCGGGGTCAGTCCCGCGCGTACAGCTCGTCGATCTCGGCGCGCTGGGGCAGCGCCACCGACGCGCCGAGTCGGCGCACGCAGGCAGCGCCGGCCGCCGACGCCCAACGCACCGCGTCGACGAGGTCACGCCCCTCGCCCCAGCCGACGGCGAGCGCGCCTGTGAACGCGTCGCCCGCCGCCGTGGAGTCGACCACGTCGACCCGGAACGCGGGTACGTGCACGTCGGCGCCGTCCCGGTCGACGTACCAGGCGCCCTCGCCGCCATGGGTGAGCACGGCCCGTGGCACCAGGTCGAGCAGTGCCCGCGGCTCGTCCCGGCCCCGGCCGGTCAGGGCCTGCGCCTCGCCCTCGTTGACGACCAGCAGGTCCACCGCCGCGAGCAGCTCCGGTGGCAGGTCCCGGGCCGGCGCGGCGTTCAGGATGACCCGCGTGCCGGCGGCGCGGGCGGCCGTCGCGGCGGCGGTCACCGTCTGCACCGGGATCTCCAGCTGGGCGACCAGGACGTCGGCCCCGCGTACCGTCGCCAACTCCTCGTCGGTGAGGCCGACCAGCGCGTCGTTCGCGCCGGGGGTGACCACGATGGCGTTCTCCCCCTGGGCGTTGACCATGACGAGGGCGACCCCGGAGGTGCCGTAGACGACCCGCAACTGGGCGGTGTCCACGCCGGCCGCGGTGATCCGCGCCTTGAGCGTGACGCCGAACGCGTCGGAGCCGATCGCGCCGAGGAAGGCGCAGGAGGCGCCGGCCCGGGCCGCCGCGACTGCCTGGTTGGCGCCCTTGCCGCCGGGCACCATCACGAAATCGGTGCCGAGCATCGTCTCGCCCAGTCGGGGCAGCGAGGGCGCCATCGCGACCAGGTCCATGTTGGCGCTGCCCACCACGACCACCCGGGTCTGGGACACGTCAGGCCCTCCGCCCGGTCAGCTGGCGCGTGCGGTGTAGCGGCCGCCCGATTGCTCGACCACCAGCGGCAGGCCGAAGGTCTTGGAGAGGTTGTCGCCGGTCAGCGTCTCGGCCAGCAGGCCCTGGGCGACGACCGCGCCCTCGCGCAGCAGCAACGCGTGGGTGAACCCGGGCGGGATCTCCTCCACATGGTGGGTGACCAGCACCAGGGCCGGGGCGTCCGGGTCGTACGCCAGCTCGGCGAGACGGGCGACCAGGTCCTCGCGGCCACCCAGGTCGAGCCCGGCGGTGGGCTCGTCGAGCAGCAGCAGCTCCGGGTCGGTCATCAGTGCCCGGGCGATCTGCACCCGCTTGCGTTCGCCCTCGGAGAGGGTGCCGTAGCGGCGCTCGGCGAGACCACCGATGCCGAGCTGACCGAGCAGGGCCCGCGCCCGCGCCTCGTCGCCACGCTCGTAGCTCTCCCGCCAGCGGCCGACCACCGACCAGGCGGCCGTCACCACCACGTCGCTTACCTGCTCGTCGGCGGGCAGCCGCTCGGCGAGGGCGGCGGTGGAGAGCCCGATCCGGGTACGCAGCTCGTTGATGTCGGTGCGGCCGATCCGCTCACCGAGCACGTGCGCGACACCGGTGGTGGGGTGCAACCGGCCGGCGGCGAGGTTGAGCAGCGTCGTCTTGCCGGCGCCGTTGGGCCCGAGCACGACCCAGCGCTCGTCCAACTCCACCCGCCAGGTCAGGTCCTGCAACAGCGCGGTGCCGGACCTGCGTACGCCGACGCCGTCGAGGCTGACCACCAGATCCGGGTCAACGGTAGCGGCGCCGGAGGTGGTGTCGGCAGCGCCGGGGATCAGGTCACCAGTCACCACTCCATCCAACCACGCAACGCCGGGGCGCCCCCCATGGGCGGCGCTCCGGCCATAGGGTGGGGCACCGTGTCGTTGATCACCACACCCGGAGGACGGCCCATGCTCGGTCGGGGTACGGAGCCGCGCGGATGAGCGCGGTCATCGAGATCGAAGGGCTGCGCAAGAGCTTCCGCAGCCTGCGCGGCGGCAAACGGGTGGCGGTCGACGGGTTCGACCTGCTGGTCGAGGAGGGTCAGATCCACGGCTTCTTGGGGCCGAACGGCTCGGGTAAGACCACCACCCTGCGCGCCCTGCTCGGGCTGGTCCGGGCCGACGGTGGGCGGATGAGCGTGCTGGGCGAGCCGTCGCCGGAGTTGCTGCCCCGGGTGGCCGGCCAGGTCGGCGCCATCGTGGAGAGCCCGCAGTTCTTCGGCAACTTCACCGGGTACCGCACGTTGCGGCTGCTCGCCCGCGCCGGTGGGGTGCCGGTGTCGCGGGTGGATGAGGCGCTGGATCTGGTGGGTCTGCGCGACCGGGGCGACGAGCGGGTGAAGGGTTATTCGCTGGGCATGAAGCAGCGCCTGGCGGTGGCGTCGGCGCTGTTGAAGGATCCGCGGCTGCTCATCCTGGACGAGCCGGCGAACGGGCTGGACCCGGCCGGCATCCGGGAGATGCGGGACCTGATGCGGTCGCTGGCGGCGTCCGGGGTGACCGTGCTGGTGTCCAGCCACATCCTGGGCGAGATCCAGCTGATCTGCGACCACGTGACGATCATCTCGCGGGGGCGGCGGGTGGCGACCGGCCGGGTGGACGAGGTGCTGGCCGGCCATGACCGGCACGAGTTCCTGGTCCGGGTGGCCGAGCCGGAGCGCGCCGTCGAGCTGCTGCGGGCGGCCGGGCTGATGGTGGTCGTCGACGCGGAGGCGCTGGTGGTGGGCGGGGTGACCGACTCGACGGTCATCAGTCGGGTGCTCGGCGAGCAGGGGCTGTGGGTGGGTGAGTTGACGCCGTTGCGGCCGGATCTGGAGAGCGTCTTCCTGGAGCTGACCGGGGCCGGCGAGCATCCGTCGCTGCCCCGCCAGGTCGACCATGCGACACCGCTGCCGGGCGCCGAGGGCGACCTGATCGATCTCGACGTACGGGGAGTGGACGCGTGAACCTGGTCCGGGCCGAGGTGGAGCGGCTGTCCGCGCGCCGTTTCGTGCAGTTGATGGTCGTGCTGCTGGTGTTGGCGTTCGGTGTCACCGCGGCGACCACGCTGGCCGGCTCGCACAAGCCCAACGCCGACGAGGTGGCCTCGGCGCGGGCGAAGGCGGTGGAGGCTCGCCGGGGCATGGAGAGCACCCACCAGGCGTGCCTGGACCGGCAGAACGGCCTGACCCAGCCGGACGAGAGAGGTGACTGGTACCCCGCGGACTGCTCGGAGTTGGACCCGTTGCGGGCCGAGCGGCTGCCGGTCGCGGCCGACTTCCTGCCGGGTGTGTTCAGCTTCGCCAAGGAGGCCCGGCCACTGCTGTACTTCCTCATCGCGTTCCTCGTGTTGTTCGGGTTCCTGGTCGGCGCCTCCTACATCGGCGCGGATCTGAATTCCGGCGGTGTGGTGAACCTGCTGCTGTGGCGTCCGCGTCGGTTGACGGTGCTCGGCGCGAAGCTGGGCACCCTGCTCGGCGGGGTGCTGGTGGTGTCGGTGCTGGCGTCGTTGTTCTATCTCGCGACGTTCTGGGTGATCGGGCAGACCGCCGGGTTGGCGGGCCGGTTGAGCGGTGACTTCTGGCGTTCCCTGGGCGCGGTGCACGGGCGGGGTCTGGTGCTGGTGCTGCTGGCCACCGCCGTGGGTTTCGCCATCGCGGCGCTGGGTCGGCACACCTCGGCGGCGCTCGGCGCGGTCGCCGCGTACGCGGTGGTGTGGGAGCTGGGCGGCCGTCTGGTGTTGGAGATCGTCGACGCCCGGCGGCCGGATCTGCTGATGCTCTCCAGTCACATCGGGGCGTGGCTCACCGGTGAGGCCCGGTTCTGGGACTCCCAGCTCTGCGCCGGCAGCCGGCCGGGGGTCACCTGCGAGGGCTTCTACAGCCTGACCTGGGGGCCGGCGCTGCTGGTCCTGCTCCTGATCACCGGTGGGTTGACGGCGGCGGCGTTCGCTGTGTTCCGTCGCCGCGATCTGGTCTGAAGTGCGGGCCCGTCGGGCGGCTCCGGCTGCCCGGCGGGTCGGGACCCGGCACGGCAAGAGGTTGCAACCCACCGGCGGGCGGTGAAATATTCCTTCACATGACCGCCCCAGCGGGCTCAGCCGACGGTGGAGCCGAACACCTCGTCGCGGACGGCGTCCAGCGCGGTGCGCAGCGCGCCGTGCAGGATCGGTTCCTCGGTCAGCCCGGTGGGCACCACCCGCGGCCGGACCAGGGTGATCGCCGCGACCTCCTGCTGGACCCGCTCGGCGAGCGCCGCGCCGCCGGCCTGGCCGACCTCACCCGCGAGCACCACAAGCGGCGGATCGAGCACCACGCAGGTGCTGGCCACGCCGAGCGCGAGCCGGCGGGCCAGCTCGTCGAGCATCGCGCCACCGTTGGCGCCGTCGGCGACGGCGGCGCGGACGGCATCGGCGGCGTCGGCGTCCGGGTACCCGTGCTCGCGGGCCACCGCCCGCACCGAGTCCCCACCGACCAGCTGCTGGAAGGCCGGCTTGGCGCGGCGGGAGACGTCGCGGGGAATGGGCGCGCCGGGCACCGGCAGGTAGCCGATCTCTCCGGCCGCGCCGCTGCTGCCGTGGTGCAGCCGCCCGCCCAGCATGATCGCCAGACCGACGCCGGCGCCCACCCAGACCAGCACGAAGTCCGACAGACCCTGCGCGGCACCGGACTGCGCCTCGGCCACCGCGGCCAGGTTGACGTCGTTCTCGAAGACCACGGGGGTGTGCAGGTCGTCGCGCAGCGCGGCGAGCAGACCGCTGTGCCAGCGCGGCAGGTTGAAGGCGAAGGTGATGTCGCCGGTGCCGGGGTCGACCAGGCCCGGCGTGCCGAGCACGATCCGCCGTACGCTGCTCAGCTGCGCCTGGGCGCTGCTCGCGGCCTGCACCACGGCGTTGTGCACCACGCCCACCGGGTCGTCGGTGTCCCGGGTGGACTGCTCCACCCGGCCGATCACGGCGCCGGTGATGTCGGCGCACGCGGCCACCACCCGGTCCGGGCCGACGTCCACCCCGACCACGTGGGCGCTGGACGGGCGGACGGCGTAGAGCTGGGCGTTCGGCCCCCGCCCGCCGGCCTGCTCGCCGACCCGGCTGACCAGGCCGCGCTCCTCCAAGCGCTCGACCAGCTGGGAGGCGGTGACCTTGGACAGCCCGGTCAGCTCCCCGAGCCGGGCGCGGGTCAGCGGCCCCCGCTCCAGGAGCAGTTCCAGTGCCGCTCGGTCGTTGAGCGCCCGCAACAGGCGGGGGGTACCGGGCAGCCGGGTCGCACTCATGCCACGTCCTCTAGTTTTAGTAAACTTTGCTAACTGTAAACCGACCTGCGAACGGGTAGCCGTAGCGTAACGGCCACCCGCGGGCGGAGCGCTCGGCCGACCCGGCAGGGCGCAGACCACCGCCGGTACGAGGTTCGACCCGCCGGCGCCGAAGGAGGACGATCACGTGGGGCTGGATCCAGGACTACGTCGGCTCGCGCTGGGCACCCTGCTCGCCGCGTACCCGGGGCCGGTCCCGCCGGACTGGGCCGTCGACCTGCTGGCCGACGGGCTGGCCGGGCACACCCTGTTCGGCACCAACGTGCACGACCCGGCCCAGGTGGCGGCCAGCACGGCAGCGCTGCGCGCCGGCCGGCCGGACGCGCTGATCGCCATCGACGAGGAGGGCGGCGACGTGACCCGGCTGGCGCACGCCACCGGTAGCCCGTACCCCGGCAACGCCGCCCTCGGCGCGGTCGGCGACGTGGCGCTCACCCGCCGCGTCTATCAGGCCATCGGCACGGAACTGGCCGCGCTCGGCATCACCGTCAACCTCGCCCCCACGGTGGACGTGAACACCGCCGACGACAACCCGGTGATCGGCACCCGCTCGTTCGGCGCCGACCCGGTGCGGGTGGCCGCCCACTCGGCCGCCGCCGTGGCCGGCCTCCAGGCCGCCGGGGTGGCCGCCTGCGCCAAGCACTTCCCCGGCCACGGCGCGACCGTCACCGACTCCCACCACGAACTGCCCACGCTGGACGTTCCGCTGGAGCTGCTCCGCCAGCGCGACCTGCCGCCGTTCGCCGCGGTCGTCGCCGCCGGCACGCAGGCCGTGATGACCGCGCACATCCGGGTGCCGGCGCTGACCGGCGACGGTCCGGCCACCTTCAGCCGGGCGGTGCTTGTCGACCTGCTCCGCACCGAGTATGGCTTCACCGGCACCGTCATCACCGACGCACTGGAGATGAAGGGCGCCGCGGTGGCGGCCGGTGGCACCGGGCCGGCCGCGGTGCGGGCCCTGGCCGCCGGCGCCGACCTGCTCTGCATCGGCGCGAAGGTCGACGCGGAACTCGTCGAGCGGGTTGCCGCCGAGATCGTCGACGCGCTCGGCGACGGCCGGTTGGCGACCGCCCGGGTCGAGGAGGCGGCCGGTCGCGCCGCCGCGCTCGCCGCCTGGACCCGGACCGCCGGCGCCGCGCCGGTCACCGTCGACACCGATCTGGGGTACGCGGCGGCGCGCCGCGCGGTCCGGGTGGACGGAGTCCTCACCGGCCTGGACCGTCCCCTCGTGGTGCACCTGCACACCGAGTCCACCATCGCGGAGGGGCGGGTGCCGTGGGGCCTCGGCCCACACCTGGACGGGTTCGAGGAGATCCGGGTGGTGGCGGCCGAGACCGATCCGGCGACCCTGCGCGGGCTGGCCGGTGACCGTCCGATCGTGCTGGTCGGTCGTCACCTGCACCGCCTGCCCGGCGGGCCGGAGCTGATCTCCGGCCTGGCCGCCGGGCATCCGGTGACCGTGGTGGAGATGGGCTGGCCGGCACAGTGGCGTCCGGACGGCGTCCGCGCGTTCGTCACCACGTACGGCGCGAGCCACGCCAACGGGCGGGCGGCGGCCGAGGCGTTGGGTCTCGCCGGCTGAGCCGCCCGCCACTCCGGCACTCTTGAACATGTTCAAGAACTCCCCTACGCTGACGGTGTCGGTAGTTGAACGCGTTCAAGAAGGGCGTCCTAC
Organism: Micromonospora orduensis; assembly: GCF_006228125.1. Classification (GTDB taxonomy): domain Bacteria; phylum Actinomycetota; class Actinomycetes; order Mycobacteriales; family Micromonosporaceae; genus Micromonospora; species Micromonospora orduensis. The sequence continues at coordinate 107,086 of NZ_VDFY01000106.1, read as the reverse complement.
ATGGACATCAAGGTCTGGATGTACGTGGTCTACCTCGCGGTCAGCGTCGGCCTGACGATCTGGGTGGCCCGAGCGCTGTCGCGCAACGGGCAGGTCTTCCTGGAGGAGGTCTTCTCCGACGAACGACTGGCCCGAGCGGTCAACAGCCTCCTGGTGGTCGGCTTCTACCTGCTCAACCTCGGCTACGTCACGGTGGCGATGAAGCACGACGACCCGGTGCTCTCGACCAGCCAGGCGATGGAGGAGTTGTCCCTCAAGATCGGGCTGGTGCTGCTGGTGCTCGGCGCGCTGCACTTCTTCAACGTCTTCGCGCTGGGCCGCTACCGCCGCAACCGGCTCCGCCAGCTCGCCACCCACCCGCCCGTCGCCCCGATCGGTCGGCTCCCCATGCCGGCCACCCCGTACGCCCCGCAGCCGGCCGGGGCACACCCACCGACCAACCCGCCGACCCGATGACCGGACCACCGACCGACGGCGTCGGCCGGCTCCCGGATCCCACCGCACACGGGGGCGGTGGAATCCGGGGGTTCACGGTCCTGTTCGACGCGTCCTGCCCACTCTGCCGCGCCGCCCGCCGGTGGCTCGCGTCGCGCGACCACCTCGTACCCCTGGAGTTCGTTGCGGCCGGGTCGGTCGAGGCCCGGCGGCGCTTCCCCGGCCTGGACCACGACGCCACGCTGCGCGACCTCACCGTGATCGCCGACACCGGCGAGGTGTACGCGGGCGACGGCGCCTGGTTCGCCTGCCTCTGGGCGCTGGCCGACCACCGGTCCACCGCCGAACGGTTGGCCCGACCACACCTGATGCCGCTCGCCCGGCAGGTGGTGGCGGCCGCCTCGGCGATCCGGGAGCGGATCCGCGACCCAGGGATCGAGCCGACCGACGAGCTGGCGGGATACGGTGGCCCCGATGACCGAGCAGCCTGCGCCGACGACCACTGCGGGTGATCCTGCCACCGCCCGGGGCGAGCAGACCCGGCAGCTGATCCGGGACACCGCGATGCGGCTGTTCCGCGAGCGCGGTTACGCCCAGACCACCATGCGGGCCATCGCGCAGGAGGCCGGCGTGGCGGTCGGCAACGCCTACTACTACTTCGGCTCCAAGGACCACCTGATCCAGGAGTTCTACGCCCAGTCCCAGGTCGAGCACCGGGCCGCCGCGCAGCCCGTGCTCGATCGGGAGGAGTCGTTCGGCGCCCGGCTGGCCGGGGTGCTGCACGCCGGGATCGACGTGCTGACGCCGTCGCACGAGTTCGCGGCGACCTTCTTCAAGACGGCGGCGGAGCCGACCTCCCCGCTCAGCCCCTTCTCCGCGGAGTCCTCCGGGCCTCGGGAGGCGGCGATCGCTCTCTTCGCCGAGGTGCTGGACGGTTCGACCGCCAAGGTCGACGCGGACCTACGTCCGCAGTTGCCCGAGCTGCTCTGGCTGGCGTACATGGGTGTGGTCCTCTACTGGGTGCACGACCGGTCGCCCGGGCAGACCAAGACCCGGCAGTTGATCGACGGTGTCGTCCCGCTGATCGACCGGCTCACGGCGCTGTCCCGGCTCCGGGTCCTGCGCCCCGTGACCCGGCAGGTGCTCGACCTGATCCGCACGCTACGTCACTGACCCGACCTGCACCCTCGGCCCAGTCGAGCCGCAGGTCAAGTCCACTATTCGACACTCCGAACCGACAGCTCACGCCTTGCACCGAGTGTGCTCGATACGTAGCGTGATCGGCACGGACCGGGCCGCCCCGCGCGCGTGGGCGGTCGCCCGGAACCGGGACCTGGGGGGAGGTCGCGGACCGTGGATCCGGCCCGGGATCCACGGTCCGCGCCCGACGCGGCGTCAGCGCGGATAGACCCCGTACGCACGCCAGCCCCGGTCCGGGAAACCCGCGGCGTCGGCGACCCGGGCGGAGGCGAGATTGTCCCGCTCGTGCAGGTAGGTGGGCACCGCACCCTCGTCGAGCACCCGCCGCGCGGCCTGGGCGACCAGCCGACGGGCGAGGCCGTGACCCCGGGCGGCGGGCACGGTGCCGACGGCCAACTCCCGCCCGTACGCGTCGTGCCGCTTGATCCCGGCGCCGGCCAGGTAGGCGCCGTCCGCGTCGCGGACCACCAGCACCGGCCGGTCGAACAGCCGCAGCCAGGGCGGCAGCCCGGGGGCGGTGGGTGCGGTCCACTCCCCCACGTCGGGCAACGGCGCGGGAGACAGACTCCACCGGAACGGGCCGTCGTGCACGCACCACTCGGGCAGCCCGACCGCCTCCGGCAGGGCGCCCAGCAGCCGGCCCGGCCTGCCGTGGGCCAGCGCGCGGACCGCGTCCACCCGGTCCGGCGCCACCGAGAGCACGGCGCTGCGCCCGGTGTCGACGGCGAGCGCCGGACGCAGTCGACCGTCCCAGGCCGGCCTGGCCCGCCGGTACGAACCGACCACGTGCAGGCCCGGCCCCGCCGGCCACTGTCCGAGCCAGGTGGCCAGGTGCAGGTGGAGCCGCCGGTCGAGCATGAAGCACCTCCCCGTCACCCGGCCCGTCGTGGATCACCGTACGCCGGGCGGGACGCTCGGGCGGGCGATCCCCCCGGCCGCCGGGCCGAGGTCACCAAGCCGTCGGGGCGGTGGGGTGATGGCCGCCGTGGTGGTGCTGGTGCACCACCGCGTGTCCCCTTCCCCGCACGATCAGGGCGCGGTTCACCGGCACGGTCACCGCGAAGGCCACCGCCAGCGCGCCGGCCAGGCTGCCCCAGAACAGCGGGTCGGCGAGGCCGGCTCGCATGGCACCCGGCACGGCGAGCATGACGCCGTTGTCGACCAACTCCATGACCGCGATGCTGACCGTGTCGGCGACGAGGGCCACCCGGATCGCCCGGGCGAGCGGCAGGCCCGAGCGGAGCACGGGGCGGATCGTCAGCGCGTAGCCGAAGGCGAAGGCCAGGACGACGGCGAGGGCGATGGTGGCCAGGTCGGACCAGCCGAGCGCGGTGCCGATGACCATGCCGAGCACCTCGCCAATGGCGCAGCCGGTCAGGCAGTGCAGGGTCGCGGCGATGGCCAGTCGGGTGGGGTTCGCGTTCTCCATGCCCCAGCACGCTATACCCCCCAAGGGTATGATGCCAGTGACCGGGACCACCCGGGTCGGAGATCCGGGAACCCGGCGAACCTATCGACCGTCATAGGTATTTCCATACATGGACACCTTTGTTTGGGACGGTATGGCCATGCCGAATCAGCCGAACGACCGCCACCACCAGGACCCCGAGCGACTCTGGTGGCCAGCGGAGGTGCTCGAACACCTTCCGGTCCAACCACGTCATCACGGGCGGCGTGCGACGGGCGGCATGTCGTGGGGCGAGCTGAACAGACTGCGCGTCGGCAGCTCCAGTAGGCACGGTCTGAACACGCACTGACGCACCACGCTCGTGCGCGATCTGGTGTCGGCCGCGGCACGGCGAGTTGGCGCCGGACGACACACCGGCGGAGGTCCAGCGGCGGCTTTCGCACACCTGTCGGGTAATTTCTTGTGGTCCGGCATCCGGCCTACGACAGGAGAAGCTCCGCGCATGGGCAAGAAGACGATCCACGTCTCCGACTTCACCGGCACCGTTCTGCAGCAGGACGACGAGGCGGTGCGCGTCGTCGTCCTGGAGCACCCGGACCTGGTCGCCGGGCCCGTGCAGTTGGACGCCACCCCCGCCGAGGTGGAGAACATCGACGACGCCGCCCTGGACGTCGCCGTGGTCGAGATCCACGACCGGCACGGTGGCGGCGAGCCCCGCCGGGTGGTGCTGACCGCCAGCGAGTTCGACGCGATGGCCACCGACGTGCCGATGGCGCAGTTGCTGAAGACCGCCGAACGGGTCCGCCCACCCAAGGCCCGCAAGAGCGCCGAGAAGATCGACTACGGCACGCTGGAGCACGCCGGCAAGCCGCACCGGGGACGGGTCACCGAGGAGGAGGCCCGACTGGTGCGCGAGCGGCTCGACGAGGTCAACAAGCGGCTCGCCGACGCGGGCGTACGCCAGATCGACCCTGCCGATCCGGAGCACGCCCTGCGCTACGGCTTCCCCGAGGTCTCCTGACCCGGGCGGATCACTTCTGCGCGACGACGGCGGCGGCGAGCGCGGCGGAGAGGTCGGCCTCGACCGCCGCCTTGTCCAGCCCGAGGCCGGTGAGGACGCCGCTGCCGTCCTCCTGCTCCAACAGGGCGAGCAGCAGGTGCTCGGTGCCGATGTAGTTGTGCCCGAGGCGCAGCGCCTCCCGGAAGGTCAGCTCCAGCGCCTTCTTGCCGCGCGCGTCGTACGGGATGAGGTCCGGGACCTGGTCGGCCGGCGGCGGGAGGGCCGCGCCCACCGCCTCCCGTACCGCCTCCGGGGTGGCCCCGCGACCGGCCATCACCCTGGCGGCCAGCCCTTCCGGCTCGGCCAGCAGGCCCAGCACCAGGTGCTCCGGCCGGATCTCGACGTGACCGCTGGCGCGGGCCTCCTCCTGCGAGGCCACCACCACGTTGCGGGCCCGGGGGGTGAAGCGGCCGAAGCCGGCGTTCGGGTCGAGCGCCGCCGCGTCGGTCGCCTTCGGCACGAAGCGTTTCTGGGCGGCCTGCTTGGTGACCCCCATGCTGCGGCCGATGTCGGTCCAGGAGGCGCCCGAGCGCCGCGCCTGGTCGACGAAGTGCCCGATCAGGTGGTCGGCGACCTCGCCGAGGTGATCGGCGGCGATGACCGCGTCGGTGAGCTGGTCGAGCGCGTCGGTGTGTGCCTTCTTGATGGCCTGGATGAGGTCGTCGAGCTTGATCGTTTTGCCGATCTGGATGGGTTCCGTCATGCGTCAACCATAAGTTGACGCACGGGTTCCGTCAACCTTAAGTTGACGGTCGCCAGCGATGATCACTTGGCACAGGTCCGGTTCCAGATCCTCGGCGTCCCTACCGGCCGCACCGCCGGACCTGTCGGGCCCGGCGCGCGTATACCGTGGGCTCCGGCCAGGCGCGGTGCGGCGGAGGGAGGGCGGTCGTGCGGCTATCCGTGGGATGCGCGATGTGGACCCACCGGGCGTGGCAGGGCCGGCTGCTGGCGCATCCGCTCGCGCCGCAGGATCGTCTGCGGCACTACGCGAGCTGGTGCGACGCCGTGGAGGGAAACACGACGTTCTACGCGACGCCGACCCGGGAGACCGTGGCCTCGTGGGCCGCGCAGACCGATCCGGGTTTCCGCTTCGTCCTCAAACTTCCCAAGGTCGTCACGCACGAGCGACGGCTCACCGACACCGACGAGCCGCTGCGCGCCTTCCTGGACGCGATCGAGCCGCTCGGCCCGCGTACCCATGCCCTCTGGATCCAGTTGCCGGGCTCGTTCTCTCCCGCCGACGTCCCCACCCTGAGCCGCTTCCTGGGTCACCTCCCCCGTTCCCACCGGTACGCCGTGGAGGTCCGCCACCCCGCGTTCTTCACCGACGCACGCGCGATCCGGCTCCTCGAACAGGCCCTCGGCGGCGCGGACGCCGAGTGGGTGCCGTTCGACACCACCGCGTTCTTCGCCACGCCTCCGACCAGCGACGCGGAGCGGGATGCCTGGACCAAGAAACCGCGCGTGCCGCTGCGGTCGGTGGCGCTGACCGACCGGCCGATCGTCCGCTACCTCGGTCGCGACGACACCGACCGGACCGTCGAGGGCTGGCAGCGCTGGGTCGACGTCACCGTCGACTGGCTGCGCGAGGGGCGCTCGCCGACGGTGTTCGTCCACACCCCGGACAACACCGATGCGCCGGTGCTCGCCCGGCGCTTCCACGACGAGGTGCGGGCACGCGTGCCCGGCCTCGACGCGCTGCCCGAGCCGATACCGGTCGGGCCGCTGACCCTCTTCTAGGGGCGGCGGCGCTCGTCGAGCAGTTCGTCGAGGTGGGACGCGGTGCTGATCAGCGAGAGATGGCTGAACGCCTGGGGGAAGTTGCCGATCTGCTCGCCGGTGGCGGCGATCTCCTCGGAGTAGAGGCCCAGCGGGCTGCTGTAGGTGAGCATCTTCTCGAAGGTCAGTCGGGCGTCGTCGATCCGGCCCGCCTGGGCGAGGGCCTGCACGTACCAGAAGGTGCACATGCTGAAGGTGCCCTCGGTGCCAGCCAGCCCGTCCGGGGATGCTCTCGGGTCGTAGCGGTAGACGAGGCTGTCGGAGACCAGATCGGCGTCCATCGCCCACAGGGTCGACTTCCACATCGGATCGTTCGGTGAGATGAAGCCGACCCCGGGCATCGCGAGGAGCGAGGCGCCCAGGATGTGGGTCTGGTAGTGCTGCACGAACGCCTGACGCTCCGGATGGAAGGCACGAGCCATGACCTGCTCGTAGATGGCATTGCGTTGGGTCGTCCAGCGGGTCGTGTCGCCGGGGCGACCGCGGCGCTGCGCGAGGCGGATCGCGCGGTCCAGCGCCACCCAGGACATCACCCGCCCGTACGTGAAGTCCTGCCGGCCGGACCGGGTCTCCCAGATGCCGTCCTCGGGCTGATCCCAGTGGTCGCAGAGCCAGTCCATCAGCCCTGCCGTCTTCCGCCACCCCTCGTGCGGGGCGATCAGCCCGTTCCGATCGGCGAGGTCCAACGAATTGAGCGCCTCGCCGTAGATGTCGAGTTGCAGCTGGCCTGCCGCGCCGTTGCCGATGCGAACGGGTGCCGAGCCGCGGTAGCCCTCCAGCTGGCCCAGCACCTCCTCGGGGAGGTCCGGTGAGCCGTCGATCCGGTACATGATCTGTAGGGGAATGTCGCCGTCCCGGGCGTCCCGGATCCAGGTGTGGCGGTAGTCCCAGTTCCGCTGCCCGCCGACCTGCTCCGGCAGGCCCGCGGTGGGCGCGGCCACCAGGGCGCCGGTCGGGGCGTACGTCATCAGCTTGAGCGTCATCGCGGACCGCTCGACCATCTCCCTCCACCGGCCGGTGTACCGGGAACGGTCCAGCCACCGACGCCAGTAGTCGCGGGTCTGGGCGAGCAGATCGCATGCCTCCTCGATGCTGAGCGCCCTGGGTGCGTGCGGGCAGGCCGTCTCCAGGACGACCCCGCCGATGTCACCCGTGTTGAGGGTGAACCGCGCGGAGACGCCCTCCGCGTCCCGGCGGATGTCCTCGGCGCCGATCAGCCGTTCCACGTTCTTGAACGGGGTGAGGGTGAGGCTCATGGCCGGGCTGCGGAACACGTCGCCCTCGGGGTGCACCTCAATCTCGCACGGATCGCGCGCGTAGTTGAACCGGGGCTGGCAGTCGAAGCGGAAACGCATGGTCCCCCGCACCATCCGGATCAGCCGGATCAACCGGTGCTGGTCGGTGGCCTGCGTACCTGTGACAGGCATGAAGTCCAGCATCTCGCCGACACCGTCCGCGCTGTGGAAACGGGTGATCAGGATCGGCGTGCCGGGTAGGTAGAGCTGTTTGCTCGTGTACTCGACGCCGTCGGGTGCGAGCTGGAAATGCCCGCCCCTGCGGCGATCCAGCAGGGCGCCGAAGATGCTCGGGGAGTCGAAACGGGGCGCGCAGAACCAGTCGATCGTACCGTCGGCGGTGATGAGGGCCGCGGTTTGCAGATCGCCGATCAAGCCGTGCTCCTCCAGTGCCGGGTAGGTCTCCACCCTGTCTCCCGCCGCTAGATCCGACGGCGGCGACTACCCGGGAACCGGCGTCTCACACGCGGTGCCGGGGCAGGGGCGCTGTGTCCCCCGCCCCGACGCGGCCGGGTGCGTGAGGCTCAGGAGCTGACGTACGCCGCCAGGTGTTCGCCGGTGAGGGTGGAGCGGGCGGCCACGAGGTCGGCGGGGGTGCCCTCGAAGACGATCCGGCCGCCGTCGTGCCCGGCGCCCGGACCGAGGTCGATGATCCAGTCCGCGTGCGCCATGACCGCCTGGTGGTGCTCGACGACGATGACCGACTTGCCCGAGTCGACGAGCCGGTCCAGCAGACCGAGCAGTTGCTCGACGTCGGCCAGGTGCAGGCCGGTGGTCGGCTCGTCGAGGACGTAGACGCCGCCCTTCTCGGCCATGTGGGTGGCCAGCTTGAGCCGCTGGCGCTCGCCGCCGGACAGCGTCGTGAGCGGCTGGCCGAGGCTGAGGTAGCCGAGCCCGACGTCCGCGAGCCGGTCGAGGACGGCGTGGGCGGCGGGTGTACGCGCATCGCCCGCGCCGAAGAACTTCTCGGCCTCCGACACGGACATCGCGAGCACCTCGCTGATGTCACGGCCGCCGAGGTGGTATTCCAGCACCGAGGCCTGGAACCGCTTGCCCTCGCAGTCCTCGCAGGTGGTGGCGACGCCGGCCATCATCGCCAGGTCGGTGTAGATGACTCCGGCTCCGTTGCAGGTCGGGCAGGCGCCCTCGGAGTTGGCGCTGAACAGCGCCGGTTTCACGCCGTTGGCCTTCGCGAACGCCTTACGGATCGGGTCGAGCAGGCCGGTGTACGTGGCCGGGTTGCTCCGCCGCGAGCCGCGGATCGCGCCCTGGTCGATCGACACCACGCCCGCGCCGGCCGGGATCGAGCCGTGGATCAGTGAGCTCTTGCCCGACCCGGCGACGCCGGTGACGACACAGAGCACCCCCAGTGGAACGTCGACGTCGACGTCGCGGAGGTTGTGGGCATTGGCACCGCGGATCTCCAACGCCCCGGTGGGCCTACGCACCGTCGGCTTGAGCGACGCCCGGTCGTCGAGGTGGCGGCCGGTGATGGTGCCGCTGCTCCGCAGCCCCTCGACACTGCCCTCGTAGCAGACGGTGCCGCCCCCCGTGCCGGCGCCGGGACCGAGGTCGACGATGTGGTCGGCGATGGCGATCGCCTCCGGCTTGTGCTCCACGACCAGCACGGTGTTGCCCTTGTCGCGCAACTGCAACAACAGCTCGTTCATCCGCGCGATGTCATGCGGGTGCAGCCCGATCGTCGGCTCGTCGAAGACGTAGGTGACGTCGGTGAGCGACGACCCGAGGTGGCGGATCATCTTGGTGCGCTGCGCCTCACCACCGGAGAGCGTGCCGGACGGGCGGTCGAGCGAGAGGTAGCCCAACCCGATCTCCTCGAACGAGTCGAGGAGGTGTTGCAGCCCTTTGATGAGCGGCGCGACCGACGGCTCGTCGAGGCCCCGCACCCAGGCGGCCAGGTCGCTGATCTGCATCGCGCAGACGTCGGCGATGTTCTTGCCCTTGATCTTCGAGGACAGGGCGGTCTGACTGAGTCGGGTCCCGCCGCAGTCGGGGCAGGTCGTGAACGTCACCGCCCGCTCCACGAAGGCGCGGATGTGCGGCTGCAACGCGTCGACGTCCTTGGACAGAAAGGACTTCTGGATCGACGGGATCAGGCCGGCGTACGTCAGGTTGATGCCGTCGATCTTGATCTTGGTTGGTTCCCGGTACAGCAGGTCGTCCAGCTCGCGCTTGGTGTACTTCGCGATCGGCCTGTCCGGGTCGAAGTAGCCGCAGCCGCGGAAGATGCGGCCGTACCAGCCCTCCATGCTGTAACCGGGGATCGTGATCGCGCCCTCGTTGAGCGACAGGGTGTCGTCGTACAGCGCGGACCTGTCGATGTCGGTGACCGAGCCCATGCCCTCACAGCGCGGACACATCCCGCCCAGGCGGGTGAAGGTCGCCTTCTCGGTCTTCGTCCGGCCGGCGCCACGCTCGACGGTGATCGCGCCGCTGGCCTTCACCGAAGGAACATTGAAGGAGTACGCGTTGGGTGAGCCGATGTGCGGCTTCCCGAGCCGACTGAAGAGGATCCGCAGCATCGCGTTCGCGTCGGTGGCGGTGCCGACCGTCGAGCGGGAGTTCGCGCCCATCCGTTCCTGGTCAACGATGATCGCCGTCGTCAGGCCGTCCAGCAGGTCGACGTCCGGGCGGGCCAGGGTCGGCATGAAGCCCTGCACGAACGAGCTGTACGTCTCGTTGATCATCCGCTGCGACTCGGCGGCGATGGTGCCGAACACCAGGGAACTCTTGCCCGAGCCGGAGACGCCGGTGAACACCGTGAGGCGGCGCTTCGGGATCTCGACACTGACGTCCCGGAGGTTGTTGACACGCGCGCCCTGCACGCGGATCAGGTCGTGACTGTCGGCCGCGTGCGGCCCGGACGCCTTCTTCATCCTGTCTCCATCTGCCGCCCGGCCCCGTCGACCGCTCAGCGCTTCTCCTGAATGCGGACCATGTTGCCAGCGGGATCGCGGAAGGCGCAGTCCCGCACGCCGTACGGCTGGTCGGTCGGCTCCTGGACCACCTCGGCGCCGCTGCGCTCCAGCGTCCCGAACGTCTCGTCCAGGTCGGTGGCGGCCAGGTTCACACCGAAGTAGCTGCCCTTGGCCATCATCTCGGCGATGGTGCGGCGCTCGTCGTCGGTGAGGCCGGGCGTGGCGGCCGGCGGGTGCAGAACGATCGCCGTGTCGGGCTGCCCGACGGGGCCGACGGTGATCCAGCGCATGCCCTGGTATCCGACGTCGTTGCGCACCTCGAAGCCGAGGATGTCGCGGTAGAAGGCCAGGGAGGCGTCCGGGTCGGTGTGCGGAAGGAAGCTTGAGTGGATGCTGATGTCCATGCCAGTCAGGCTAGGTGCGGCTGCAGGTGCGCGGCTTCTCGATTCCTGATCGGTCTGGTCACCTGCTTCGCCACGCAGGACGGCATCCCGTCCGTCGCGCGTACCGCCTCGCGTCGGTAGACGCTTGGCGGGACACCCACCAGCTCCGTGAAGCGGGTGCTGAAGGTGCCCAGTGAGGAACAACCGACCGCGAAGCAGACATCGGTGACGCTCAGGTCACCCCGGCGCAGCAGGGCCATCGCCCGCTCGATGCGCCGCGTCATGAGATAGCTGTACGGGGACTCCCCGTACGCCTGCCGGAACTCCCGGCTGAGGTGCCCCGACGACATGTGCTCGCCCCGGGCGAGCGCCTCGACGTCCAGTGGCTGGGCGTACTCCCGGTCGATCCGGTCACGGACGCGGCGCAGCCGCGCGAGATCGCGCAGGCGCTGCTCCTCGGCGGGTGTGCTGGTCACGGCCCAAATCGTGCCACATCAGAGAGGCCGGGTTGGCAACCGGAACAATGTTCCGTACAGTGGCTACCGGAACGGCGATCCGCTTAGCCGACAGCCAACCCTTCGTGGAGGACAGTCATGCAGTACCGCACCCTGGGCCGCACCGGCGTACAGGTCAGCACCCTCGCGCTCGGCGCGATGAACTTCGGCAGCCTGGGACGCGTCACCCAGGACGAGGCCACCGCCCTGGTCGGCGCGGCCCTGGACGCCGGCGTCAACCTCGTCGACACCGCCGACATGTACAGCCAGGGCGAGTCGGAGGAGATGGTGGGCAAGGCCATCGTGGGCCGCCGCGACGACATCGTGCTGGCCACCAAGGCCGGCATGCCGATGGGCGACGAGCGTAACCACCAGGGCAGCTCGCGACGCTGGTTGGTGACCGAGCTGGACAACAGCCTGCGCCGCCTCGGCGTCGACCACGTCGACCTCTACCAGATCCACCGCTGGGACCCGCGCACCAGCGACGAGGAGACGCTGTCCGCCCTGACCGACCTCCAGCGCGCCGGGAAGATCCGCTACTTCGGCTCGTCGACGTTCCCCGCGTACCGCATCGTGCAGGCCGAGTGGACCGCCCGGGACCGCCACCTGGGCCGGTACGTCACCGAGCAGCCCAGCTACTCGATCCTGCAACGCGGGGTCGAGACGCACGTCCTGCCCGTCACCGAGGAGTACGGGCTCGGCGTTCTGGCCTGGAGCCCGCTGGCCTCTGGCTGGCTGTCGGGCGCGATCCGGTCGGGCCGGGAGGTCACCACCCACCGCTCGGCGGTGCTGCCGCAACGCTTCGACACCACCCTCCCCGCCAACCAGGCCCGGCTCGACGCCGTCGAGCAGCTGGCCGCGGTCGCCGACGAGGCAGGTCTGACCATGATCCAGCTCGCGCTCGGTTTCGTCACCGCCCACCCGGCCGTGACCAGCGCGATCATCGGCCCCCGCACCATGGAGCATCTGCGTTCGCAGCTCGACGCCGCGGACACCGTCCTCTCCGCCGACGTGCTCGACGCGATCGACGCGATCGTCGCTCCGGGCGTCGACCTCGCCCCGCAGGAGAAGTTCGACACCCCGCCCGCCCTGCTCGACCCGGCCCTTCGACGGCGCTGACGCGTGCTCTTGCCCGAGCCCGAGTTGCCCCGCACGCAGATCAGGATCGTGTCCGGGTTGCCGGTCGGGGCGGCGTCAGTGGCCACCGCGCTCCCGCACATCGCCGGGCAGCCACCGCAGTGCGGCCTCGGCGGTGTCCTCGGGGCTGCTGTTGAAGGCGATCGCCGCGCCGGGAGCGTGCTGCCGGACCAGGTTGACCACCTTCTCGAAGAGCGGGAGCAGCGGCTCGTGCTTGCGGATACCGCCGCCGACCACCACGCAGGCGTACTCCCTGCGGGTCAGCGCCTCGACGATCGCCGCCTCAGCGCTCTCGTCCGGCACCACCAGGCACAGGTCGGCCTCGATGCCGTGCTCTCCGAAGCGGGCCTGGCCGCGGGCTATCGCCGCCACGACCGGCTCAGGGTCCCAACCCGGGATCCTCAGGGGATCGAGACCGACCACCAGCACAGGTCCCAGTGCCATGCCCACTCCCGTAGAACGGTCCGCCCCCGCAGGTCGATGCTGCCACAGAAGCAGCGGGATGAGTACGAACACTCATCCCGCTGCCTACGCTGGCCGGCATGCTCGACGCCATGGCTGTCCTTCCCCGGATCGGCGCGCTGACGGTGGCGACCTGCCTGCTGCTGAGCGGGTGCGCGGACTACCGCGACGGCCACTCGATGGCGCGGGACTGGGCGGCCGCCGAAGCCCAACGCCTCGATGTCGACCTCGAGCATCGCGACCGGATCCGGGATGCCGAGTACATCGCCGCGACAGGTATCCCCCGGGCTGCGGGCGGCGACAGCTCCCCCGTCCGGATCGAGGCGCTGGCCTGGTCGGGCCGGACCGCGCCCGGCGAGCAGGCCGTCATCGACGTGCGGATCGCCGTGACGGTGACCGAGGACCACGGGTCCACCTTCGGCGACCTCGGCCACTCCGCCGGCCAGGCCACGCGGTGCTACCGCTACCGGCTCGAACTCCACCGTGCCACGTCCCACCAGGAGATCGACTGCCCGGCCGTGGCCACACCGCCGATGCCCACCGCCGCACCGGTCCCGGCGCTGCCCGACGACGCGCGCGCCCGGCTCACGGCGGCCCTGCGCACCGCCACACCGAGCACGCTCGCCGGTGCGGTGCGCGCCGCGTTCCCCGAGCGGCACGTCACCGTCGACACGGCCACCCACGAGGGCGCCCTCGTCGCCGCGGTGGGCGTACCCGCCGAGCGGGACTGTCTCCTGATGGTCCGCACCGCCGGCGGGGCCATCGAGTCGCCCGGGTACGACCCCGTCTGGTTGGAGCCGGGCGAGACGGGGTGCGGGACCGGGCTCTACATCTCGCCCCCGCGTTAGCGCCGGCGGCCGGACGGAGGTGTGACGCTCCGGCGGGCCGCCCGGTGCCCGTCGCTGTCCTGTCCGGGCACCGCCAGGGCGTCGAACACCGCCTTAGCGCAGGCCTCCGACACGGCGTCCGCGAAGCTGGGGCGGTGCGACAGGGCTCCGGCCGGGTGGAGAAACCACCAGGCCGGAGCCCTTGTCGCCGGATCGGCCCGGCCGGGTTCGTCAGTTGCGCAGGCTCCACTGCTGGTTCGCGCCACCGTTGCACGACCAGAGGATGATCTTCGTGCCGTTGGCGCTGGCGGCGCCGTTGGCATCGAGGCAGAGCCCGGACTGGCCGTTCGTGATGGTGCCGTTGGCGTTGACGTTCCACTGCTGGTTGAGCCCGCCGTGGCAGTCCCAGATGATGACCTGGGTGCCGTTGGCCGTACCGGCCCCGGAGGCGTCCAGGCACTTGTTGCCGTACACCATCAGTTGCTTGCTGGCGGTGGAGGTCCACCGCTGGTTCGTGCCGCCGCCGCAGTCCCACAGCTGCACCTGGGTGCCGTTGGTGGTGGAGGAGTTGGGGACCTCGACGCAGCGGCCGGACTGGCCGCCCACGAGCTGCCCGCCCTGCTGACTGCCGCCGCCGCCCTGCTGCCGCACGATCGAGGTCGACTCCGCCGACCGGTTGCCCTGGGCGTCGAGGACGTAGAGCCGGTACTCCCCCTGGGACCTCGGCACGGCGATGGAGGTGGCGGTGCCGGCCGCCCTGGTCATCGTCGGCCCGGCGACGAAGGCGGTCGTGCCGGAGGGGGCCAGCCAGACCGACCTCGTGGCGTCGCCGGTGCTCCGGATCGGGATCGACGCCGTCGCGCTGGCGACGAAGGTGCTGGCCGGCAGCACGTAGTTCGGCGCCGAGAAGGTGCTCGCCGGGAGGATGTCCCGGTACGCGTCCTCGAGGCCGGAGTTCGCGGCGATCGCGTACGCCGCCGCAGGCCAGACGTAGTCGGAGGAGACGAGGATGTCGGCGACCGTGCTGTTCGGCAGGTTCTTGTTCGAGACCTTGTTTATCGGGCCGTAGATCTGCGTGATGCTCAGATCGTGCTTCCGACCGAAGTCGTCGGAATTGATCATCCAGGTGACGTTCTTGTCGATGCTCAGGACGTTGTCGCGGAACGTGATGAACGCCGAGCCCTCGTCCGGGTGCAGGCCGTACTTGTGGCCCGAGGGCACGCCCTGGAGGTAGTTGTTGGTGATCGTGGCCCCCGGCTGGCTGCCGAGCGTGTAGATGGGCGCCGTGTCGCTGAGGCGCTGCACCGTGTCGATGATGTGGTTGTAGCTGATGGTGTTGTTCCGCGCCGTCGTGGTCGGCCGGTTGGGCACAATCGATCCCGACGACCCGTCGAAGTTCCACCAGCCCCAGCCCATCGTGATGCCCGACCAGGGGGCCTTCTCGATCCGGTTGCGGGAGATCGTGAGGGTGTCGGCGAAGTACGCCGAGATGGGGCTGTGCCCGTTGAACAGGACCGCGCTGTCGTACAGGTAGTTGTTCCTGATGTCGATGTTCTTCGGCAACCCCTCGACCTGCGGGGAGTACTTCTCCCGGTTGGTCGACGTGCCGTCTCCGATGTAGACGTGCTGGGGATGGCCGACGGTGATGGCGGACCCGGCGACGTCGTTCGTGTGGTTCCCGGTCAACTGCGTGCTCTGCACGTCGTTGACCATGTTGATCCCGTCGGCGCCGGTGTGCTGGATCCGGTTGCGGTGCAGGAGGATCCCGTCGGCGTTCTGCAGCTGGACGATGCCGGGAGTGACGTCGACGTTGCGGTAGTAGTAGACGTGGAAGTTGCCCTTTACGTACACGTTGGCGCTCAGGTTGCCCTGCTGGGCCTGCTTGAAGGCCGAGCCGGCGACGTTGACCAGGTTCCAGTCGGAGTGCTGCACCGTCAGACCGGAGAACGTGATGTTGCGCGCGTGGCTGCTCGTCGAGGTGCCGGCGACCCGCAGCAGGGTGGACACGTTGTTCGGTGCGTAGACCGTCGCGGTCGCCATGTTCTCGGTGCTGGACTTGTAGTAGTAGACCGTCCGGCTGCTCTTGTCGAAGTAGAACTCGCCGGGGGCGTCCAGGAACTCGTAGGCGTTCATGAGCTTGTGGGTGCCGCCCACCTGGGCGTTGCCGTTGAACGCACCCTGGGCGATGGCCGCACCCGGTTGTTGGAACAGGGCGACCCGGCTCGCGCCGTCGGAACTCGTGGTCACCTGGCGGACGCCCACGATCGCCGTGGTCCAGGTCGTCCCCGTCTCGATCTCGATGTCGTCGTGGTTGCGGGCGATGGCGGGGAAATCGGCCAGGTTGTATCTGGCACCATCGCACTGGGACCCTGATTCCCAGGCCCAGTCGGCCTGACCTGCCGTGATCGTGTACGTGCCGTAGCACCCCGCCGAACTGACCGTCTTCGACGCCAGGTACGCGCGCTTGTCATTGACGTACAGCGCCCGCAGCTTGTTGGCGCGATCGAGCGGCGCCTTCCAGATGTTGCCGCTGTGCTGGGTCCACCCCGTCACCTGAACGCCGCCGTCGAGGACCGGCTTCTCGTTGGAGTACGCGGAATAGCTGACCCGGAACCCGTTGGTGCCGGAATCGGCGGCGCCGAACTCGATAGTGCTGCTGACCGGATAGCTTCCGCCGCGCAGATAGACGTTGATGTCGCCGGTCATCGTGGCATTCACCGTACGCACGACGTCCCGCGCGCGCTGCAGAGTCCTGAATGGGGCCTGGATCGTGCCCGGGTTGGCGTCGCTGCCGTCGGGGGCGACGTAGAAGGTCTGCTGGGCCGCGGCCGCTGCCGGCGTCTGGCTCGCCAGCACGGCCGGCAGCGCGGCGGAGACGACCACCGCGGCCGCCAACAATGACGCTCGAGCGGTGGACACGAATGACTTCACGCGCTGTTCCTCTCACTTGCCGTCGGCATGGACCGAGTTGTCTATCGAGCGACGAGTACGGAACAGCGGGCCGGCGAGGGCTCCTGTCGCCCGGCCGCAGTCACTACGACAGTCCCCTTCGGAGCGTAGGTCACACGTGTGATGAATGCAACGAGCAATCGGTGCCCGTCTATGAGCAAAGCCACCGATAAAGGGCAGAGTCTCCGGTACGGCATCCCGGCACCGCTGGCATCGTCCGATGAATTCGCGCGGACCGGGTGAGTCGACGCGTCAGCGGGCTGGCGCCACCTCCGGTGCCGCTTCCAGCGCCCCGACAGCGCGGGTTCCTGCGGCACCACAACCTCCGACCAATGCACGAGAAGTTCCGAAAGTTTCGGCGGCAGGCTCGGCCTGATCCTTTCGCACCAAAAGCAATCTCCCTGCCTGACGTCCGGACGACATTGACATGTTCCGATGGCCTGCTTACAGTCACCCAACATATTCCGAAAATTTACCGAAACTATCTGGTGATCAGGAGGAACCCAAGAGATGTCGCAGCTCGTCCTGTTCGCGATCGACATCTGCGCGGTGGCGCTGCTCGTCTTCGGGCTCTACTTCCCGCGGCACCGCCGGCGTGACCTGGTCGTCGCCTACCTGGGGGTCAACGTCGGCGTCCTCGCGGTGGCGAGCGCCCTGAGCGCCAGCGACGTCGGCGCCGGGCTGGGGCTGGGGCTGGCGCTGTTCGGGGTGCTCTCCATCATCCGGCTCCGATCGACCGAGCTCGACCAGCACGAGGTCGCGTACTACTTCTCGGCTCTCGCGCTGGGCATCCTCGGCGCCCTCAGCACCACCTCGGTCTGGCTCAGCGGTGGACTGATGGCGCTCATCGTCGCGGTGATGTTCGTCGGCGACCACCGGCGGATGCTCCGGCACTACCGGCACCAGATCATGGTGCTCGACTCCGCCGTCACCGATCAGGTCGCTCTCGTCGCCCACCTGGAGCAGCTGCTCAACGCGCGGGTGCACACCGCCACCGTCCAACGGCTGGACATGGTCAACGAGACGACCGTCGTCGACGTCCGATACTCGGTCGCCGGGCGCAGCGGGGCGGCCGGCGCCGCCAAGCCGGCACGGGCCGGAGCGGTCCGATGAACCCCCTGGTGGGACTGGCTCCGATCGACCTCGCCGAGCTGATCGAGCGGGCGGCACTGCAGAGCAGGGTGGACCGCAAGTACGTCGTCGCGGTGGACGAGGTGCCGCGCCTGCTGGACCAGCTCACTCCGTACGCCCAGGTGCTGGAGATCGACGGCGAGCGCAACTTCCCGTACGAGTCGGTGTACTTCGACACGCCCTGCCTGGCCAGCTACCACTGCGCGGCCTACCGGCGGCGGAGGCGTTTCAAGGTACGGACCCGCACCTACCTCGACTCGGCGCAGTGCTGGCTGGAGGTCAAGATCAACGGGGCGCGGGGGCTGGTCACCAAGCACCGACTCCCGTACCTCGCCGAGGACCGCCACACCGTCCGGTCCGGGCGCGCCTTCGTGGACGAGGCCCTCGTCCGGGAGTCGATCTGGCCCGGCCCCGCCGCCACCCCGCTCGAGCCGGTGCTGGTCACCAGCTACCGCCGCAGCACTCTGCTGCTGCCGACCACCGCGAGTCGGGTCACCATCGACACCGAGCTCACCTGGCAGGACGGCGACCGCAGACTGCGACTGCCCGGCATCGCCGTGGTCGAGACCAAGACCAGCTCGGCTGCCTCGCTTGTCGACCGCATGTTGTGGCAGCGCGGCACCCGACCCGTACGCATCTCGAAGTACGCCACCGGCCTCGCGGCGCTGCGCCTGGATTTGCCCGACGTGCCGTGGCGACGGACGCTGCGCCGCCACTTCCGCGCCGACCCCCCGCTGCCGGGCCCGGCGTGGACCGTTCCCACCCGATCAGAACAGGAGGCATCGTGCGCTTGACCGATCGCAACACAGGCGTCCCGACAGCGGCCCTTCGTGCCGCCGGGATCGCCGCCGCATCCGTGCTCGTGGCGGGCCTCCTCGCGGTGTACGCGCCGCAGGCCGGCGCCGAGCCCGGCGCCGGGGCCGACCCGGTGGCCGACACGCCCCACCAGAGCGCCGCAGCCGCGGCCGCCGCCGACGAACTGACCGGCGACATCACCTTCTCGGTGCCCAGCGGCACCTTCCAGGGGGAGGTGGCGGTCGCGCTGAGCAGCACGGTCAGCGGCGCGCAGATCCGTTACACCACGAACGGCCAGGTGCCCACCGCCCAGTCGTCGCTGTACGCGGGCTCGGCGCTGCGGTTCACCCGTACCACCCAGCTGCGGGCTCAGGCATTCGTCGGTCAGACCGCGACCGGCGCCCCCGGCACCGCCATGTACGTGGCCCAGAACGTCACCACCGCCCACGACCTGCCGGTGGTGGTGGTCGACTCGTACGGCGCCGGCCGGCCCGACCGGGAGTACCTCGACGCCACCACGATGATCTTTCCGCCGAGCGCCGGCGGCTCGCCGACGCTTGCCGCCGCGCCGACGGTCGCCACCCGGGCGGGGTTCCGACTGCGCGGCAACTCGTCGGCGACGTTCGAGAAGACGCCGTACCGGCTCGAGTTCTGGGACAACGAGAACGACGACGCCGACTATCCGGTGCTGGGCATGCCCGCCGACTCCGACTGGGTGTTGCGCGGTCCGTTCACCGACAAGGCGCTGATCCGGGAGGCGTTCGTCTACGACCTCGGGCGCGAGATGGGGCTGCCCGCCCCGCGCTACGCGTTCGCCGAGTTCTACCTCAACACCGACGCGTCCCCGGTGGCCGCCAGCGACTACATGGGCGTCTACATGCTCGTCGAGACGATCAAGAACTCCAAGGACCGCCTCGACCTCAAGCAGTTGGACTCCGACGACGTGACCCTGCCGAAGATCCAGGGCGGGTACATCTGGAAGTTCGAGTGGATGGCGGCCGAGGAACCCACGTTGCCGTGCACCGGCCCGGCCGCCACCTGCTGGAACTACCTTGAGGTGGTCGACCCGTCGCCGCTGCAACCGCAGCAACGGGACTGGCTGCGCGGTCATATCCAGGAGTTCAACGACGTGCTGCACTCGTCGAACGCCGCCGACCCCACCACCGGCTACCGGAAGTACATCGACGTCGGCTCCTTCATCGACCTCATGATCGTCAACGAGCTGAGCCGGGAGATGGACGCGTACGTCCGCAGCTCGCACTTCTACAAGGACCGGGACAGCAAGATCTTCGCCGGTCCGCTGTGGGACTTCGACCTGAGCTTCGGCGTCGGTGGGTTCTTCGCCAACGACCAGGTGTCGGGCTGGCAGTACCAGCAGACCAGGCAGCCGTCTGCCAACGACTGGTTCGCCCAGTTGCAGCGGGATCCCGCGTTCGTCAACCAGGCCCGGGCACGCTGGCAGACGCTGCGCCGCGGCCTGCTCTCCGACACCGCGCTGACGACCCGGATCAACGCCCTCGCCACCCCGCTGACAAACGCGGCCCAGCGCAACTTCCAACGCTGGCCGAACCTGACGTCGCCGACGGTCAGCTTCTTCCGTACCCCGACCTCGCCCACCTGGCAGGGCCAGGTCCAGGTCATGCGGGACTGGATGCTGCGCCGCGCCGCCTGGCTGGACTCCACCGCCGGCTGGGGCGGGGCCGTCACCACCCCGCCGCCCACGACGCCGCCGCCCACCACGCCGCCACCGGCGGCCGGCTGCAGCGCCACGTACACGGTGACCAGTCAGTGGACCGGCGGGTTCCAGGGCGAGGTACGCGTCACCGCGGGCACCTCGCCGATCGGCGGTTGGACCGTGACGTGGACCCTGGCCAACGGGCAGAGCGTCACTCAGGCATGGAACGCCACAGTCACGAGTCAGGGGTCCACGGTGACCGCCCGCAACGTCGCCTACAACGGCGCCCTCGGCGCGGGAGCCAGCACCACGTTCGGGTTCCTCGGCTCGTCCACCGGAACGCCCGGCACACCCACGTTGACCTGCACGGCCAGCTGACGAGAGCGCGGTTCCGGGGCCGGGTCGACGATCGACCCGGCCCCGGTCCGGTCACCTGATGGTGAAGTCCGCCAGCCGCAGCGCGGAGTCGAACACCAGGTACACGTCGTGGGTGCCGGCGGCCCGCGCCAGGTCCGCGTCGACGCTGACGTACCGGTAGTCGTCGCCGGTGCTGGGCACGGTGACCGTACCCAGCAGCCGGCCGGTGGGCGAGCCCAACCGGACCTGGACCGTGCCGGTGCCCGCGTCGGCCCTGGCGACCCTCGCGGTGAGGGTGTGGGCGCCGGGCCGCAACGCGGAACCGGCGAAGGCGATCCACTGGCCGGCCTCGGTCGCGCCGACGACAGTGCCGCTGGCCCTGGTCTCATCGAGCAGCCGGACCCCGGAGTACCTGTCGAAGTTCTCCGCCCGGGTCAGCCGGGACAGGTCCCGGTCCGGGACCGTCTCACCGCGTACCCGAATGGCCGTCCGCGCCCGGATGTCCTCGGCGGAAGCACCCACCATCAGGTCGTGGACCGACGACTCGACAACCCACCGGCTGCGGGTGACGTCCCAGTGCGCCAGGTCCGCGGCGGGCACCCGCAGCGTCACGGCCCGGGTCTGCCCGGGTGCGAGTTCGACCCGCTGGAACGCCTTGAGCGCTCGGATCGGGGTCTTCACCCGAGAGGTGCGCTGGTGGGTGTAGAGCTGGACCACCTCGGCCCCGGCCCGGCTGCCGGTGTTTGTGACGTCCACACTGACCGAGATGGTGCCGTCGGCTCCGACCGAGGTGGCGCCGGGGCGCGGCTGGCCGTAGCGGAACCGGGTGTACGACAGCCCGTGGCCGAACGGGTACAGCGGCTTCGCGGTGCTGTACAGGTAGGTCTGCCCGGACGAGATGATGTCGTACTCCAGCAGGTCCGGTGGCAGTTGCCCGTCCGAGCGGTACCAGGTCTGGGTGAGCCTGCCCGACGGGTTGCGGTCGCCGAACAGGACGTCGGCGACGGCGTGCCCGGTCTCGGCGCCCGCGTGGGTGGTCCAGACGATGGCCGGAACGTGCTCCTGCTCCCATTTCAGGCTGACCGGGTAGCTGGTCTGGAGCACCAGCACCGTACGCGGATTGGCAGTGGTCACAGCCTTGACCAGCGCCTCCTGGCCGGCGCTCAACGCGGTCGAGGTACGGTCGTGCGCCTCGCGTCCGTTGATGAACGGGTTGCTGCCGACGACCAGGACTGCGGTGTCGGCCGCCTTCGCCGCCGCGACGGCCCGGTCGATCCCGCTGCTGAGCACCTCGCGACTGAAGTGGGTCGCGTCGGCCGCCGTCGCCGCGCCGAGCGTGAGGGCGCCGTCGGCACCGACCGTCACGTACCGGTCGGGGCCGAACCAGCTCTCCTTGGTCTCGTAACCGGCGTAGCGCAGCGCGACAGTGCCGTCGGCCTGCGCCTCCAGCCTGAACTGCTGCTGGACGTACCAGCCGTTGGGCTGCGCGTCCCGGGTGACGAACGGCCCCCAGTTGTAGCCGAGGTAGCGGCCGTTGGCGGCACTGCGCAGCGTCACCACGTCCTGGCCCCAGTCCACCACGTCGAACTGGGCGGCGAGGTCGGCGGTGGCACCGGTCGCGGCGACCGGGTCGGCGTCGGTGGTGCCGGTGGCCGTGACGTACCTGCCGGTCGCCGGATCCTTCAGCGCGATCCGGTCCGCCCCGTCGAGCCCGCTGACGGAGGCCGAGCCGCCCAGCCGCTCGCGGATGCCGTCGAGCGCGGTCACCTCGTACGGCAGGTCACCGCCGTACCAGTCGGAGTAGAGGGTGTCGGCCAGCGGACCGAGCACGGCCACCTTGCGGGTGCGGGCCGGGTCCAGGGGCAGGGCCTGGCGGGAGTTCTTCAGCAGGACCATCGCCTCGCCGGCGGCCTGCCGGGCCAGCCGCTGGTGTTCCGGGCTGTTGATGACGTCCGGGGTGATCCCGCCGTACCGGCCGCCGCCCGGGTCGAACTCCCCCAGCCGGAACCGGACGCTGAGGATCTCCCGGATCCGCGCGTCGATGTCGCCCTCGGTGAGCAGCCCGGCGGCCAGCGCCTGCTTGATGGCCGTCACGGTCGGCTGGGCGTTCGTGTCGTCGGTGATGAAGCTGTTCAGGCCGGCCTTGATGATCGCCGCGTTCGCCTCGGCCTGGGTGGCGTAGTACCCCTGGGAGGCGACGAGGTTGTTCGGCGCCCAGGCGTCGGTGACGTTCATCAGCGGCTGGTCGGTCCAGCCGCGTACCACCGTGGCGAGGTCCGGGTCCACCGTGGCCGGACGGCCGTTGACCAGGTTGTACGCGGCCATCACCCCGGTCGCCGCGTCGGTGGCGAGGGCCGGCTTAAAGGCGGCGCGGTCGTACTCGTTGAGCACCCGTGGGGGCACGTTCGACGAGGTCACGTCACGCCGGACCTCGTTGTTGTAGGCCAGGTAGTGCTTGAGGGTCGGTGCGCTCTTGAGGTGGTCCGGGTCGCCGCCGGTCATCCCCGAGCCGTACGCGGTGGAGATCGCACCGGTGAGCAGCGGGTCCTCGGAGTAGCCCTCCTCGTTGCGGCCCCAACGGGGGTCGCGGAGCAGGTTGACCACCGGCGCCCAGAGGTTGAGACCCCAGACCCGGGGGTTCTGTGCGTGGTAGCCGCGCGCCTCGTCGCCGACGGCCGAGCCGACCCGCTCGATCAGGTCGGTGTTCCAGGTGCTGGCCATGCCCACCGGCTGAGGGAACGACGTGCCGCGAGCCTTCACGACGGCGCCGTTGTTGTCGATGTCGGTCGACCAGGCGACCCCGTGCAGGGCCTCGGTGCCGGTCTTGAACAGGCCGATGCCCAGCCGCGGGACGGCCGGCTGGTACTGGTGCAGCCACGAGATCTTCTCGTCCAGGGTGAGCCGGCCAAGCAGGTCGTCGACCCGGGCGTTCACGGGCATGCGTGGATCTCTGAAGGGGTAGGTGGGTTCGGCGAGCGCCGTGCCGGGGACAGCCGGCAGGGCAAGCAGGGCGAGCGCAAGCGCGGCTGTTCCGCGCCGAAGGCGCCATTTCCGCATGCGGATTCTCCTCGTGTCGTACGACCGACGCGCAAGGGCGCCGAGACCGGCGTGGCCAGGCTCGACACCCGACTGACGGGCCTGAACGACGGATCGTCGAAGCGCTTCGACGATCCGGCCGCGTTGACCACGGCCATGATCTAGTGATTGACGCAACTATAGACGTACGACGATCGAAGGCACCACCGGCGGTGGGCCCCGCCCACGGCGCCGGAGGCCACGGCGCAGAAGGCCCGGACGCACGTCGTGACCGGCGCCGCCTCCACATCGCAATGACCGGAAGACGAATCCACCGTGATCCATGGGTTGATAGATTTCTTCAGCGCGGTTATCTTGGTCTTCGACGTCGAAGAGGGAACCGCCAGCGACGCCAGAGCAACAGTCCAAAGGCGCGCCGATTCCAGCTTCTGTCGAAGTCCATGGCAAGCGAACTGCCTACGGGGGACTACATTGACATCCGAAAAAGTGCTACGTGGCGTTCTCGGACTGGGCCTTCTCCAACCGAGCGCGACTTTCCACGAAGGCCTCGAAGCGGTGCGAGAGATCGGTCCGACCGCGGCCGCCGAAGTGATCACCCGCCACAAGGTCCGGCGCATCACGCGTCGACGCGTGGGAGCGGCTCTCGCGAGCGCGTCCGGGGACGACGCCGCTCTGCTGCAGCGCTTCGATGCCGAGATAGACCGCCTCGGCGCACCCCGGGAGACCCGGGGAACCGACCTGGACGCGCAGGTCGCCGAGTTTCGGTCCCGCACCTCCGACCTCCCCGTGCGCCTCATGAAGGGTCTCGGTGTGCGCTCGTGGTACCCGGCCGGGCAGCGCCGGGACATCGGTGATGCCGACCTGTGGGTGCCGGACATGGACAGCGGCCTGCAAGTAGCCTCGATGCTGCGGGATCTCGGCTTCACGTACGAACCCGGCGAGATGCCGTGGTTGAAACGAGACATGAATGGCACGCTGCTCGGGCAGTTCCGCATGCAACACCCCGCTCCTGATCAGGTGGATGTCGATATCCATATCGGCCCGTACTCGGTCCGTTATTGCGGTCTCATCGAATTCGACCGTTCCCGCGAAAATGAAGTCTGGACGCCACTCGCCGACGAGGACAACTTCTGCGCGGTGATCGGAAATGCCGCAGGTGACTGCTTCATCGAGGCGAAAGCCATCAACGATGTCGTCCTGGCGGCCAGCCGTCCACTCGATTTCGGGTACGTCGTCGCGACGCTCCGCCAGGCCGGTCTGACGGGCTTCCTCAACACCGTCGTCGACCGCGTCCAGGAGGTCTGTGACCTGCGCGACGACCAGCGGGCGACGCTGCGCCAGCTCCGTACGGACGATGCCCCGGAGGACGTGCCGCTGGCCGCCACCGATGACGACATCCGCCGGACCGACCTGGTCACGGCACACACCCGGCGTGTGGCGGAGAGCATGACGGGCGACGCCGCGGCGGCCGAACGCATCGCCCGCAACGCCGAGCACGCGTACGGAAGCCCGCGTTCGTTCCGCCTGCGCACCTCCGGTGGTCAGCCGCACCGCCTGCCGGACATGAATCCCTGGACCTGCGTGCGGCTCGCCCCCCAGCCCCTCATCCGGCGGATCGCCAACCGACACGAACGGGTGCCGGTGCGGGGACGACACACGAGACTGGCCGAGAACCTCGAACTGATCGAGGTGGAGGACGGTGACCTGCTGCGCTTCCGCGACGATGTCTTCCTGCCCACGGTCGACTACCTCTTCTGCAGCAAGCTGGTCGTGGCCGAGCCGGAAGCCGGCGCGCACGAGGCCAGCGCATGACGGCCGTGAGCGTGAGCGCTGGTTGGACCGGTACCGACGAGCGCTGGTCGGCGCTGCCTCCGAACGGGAACATCGTGTTCGGCAGCGACGAGAACGTCGCCGACCTGGTGATCCCTGACGAACATGCCGCCGGGGTGGTCGGCCGGGTGATCGCCGCCGACGGTCACTGGACCATCCAGAACGCCACCGCGCAAACCCCGATGCTGGTCGAGAACGTCGCGGGCAACGACTTCGTGTCCGTTCCGGCCGGGATGGAGATGCCGGTGCCGTTCACGTCGGCACGGGTGCTCGTCTTCGGCAGCACCGGCATCCTCGCGTTCTCCGTCCAGGCGGCCGGCCACCCCCCACGCGTACCGGCCCGGCCGACGGCGGACGGCGGGACGTCGCCACTCAACCATGGGGCGAAGTACTTCGGGGTGCTGGTGGCCCTCTGCGAGCCGGCTCTTCGCTACGGTCCAATGAGCACGTTACCCACCTCGGCCGAGATCGCGCAGCGGCTACGCCGGTTGCCGGCGTACCGATCGATCACCAGCGCGGCCGTGGACTTCCACCTCAACTACCTGTGCACCCGGAAGCTACGGGGCTTCGTCGACGCCTACTCCTCGATCGTGGGAGCGCCGGCACCCGTCGTCGCGCACAGCCGACGGAACGCCCTGGTGCAGCTGGCGCTGCGGTTCAACCTGGTCCGGCGTCAGCACCTGCGGATGCTGGAGGGCGGGGCTCGTCAGCCGATCGCGCCTCCGCAAGCACCTCGGCGACTCGCGCGCCGGCCTGCGCCGCGACCGCAGGGCTGATCTGCGTCAGGCACACCCGGACGGACGGCTGCCAGGCGTTGAACGCGATTCCCGGCGATGCCCGAACTCCGGCTGCGGCGAGCCTCGCCACAGCCTCGGGTTCGGGCATCGCCACCGGGATCAGGATGTTCGGCCCTTCCTGGCCGGTGGCCACGTTCGGCATGTCGAGGGCGGCGAAGAAGGCAGCCCGGGCCGCGTCCAGCTGTTGGTGGCGCCGCAGGAGCAGGTCCGCGCCTCCATCGATCAGGAAGTGCGCCCAGGCGCGCTGCCAGTGCAGAGACGGAGCGGACGCCGCCAGGGCGGGAAGCATCTCACCGTCGCGCGAAACGGCGATCACCCAGCCGAGACGGGCCCCGCGTCCCGCGAGCTTGTGCAGCGTACCGGCCGTAAGCACGGCCTCCGACAGGTCCGGCACCGGGGCGAACCACCGGTAAGCGGTGTTGCACACCACCCGACGGCCCTGTTCGGCCGCCGCACCGACGGCGGCCACGAAACGCGCGTCGACCCGACGCCCATCGGGGTTCCGGCAGGGAGCGGTGAACCACAGGGCCCCGCCATCGGTGTCGGCGCCCGCATCGATCATCCGTTCCCAGGAGTCGGTGCGGACGCGTAGCCGTTCCCGCCGCATCGCCGTGAGCACCCCGCGGAACGTCGGACGCTCCACCAGCACCTCGTCCATCTCCCGCAGCAGCGGTCCCACGGCAGCCCGGATTCCGGCGGTGACGACGATCCGCTCGTAGCGCACCCGCAGCAGGTCCGCGAGGCACTCCCGGAGCAGCGGATCACCCTCCAGGGGTGCGCCGAGGGACGGATCGACCTGCCCGAGCGCCTTGACGGTGGCGCGGTGCCACACCGTCAGCTCCGGCCGCTCCCACAGGTGGCCCGGTCCGGTGAGATCACACAGGAGGCTCACGTCAGGTCTGGCGGCAGATGCGCGGCGTGCGCGGGACCGGTCTCCTGGGGCGGGGGCAGCACCTGCTCGCTGATCCACTGCACCGTACGCTCGAGATCGGCGACCCGGCGCCACAGCGACCGAAGCTCCTCCTCGGGGTCGATGCCGAACCGCGTTCCCGGCCGAAGCGACTTGCTGGGCAGCACGCCGACGGCATCGCGTACCTGGGAGACGCGCACCATCCCGTCACCTGTCTGCACCACCACGCCCGTGGAGTCGCGGCGGACGATCGTCCCGGCGGCCAACTCGCAGGGGGGCGCCTCGACCACCTCGGCCGCCCCCACCGAGACGGGAAACCGCTTCAGGTACGTCCACGCGGGCGTCGTCCGACCGATTCCGGAACGGATCAGCCGGGTCACCCGATCAGCGGGCTCCGACCAGTCGATGCGCAGCACGAGCCGGTCCAACGGCAGCGACTCCGCCGGCTCGGCACCGTCCGGTGCCGCCGTCCGGTCCGCCACCGGCGGCTCGGACGACCGGGTGGCCGTCAAGGCCCGCACCACGTCGTCGGCGACCACGTCGAGGCCGCCCAGGTAGTCCAGTCCGCCGAGCCGGACCGGCACCTCGACGGCAGCCGGTTCCGCCGCCAGGTCTGTGCCCGGGCGACGCAGGGTCAGCCGGAAGTCCGTCTGGCCGTGCCGCACGCACCACTGCAGCGGGTCGGCGACCACGATCCCGCCCTGACAGGTGGCGGTCACCTGGTACCAGGCCGCGGCGGGCGCGGCGCGGGAAAGCCATCGCGGCACGGAGAGCAGGCCCCACACCAGCACCTCACCCACGTCGGCGAGCTCTCGCTCCCCGCCGGTGACGCTGGCCTCGGTGACCAGCCGGACCGTCTTGGCGGTCGGGTATCCGGCCCAGGCCTTCTGCGCCGCGGTGTTCCCGACGGTGACCACGTCGACGAGACCACGCGTGACGAGTCGGTCCGTCACCGCTGCCGACCACTCGTCGTGCACGACGCTGAGCAGGGTCATGGTTATACCGCCACCTCTCCGAGTCGGCTATCCGCTATCCGCCAGAAGCTGGCCTCGCGAAGCATCCGCACCGCCAGTTCGACCACACGATCGTCCGCCGCCGCGTCGATCTCGCGGATGTCCGGCCATGCCCCCTGTCCGAGGGCGTACCGCACCAGCATCGACGCGAGGCCGCCGGGTGACTGCTGTTCGAAGGCGATCCTGGTTCGCAGTCTGGCCCGGGCCCTGCCGACAGCGGCGGCACCGCCTCCGTTCGACAGCACGTCCGGAAGTCTGTCGCGCAGCCCGTCGGCCAGACTCTCGCAGTGCGGCCCCGAGGGCCACGCGGTGACGAGCAGGTCCGCGTGCCGGCCGGGAAGTGTGGCAAACCCGGTCGACCGGGTGCCCACCGCGGAACTCTCCTCGTCCAGCAGCCCGGCGCGACCGGTCAGCAACTCGGTGGCGAGTTGCCGGGCGAGCAGATCGGCCGGGGTGGTGACCGCAGGGGTCGTGGCCGCCCAGATGAAGCAGTCGGACCAGCCGGGGACATCGAACGGCTCCGCCGGGGCCCGCGACCCGGGTGCCCGCTCCGGGTCGGTCGGCGGCGGCACCGCGGCCAGTTCGGCCTCGACCTCGGCGATCAGCTTGTCCGGATCGTTGGGGCTCACCAGGCAGAGCACCGACCCCTCCGGCCGGTACCAACGCTGTCGAAAGTCCACGATGTCCGACGGAGTCACCGCGCCGATCGAGGTCTCGGTGGTGGTGTCCCGAAGACCCAGGTCGAGCGTCGGAGCCACCCTGGCCGCGACGGCCGGCGCGATCTGCAACTGGGGCTGGTCGCGCACCCGCGCGTTCTCGGTAAGCACCGCGCGCCGTTCGGTCTCGTGCAGCTCGGCAGGGTACGGCCGGGCGCCGAGGGTCGAGGTCAGCGCGGCGATCAGCGCCGCCGACGAGCCCGGTGTCGCTCGCGCCGAGTAGCGGGTGGCGGAGACCTCCGTACGGGCCGCCATCTGCACCCGCTCGCGGCTGGCCGCGGTCGCCACGCAGATGTGCTCCGTCAGGTGGGCCGTGCCCTCCTGACCGGCCGGATCGGCACCGTAGCCGACCGGCACACTGAGTACGCCGACACAGGAGCGGAAGTGCGGCACCTGCACCGCGACGACTGTCAGGCCACCGACCACGGTCTCCAGCACGGTGCTTCGGCTCATCGCATTCTTCCGATCAGTTCGGGGACGGTCTCGTCCACCGGACCGATGTAGGCGACCGCTGGCCGATGCCTGGACGACAGGCGCGGCACGCGGGCCAACTGGTCCGGAGCCGCCGAGGCCTTCTCAGCGACAACAGCCACGGAGTGCTGCCCGTTGAGCCGGCGCCGGTGGTCGTCCAACGCGCCGAACGGTTCGTCAAGCTTCGTGAGCACCCGATCCACGACGCGGCCGACCGCGACACCGAGCGCCTCGGCGGGCAACTCACCATCGTCGATCTCGTCGACGCAACGCCGGATGGCATCGATCGTCGCCGGAAGCCGTTCCCGCAGGAGAGAGGCGCCGATGGTCAGCGTCTGCGGTCGCCCGTCGTCCCGCGCGACGGCGACGGTGCCGTAGACCAGGCCCGCCTCGGTCCGCAGTCGCCGGTACAGCAGGCCGTCGGAACCGTCGAGAAGCTGCGCCAGCACCGCTGCGGAGGCCGCGTCCTCGATGACCTCGGTGAGCCGGAACTGCAGGACCACCCGGCACTGCTCCCCCGGCCGGTCGACCAGGACCATCTCGCCCCGCCAGGAGCCCGGGTCGGGCGCCGGAGCGGGCGGCGCCGTGCCGGTCGACGGGTCTATCTGTCGGGCTCGGGCCAGGCAGCGCCGCAGGCAGTTGCCCAGCTCGGCGCCCCGGGCGTTGGCCAGCGTTTCCTGATCGCCGAGGGCCTCCTCCGGCGAGCCGCCCCAGGCGGCGGTCTCCACCGCCCGGAACATGGTGACGACCGGGTTGGCGCGCTGGTTCCGGGCCTGGGCGAGCTGCGCCGCGGCCAGGGACTGGAGCAGCGCCGACGCGGGTTCCGGGTCAATCCGGGACACCGCCTCCGCCAGTCGCTCCCCACGCGCATCCGGAGACCAGAACGAGAACTGGGAGGCGTGCTCGGTCAACCGGTGGCGGCGCATCCAGCCCGCCGTGGCAGGGTCTCGTGCCAGCGCGTGGGCGAGGTAGCGGGCCACGAGCGCGGCCCGACCCACAGCCTCCGGCGGGTCGTCGGCGTGGCCTTCCGGGAGATCCCAGCCGAGGGCCGGCGCATGTGGCAGTTCCAGTTCGCGACGGCGCGTCGTACGGGCGTTAACCACGAACCAGCACCTCCGGTTCCTCCTTGGTCGTCACGTCGGCGGTACGGCGGACCGTCAACCACGCCATCACCTGCACGGCGACGAACATGAGGATCGAGAACAGGATCAGGGTCGGCCCCTTGCCGAAACCGGCGGCCGCCACTCCGGGCAGGAGCAGGTAGGAGACCGTGAGCATGGAGTTGAGCACGGCCCGCCGGACGGCGAAGAGCCGGCCGGCCACCTCCGCCCCGGCTTCCTTCTGGAAGATCGTGGTGGCGCCGATGACCACCGCGAGATTGCCCACGCCGACCAGCACGCCAGGCAGGAAGGCCGCCGCGAGGCCGTACGGGACCAGGGCCACGAAGGCGACGGCCGCGATCGGGCCACACGCCGCCCCAGCGGCGATCATGCGGATCGGCTGCTGCTTGAAGCGGGCGGGGATCAGCGCCGAGGCGAGCACCCAGCCGACGCCCATGGCCGCGGAGAAGATGCCCGCGGTCGCCGTACCGAAACGGTCTCCGAGAATCAGCAGCGCGAGTGCCGCGTCGGCGCCCCAGAGCAGGAAGAAGACCGCCTCCGTGCCGAGTGTCCAGCGGAACAGGGTGCTGGAGTTGTCGCGGAACGCGTGCCAGGTGGACCGGACGGCGTTACGCAGGGCGGGCACGCCCGGACAGGGTGCCAGCGGCAGCAGGAGGAGAGCCGAGAGCAGGAACGACAGGATGTCGATGATCAGCACGACCTGGAAGCCGAGGGTACCGCCGATCGCGGTTCCGGCGAGCGGGGCGGCGATCTGGACTATCGCGAACAGTGCGGTGCTGCGCGAGGCACTGCGGGCACGGTCTTCCTCCGGCACGGTGTTGACGATGATCGCCTGCATGGCCGGCATCGTTACGGCGTTGAAGACCCGGGTGACCGAAGCCGTGACGATGACCAGAGGCACGATGCCGTAGTGGAGCCCGAGCAGCGTGATCGCGACCATCACGGTGGCAGAGAGCTCACAGATGATCATGAGCTTCCGCCGGTCGAAGCGGTCCGCGATGTATCCCGCCCACGGTGCGAGCAACACGATCGGCACGAACTGGAAGGCGAAGGCCACACCGGCCGACAGGGTCGACCCCCCGGTGGCCTGGTAGACCCACAGGGGCAGCGCGATCTGCTGCATCTCGCTGCCGATCAACGAGACGCCCTGACTGCTGAGCACCAGGTAGAAATCTCTGGGCAGCCGCCTCTGGCCGCGCGTCTTCGCGAGATTCGTCATCCGCGGCGAGTCCAGCCAGCCAGCTCGGCGGCGACTTCGGCCTTGGCCCTGGTCGCTGGTGGGGCGCCGACGCGTTCGGACACCGATGTCGCCCATCGTTCGAGGGCTGCTCGTGCGTGCATCTCGCGGCCGTTGTTCTCGATCTCCAGCCAGTACGTGACCTGCGGCTGCCCGTCCGGTAGCGCCTTGAACTCGGCGCGGTCGAAGGTCACCTGGAGCAGCGAGTTGACGCTGGTGCGGTAGAAGACCTTGTGGCGATGCTGGATGACCGATGCGAAGACGTCTGGTTCCAGGGCGACACCGAGCAGGCGGTGCGCGTAGGCCAGCGCCGGGCTCTGCGGGTTGCGGACCTCACGGCCGATGTCCTTCGCCGCCAGGCGCCCGCCCAGCTCGAGCGAGTCACGGCACCCGTTCTCCCACCGGAGGGTCTGTTTGACGCCCAGCCAGGAGACCCGCTTGATCGTCCCTGGGTTGATCGTGGCACGCAGTGCGACCTGCCGGTCAGTCAACTGCCACCGGTCGTCGAAGTAGAGGGTGGACTGGGTGTGCTGGAACCGCGACTCCTCCACCGCTTCGTCCGGCGGCGGCACCGCGGCGGCCAGGTCGTCAAGCGTCGGCTGCCGGTTGCCGAACAGCCCGTCGTCGCCGAGACGCCATTTGAATTCCTGCTCCACGCCGATGACGATCCCGGGTGGAACGTCGTCGACCCCCGGGTCGAAGTCCGCCAGCGCCGTCGGGCTCGTCATACTTCGACCCTTCCAGATACGGGCTCCGGCTCGTCAGCCAGAACCAGGGTCCGCTCGACCAGACGCGATTCGAATCCACCGACGATGAAGACGTCGACGGCGTCGTCCGGAAGGCGGAAGATCCGTCGGCAGCAATCCACGATCACCTCTCGAGACGAGGGCGGAAAGCGGAAGTGCCCTGACTTGTTATTGATCACCACGGCGCGCACCTGGGGACCGCCGATGAAGACGACCTCACCCGCCGCGCTGGCTCTCAACCGATCGGGAACCAGCATCGGATGCCCGACCGGCACATCATTGACGGTCGCCTTGTTGCGCCCGAACACCAGTTCCTCGAAGCTGAAGGACCGGGTCCACAACAGGAATCGGCCATCTTCGTCGATCACATACATGTACGGTCGGCCCTCGCGGACGGGAGCGGGCAGCACCGGACCGGTCAGTTCGATCGTCTCCGGCTGGACGACGTCCATCACCGACCGATACTTCTCCTCGAACGCCGCCCGGGAGTACTGCACCACGACCGGATCGGTGCGGACAACCGCCGTCGGATGGCCCATTGCGGCAGCGGGGAACTCGTCCTCGTAGCGCTGCCGGAGGCGGTCTCCGAGGTGCGCGACCCAGGCCCGCAGCACGATCGATCCAGGCTGCTGCACCAGAAGCCGGCGCAGGGCGATGAGTTGGTCGTACAGGACGAATATGATGCCCTGCGATCCCGACCCGTAGCGAAACGCGAGCATCTGGGCGAGATCCTCGTACCGCTGGAACACCTCGTGGTGGGAGTTGAGACGGCTCTCCCGCATCGGCGACTCTCCACACTTCGCGGGGGACCGGGCCGACCCGGCATCGCAATGCCGCGTCGGCCCGGCCCCGACCTGACCATGGTCATGGTGCGTGGCTAAGGATCAGCCGTCGGTGAACTCCATGAGGACCGCGGCCAGTGCTTCCCGGCCGTCCTCGGTAGCGTCCAACTCCTGGAGGTTCTCGATGACCTCGTCAAGCTGCTCAAGCTCCATATCCTGCACCTCCCCTCCGTCGGGTGTGTCGGAACGTCCCTGTGGCGCGCGCCTGCTCAGAGCCTCATGCACCGAGTCGCGACCGTCAATCTATTGAGCAGTAGGATGAGGACGATCGAACACCGGCTACCAGGACTTGTACGGGTGTTGGGCCAGATAGACATTGCCGTATCGAACGTCGCCGGAAACGTCTGTGCCGAGCCAGCCGGGGCGGGGGAAATCGGCGTCCTCCGTCGGCAGCTCGACCTCGGCGGTGACCAGCCCCTCGTTGTCCCCGCCGTACTCGTCGATCTCGAAGCAGAATTCGCCGACCGGGACCACGTGCCGGACCTTGACCAGCGGCGGAACCGGGGAAAGACCCGCGGCGAGCACCGCGTCGACGAACTCTGGCGGGATTTCGGCTTCGATCTCCGGGCGCGCCAGACCCTTCCGCCGCCCCTTCACCGTGATGAACGCCGCTGCGCCGTAACGGCGTAACCGCACCTGGGAGACAGCGGTCGACGCGAGGTACACCTGCGTTATCGGCCTACTTCCGGTCACCTCTCTGCGCCACTCCTCGGAGGCCAACAGGAACTTGCGTTCGATCTCGATGTTCGTGGATCCGGCCATCGACGTAGTCTGCCAGTGGCACAGCATCGGACACAGCCCTGACGCCACCCGCGCCGCCCCGTCGAAAATTGGGCTCCACTGACGACGCACACCTCGGTACACTTCGTCCAATGCATCGATCATCGTCACAGCGGTTCGTCGTTGTCGTTCCCGGCATGCAGTTCGGCCCACACGTCCCCGTGCTCGCCTACGCCAGTCGCGCCGCCGCCGTTCGGGCGGCGCAGGTCCTTCCCCTGTCGTGGCAGCCACCGAAGGGCCGGTCCAGTCTGGACCTGGCTCCATGGGTCGTCGATCAGGTGAACCTGGTCCTCGACAAGCTGGCCGCAGCCCGACCCGGGGCGGTGCCACTGCTCATCGGCAAGTCGTTGGGGTCGCACGCGGCTCCGGTGGCCGTGGAGCGCGGGCTTCCGGCGATCTGGCTCACCCCCCTGCTGCAGCAGGAGCCGGTGGTGACGGCGCTCGCCAAGAGCAACGCACCGTTCATGCTGGTCGGGGGGACGGGCGATCCGGCGTGGGACGGTAGCGTCGCCCGTCGACTGACGCCGCACGTGGTCGAGGTCGAGAACGCGGACCACGGGATGTGGGTCCCGGGTGCACTCACCGACTCGGCCCTGGTGCTGGGCACGATCGGGCGGGCGGTGGAGAGCTTCCTCGACGAGGTGATCTGGAAGGTGCCGGCGGAAACCCGATCGTGAGCTGCCGCGCGGGCCGGTGGCGACCTCAGCCGCGACGTCCCGGCAGGCGCCGCGTCCAACGGCTCCCGAGCACCTTCCGAGCGACCACCTACCACCGGCGTACGCGAAAAGGCCCCGGCCCGGTGTGAACCACCAGGTCAGAGCCTTGATCGTTGGTGCGCCGCCAGGGACTCGAACCCCGAACCCGCGGATTAAGAGTCCGCTGCTCTGCCAGTTGAGCTAGCGGCGCTCGCTGACAACGGGACGAGACGTTAGCACGCCCGGCCGCCGCCCCGAGAAGGAGGGACACCGTCCCCGCAGCGCCCGTGTGACCTGCCCGGTCACGACCGCCGGACATGGTTGGCGAGAATCCGGCGGACCGTGGCATTTTCGCCTCTCGTCCCCGGGCGCAGGCCTTCCTAGGCTCCTTCCCGACACGCTTCAACAGGAACGGGAACGGGGCTGGATCGTGCTTCGCTATGTCATGCCGGTGGTGATCGGGCTGGTCTACGTCGGGCTCAACTCCCTCGTGCCGGAGCCGCACCGGCGGCGCCTGAACGCGCTCGTCGTCACCGGCGCCGGGGCCGCCTACATCAGCGGTGGCGGATTCGGGCTGTGGGAGCTGGCCTTCTGTGCGCTGCTGCTGGTGGTGGGCTACGCCGGGCTCACCTCGTACACCTTCATCGGCGTCGGATGGCTCCTGCACACGGTCTGGGACGTCGTGCACCACAGGCGCGGCACCCCGATCATCCCGTCGCTGCACGACTCGTCGTTCGGCTGCGCGCTCTGCGATCCGGTCATCGCGCTCTGGTGCCTCACCGGCGGTCTGTCGGTCAGAGACCTGTACGACCGGGTCGCGCGGCGGGCGGCCGGTACGCGCCCGCCGGTCACCGCACGGTCCTGACTGGTTGAATTCGCACCATGCACACAGTGGCCGTGCTCGCCCTCGACAGCGTCGTCCCGTTCGACCTGGCCACGCCGATGGAGGTCTTCCAGCGCACCCGCCTGCCCGACGGCCGCGCCGGCTACCGCGTCCTCGTCTGCGCCGCCACGCCGACGGTCACCACGGGCGCGTTCAGCATCGCGGTGCCGTGGGGCCTGGACGTCCTCGTCGACGCCGACACCGTCGTCGTGCCGGGTGTCTCCGACCCCGCCGCCGCGACGCCCGGCGCGGTCCTCGACTCGCTGCGCGCCGCCGCCGCGAACGGCGCCCGGATCGCCTCGATCTGCGGCGGCGCGTTCACCCTCGCCGCCACCGGCCTGCTCGACGGACACCGCGCCACCACGCACTGGCTCGCCACCGACCGGCTCGCCGCCCAGCATCCGCGGGTCCAGGTCGACCCCAATGTGCTCTACGTGGACAACGGCCAGTTCCTGACCTCCGCCGGCGCCGCCGCCGGGCTCGACCTGTGCCTGCACCTGGTCCGCCGCGACCATGGCGCCGCCGTCGCCGCCGACGCGGCGAGGTTGTCCGTCATGCCGCTGGAACGCGCGGGCGGGCAGGCGCAGTTCATCACGCACGAACCACCGGCCCCCGAGGGGGCGACCCTGGAGCCGCTGCTGGCCTGGATGCGCGACAACGCCCGGCATGAGCTGACCCTCGCCGACATCGCCCACCACGCCGGGATGAGCACCCGGACGCTGAACCGGCGCTTCCGCGACCAGACCGGCACCACCCCGCTGCGGTGGCTGCACCGGGTCCGCGTCCACCAGGCGCAGCACCTCCTGGAGACCACCGCCCATCCCGTCGACCGGGTGGCGACGCAGGTCGGTTTCGGCTCCACCACCGCCTTCCGGGACCGCTTCAGGCGGATCACCGGCACCAGCCCGCAGGCGTACCGGCGTAGCTTCCGCGGCGGGTGACCACGACGCGGTGCCGTCTCCGCGAACGGGGGGTGGGTCCACGAGAACCTTCACCGCACCGCCACGGTGACCTGCCCGGTCGCGGCCCCCGAAGGGTCGACCTGGAGCGTGTAGGTCCCGGCCGTCGGCAGCAGGGTCGGCGCGACGCCGCCGGCGCCGTTGATCACGCAGCCGGTGGCGAGCGTGCCGCCGTCCGGGGCGCGCAGCACCAGCACCCCGCACTGGTCGGGCAGGTTCGAGGCGGTCGCGGTCACCGTCACCGACGTGCCGGCCGCAGCGGTGAACCGGTAGGCCGTGATCGCTCCGGGCCGGTCGACGGTGGTGACGACCGGCGGTCCGCCGACCGCGATGGTCCCGTCCCCGTCCCGGCCGCTGACCAACCGCAGCGTGATCGTGCCGGTGCCGCGTTCCACCGGATCGACCAGCACGGTGTACGCGCCGTCGGCGGGCAGGAGGGTGCCGTCGACCTCACCGACGCCGTTGATGACGCAGCCGCTGTGCAGCAACCGGCCCTCGGCGTCGCGCAACTCCAGCGGAGAGCACTGATCGGTCAGGCTGGCTTCGGGCACCTCCACGAAGACCCGGTCCCCCTTCTGCCCGGTGAACCGGTAGCGGGCCCGGGCGCCGGGCTGCGCGATCTCCACGGTCACCGACGGGCCGTTCGGTTGCAGCGTGCCGTCGACGTCGTGGGCCTCGTACACCCGGATGGCGGCGCGACCGGTGTCGCCGGGGGCGGCGGTGACCCGCAGCGTGTACGTGCCGGTGCTGGTGAGGTCGTCATGCACGGGACTGTAGGGGCGCGGCATCCCCGATCCCCGTGCTCTGTCGGAGACCGGTCGCTCGTCGGAGTACCGTCAGCGGCGGCGGCTTCGGTGCCGGGCCGGCCAGCCGAGGAAGCGGTCGAACAGGTTCCTGACGTCGCCGGTGGTGCTCGGGTTGAGTCGGTGCAGGTCGTCGATGGCCTCGTGCAGACAGCCGGACAGGTAGAGCAACAGGTTGACCCGGTTGCCCTGGTAGCTGGTCAACAGGGCGAGCTTGGCCCGTCCACAGGGCCAGGGCTGCCCGCAGGCCCGGCACAGCCAGAGCGGACGAAGCGGCACATGCTCCGACGGCAGTTTCGGGTCGACCTCAGCGGCAGACACTCCGTCGCCGTTCATCGGCGGTCGCTCTCCCGCGCCTGCCGCTCGAACACGATCCGCCAGACGTGTGTCAGCAGTGGCGGATCGGTCGAGCCCCGCCGCGCCGATGCCGCAGCCGCGGCTGCGCGGTCTGTCGTCAGCTCGCCGGTCGCCGCGTAACGCGACACGTACACCGTCATGGCCGACTCGCGGTCGGCGCTGGCGCGTCTGTGCGGTGGGCTTGCCGGCATACCGGCAAGCCCACCGCACACGGCCAGCGGCTGGGAGCAGACCGCCGGTCACCCGCCCACGCAGCCCTGCTGGCGGTACGCGAACGGCGAGTCACCCGTGCGGTCGACGGAGTGCCCGGCGCGAGCACTTGCCGATGCGTCGGGTCGCATTCCGACCTGTCGCCGATCGGCACATCCATCTGGGTCTCCCTGGCATGACATTGCCGCTGGCCCGTCGGCGCGCCATGGGGGTCAGGATGGTCCTGGACCGTTCCGCCGACGTGTTCCTGACGTCCACAATCGCTGGCGGCACTGGCCAGAGACAGACCCAGCGTGGTGGGGCACGGTGGGCCTCACCGTGTCCCACCTTGGCCAATGCGGAGAGGACAGGGCGGTGCCCGCCTCACGAGACTCGGTTCAGAGGATGTGCCAGCGGCGGAGTTCCGCCGCATCGTCGACGAGGCCAGCGATCCGGTGGCGCACCTCGTCGGCGGCCTCGGTTCCGGGCCGGGACTTGCGAGCGTTGGTGGCGATCATCTGCAGCTCACGGAGCTGGCACAGTTCTTCGAACCTCGGCCAGGATGTGGCATCCCAGCCGTAGGCGGCGGTGAAGCCGGCGAAGGCATCGGGACCGGGCGGGTCGAACCGGCGGCAGTGGACAGCGACCGTTGCGATGTCCCACTCCCGGGGCCCGAGGGCGGCGCCGTCCCAGTCGGCCAGTACGGGCGTGCCGTCGAACCGCCGCAGGGCGTTGCGGATCTGCGGATCTGACTGGATCATGCTCGTGCCGCGCGGAAACCGCATCGCATCCCAGCCGGCGGCCAGCGCCTCGAGCCGGCCCATCAGCAGATCCTGTTCCTTGCCGTTCAGGATCTCCGAACGGGTGACGGCCCGCTCTATGCCATGGATCGGTCGCAGTGAAGGCAGCGGCACCGGCGGAGCGGGCAAGGCGTGCAGGTCCCGGAGAAGGCTTCCGAGCTCGGAGACGGTGATGGGGTCGTCTTGTGCCGGGTCCAGACGCTGCCAGACCGTAACGGCGTACCCGCCCACCCGCATCGGCTGGGACAGGCCCGGGTGAAGGCCCACCGTGGGGAACCCTCGGGCCACCAGCCAGTCGACCACGGCCACCATCCCGCGCACCCGTTCCAGGTCATGATCGCCCGGGGCGATCTTGACGACCACGTCATCGACTGCGTAGACGGCGTTGGTGTGGTGCCGCAGCAGGATCGCGTTCGAGTCGCTGTAGCCGAGGAGACGACACACCTCGGCGAGCACCGGCCGGGTGCGCGCCTCGACGAACATGGGGCTCCTAGGGACCGAGTGCGGCTGTGGTCCCAAGACTACGGGCGCGCTCGCGGCACGTCCGTAGGTAATCCGTCAAGCTGGCGACCTCGCCGCACCCGCTTTTCTCGGGGATCGCCGTGGCCACGTCGGTGGCCCTGGTCAGGATGATCTCCGTACGCTGCGTCTCGGGCAGGTCCGCGACGGCATCACGCGCGGTCAGCGCCGCTTCGGTCGCCCGCCGGTCCTGCGCGAGGCACATCGACCGGTCCAGGGCGATGAGCGTCACGTCGATCGGTACGGCCGGAGCCGCGCCGTAGAGCCGCAATGCCTCGTCCTGGACCCGGTACGCCTCCACCGTGTCACCGAGCCAGGTGTATGCCCCGGAGAGGTAGAACAGCAGCCGCTTCGCCGGAAACCTGAACGCCACGTCGGTGTCCTCGTCGCCAGCCTGATCGAACAGCCGCCGTGCCTGACCGATGGCCGACCGCGCCTGCTCGATGGCGCCGATCCGGGCCAGAGCACGCGCCCGGCCCGCCGCTGCCAGGGCACCCGGCGACGATGCGTTCGACGTCACCGCCAGAGCCGCATCTGCCAGGGCGACCGTTTGGGTTGGATCCCCGAAGTAGTACGGCAGCATCGCCGCTTGGGCCCGCACCAGCACCTTCATTCGGGCTTGCCCGCTGTCATCCGCCGCGTGGATCGCCGTGCCGTACCACCGTCGAGCCTCGGACACGTCTC
Organism: Micromonospora orduensis; assembly: GCF_006228125.1. Lineage (GTDB taxonomy): Bacteria > Actinomycetota > Actinomycetes > Mycobacteriales > Micromonosporaceae > Micromonospora > Micromonospora orduensis. The sequence continues at coordinate 67,369 of NZ_VDFY01000106.1, read as the reverse complement.
CGAGCCTCATCAGCGCACATCGTCGCCAGCAACGCCGCCACCCCGGACAGCCGGGACTGGACTGCCGCCGGCTGCCGCCGAAGCGAAAGCGCCTGGACCTCTCGGCAGTCGGCGGCCAGCAGCGACAGCATGGTCTGCGGCGAAGCCGAAGGGTAAACCCTCATATGCTCGCCCGCAGCTTGTTCAATCAGCTCAAGTTGCCGAGGAGCGACACTCGCCGCCGCCAGAGCCTCGTCCAGTCCCAGTCGGAGTCTGACCAGATTGCTGACCTCGACGCCGGCGGCGGCACCGGCCGGCGATCGGTCCGCTCCACCCTCAACGGCCAGCCGGTCGGGGTCGCGAGGCACAACGACGTCCTCGTCGCGCCCGAGTCCCAAAGCCGGACGCGGAATGTTCAGACCGGCTGCGATCCGTTCCAGAACCTCGTAGGCCGTGACCTGGCGGACGCCCTTGGCGATTTCAGCAGCGCGGTTGGGCGAGACGCCAACAAGAGCCGCAATCCGGCCGTATGACACGCCCCTGGCGTGGAGGAAGTGGAAGACCGCGGTGATGTCGCGCCGCCGCAGAAACTCACTGATCGGTCGACCGTTCCAAAGCCCCGAACTCCACCACTCAGGATCCACCTGTGCAGCCACGAATCACCCCGATCGAACGACGACCAGTTGCAAGCACAGCGCATCCGTGCGGTCACATCAAGTCAGCGACACGTCGAGTCGATGGCGCTCACCTCAGAGTTGACCCATGCGGCGGCATCCGGAACACCACGATGGGCACTCACCATGTCCCCATGTGATGAAGCACAGGATCCGAGCGCCGCTGACTCTCCTTCCGCCGGAGTACGCCTCCTCGGCCCTACCGTGGAAGACGTGGATCGGATCGCCATCATCGGCTGCGGCGGCAGCGGCAAATCCACAGTTGCCAGGGAGCTCGCTCGGATCCTCGACGTACCGCTGGTCCACCTCGACGCGATCTACTACGACGAGCACTGGACGCCGCTCCCCAGGGACGAGTTCGCCGCCAAACAGGAGAGGCTTGTCAGCGGCGAGCGGTGGATCATCGAGGGCAACTACGCCAGCAGCCTGCCCATCCGGCTCGCCGCCGCCGATACCGTGATCTTCCTCGATTTACCCGCCGCCGCATGCCTGTGGGGCACCGTCCAACGACGGTGGCGCTACCGCGGCGGCCAACACCGGGCCGACGGCGTCTACGACCGGATCACCTGAAACTTCCTTCGCTACATCCTCGGTTACCGGCACACCATGCGACCCCGCGTCCGCAGCCTGCTGCGTGATCACGGGTCACACGTCCAGCTGATCACTCTCACCAACCGACGCCACGCCAACAGGTACCTCGATCGCCTACGACAGGAGAGACAGCCGGGACCCTGACCCATGCGTCCATGAACACGATGGTCGGGTCCAACGGCTCCCGAGCACCCACCGAGCGACCATCCACCACCACCAGACACGAAAAAGGCCCCGATCCGGTGTTAAACACCAGGTCAGGGCCTTGCTCGTTGGTGCGCCGCCAGGGACTCGAACCCCGAACCCGCGGATTAAGAGTCCGCTGCTCTGCCAGTTGAGCTAGCGGCGCTCGATCGGCAACGGAGAGAAGATTAGCACCCGGTCGAGCCGGGCTCCAATCCGGTTGCCCGGCTCCCCCCTTCGGTCGAGCTTACCGGGCATATGGCTACAAAGGCACCAGCGTACGGAACTCCGGGGCGTGGGTGGCGGCGCTGATACGGCACGATGTCCGCCAGGTACGCGAGAACAGAGGTGGGGATGGCACGGTTCACGCGAGCCGGGGCGGTGGTGGGCGCTCTGACCCTGGCGGCGTCGCTGGCACTGACCGGGTGCGGCGACGAGCAGAAGAAGCCGGAATTCGTGGGCGGGACGTCGTCCGAGGCGAGCGTGGGCGCCGAGTCCGGCTCGGCCGCGCCCTCGGCTCCGGCGACGCCGAGCGGGCCGGCGCTCACGCTGAGCCCGGCGGACGGCGCGAAGAACAGGCCCGCGAGTACGGAGATCAGCGCCAAGCTCCCGGACGGCGCGAAGGTCTCGGCGGTCACCCTGACGGCCGACGGTGGGGGCGCGGTGGAGGGCAAGCTCCGCGCCGACGGCTCCTCGTGGGTGCCGTCCACTCCCCTGAAGTACGGCACGCGGTACACGGCCACGGTGACGGCGAGCACGCCCGACGGCACGAGCAGCCAGGGCACCAGCAGCTTCACCACGATGGCCAAGCCGAAGTCGACAATCGGGTCCGGCCTGTACCTGTTCGACGACAAGAGCTACGGGGTGGCCATGCCGGTGGTCACCGAGTTCCACCCGGGCATCCCGAAGAAGGACCGCGCGGCGGTGCAGAAGCGGATGTTCGTCAAGACCGACCCGCCGCAGCCGGGCGCCTGGCACTGGGTCAGCAACGGCACGCAGGCTTACTACCGGGCACCGGAGTACTGGAAGCCCGGCACCACCATCACTGTGCGGATCGCGCTGGGCGGCATGCCGCTGAGCAACGGCAAGTACGGCGACATCGACCGCAAGGCCACGGCCAAGATCGGCCGGTCGTTCGAGATGAAGGTCGACAACGCCAACAAGAAGATGGCGGTGTACGAGAACGGCGCGTTGATCCGCACCATCCCGGTGAGCCTGGGCAAGAAGAGCACCCCGTCGTCGAGCGGCACGATGGTCGTGATGGAGAAGAAGGAGGCCACGGTCTTCGACACCCGCGACGATCCGGACCCGGCCAACCGCTACGTCACCGACATCCAGTTCGCCCAGCGGCTCACCTGGGGCGGCGAGTACATCCACGCCGCGCCCTGGTCCGAGCACGTGCAGGGGCGGCAGAACGTCTCGCACGGCTGCGTGAACGTGTCGATGGTGAACGCCAAGTGGCTGTTCGACAAGACGCGGATCGGTGACCCGATCACGATCAAGGGCACCGAGCGCAGGATCGCCGCCGGCAACGGCTGGACGGCGTGGAGTCTGAGCTGGTCGGAGTTCATCAAGGGCAGCGCGCTGCCGGTGCCCAAGGGCGGGTCCGGCCCGGCGCTCTGAGTTGTCCGGTCTCTACGCGCCGGCCCTGCCGACGGCACGGGCCGGCGCGTACCCTTGCACTGCCCGCGACGCGACGACGGCGGCGGCGACCCCTCAGACCTGGCATGAAGACGAGCCCGAATCACGAAACGCCGGATAGTAGCAAAGTTCCGGCATCATGGTCGGCGTGTTCCGGTTCACCCTCGGCAACCGGGGCCGGTTCCGGCGCGTCTTTAAGAGACGATGGGTCAGGGACCACGACTGTGAGGACATCATGCGAGCTAGCCAGGACCAGCTGATCCGGCCCCGGGGGCGACGCCGCGTGCTCGCGGCGGGGCTGCTCGCCGTGGCGCTGGCCTTGACCTCCGCCTGCACCGACGGCGGCGGCAAGCCGTCCTCGTGGCAGGGCGGCGGCGAGAGCCCGGCCCCCAAGGCCGCGGCGACCATCAGCGAACCGGCGGCCGACGCCAAGGACGTACCGGCGTCCACCGGCATCACCTTCACCACGAAGGACGCCGAGGAGACGACAGTCGAACTCAAGGACGCGGCCGGCAAGGCCGTCGAGGGCAAGCTCGCCGCGGACGGCAAGACCTGGCTCCCGGCCGGCGCGCTGGAGTACGGCACCAGCTACACCGCCATCGTGACCGCCACCGGAGACGACGGGCGCCCCGCCACCGCGACCAGCACCTTCACCACCATGGCCAAGCCCGGCAAGCAGATCCGGGTGAGCAGCTTCCTCGGCGACAACCAGGTCGTCGGCGTCGGAATGCCGCTGATCGTGAAGTTCGACCGGGCCATCCCGGAGGACTACCGCGACGACGTGCAGCGCCGGATGACTGTGACCTCCACGCCGGCCCAGGAGGGCATCTGGCACTGGGTCAGCCCCACCGAGGTCCGGTACCGGCCGAAGGAGTTCTGGAAGACCGGTAGCAAGGTCTCGTACCGGGTGCAGGCCGGCGGTCTGCCGATGGGTGCGGGCTGGTACGGCCGCGCCGACCTCTCCGTGGACATCAAGATCGGCGCCGCGGTCGTCATGACTGTGGACAACAAGACCAAGCGGATGACGGTGACCCGCAACGGCGCCGTGATCAAGACGATCCCGGTCAGCCTCGGCAAGAAGAGCACACCGTCGTCGAGCGGGACCATGGTCGTGATCGAGAAGCTGCGCAAGACGGTCTTCGACACGTTCGAGGAGCTGGGCCCGGAGGACGGCTACCGCACCAAGATTGACTTCGCGCAACGCCTCACCTGGGGCGGCGAGTTCATCCACGCGGCGCCCTGGTCCGAGGGCCAGCAGGGCAGCGTGAACGTCTCGCACGGCTGCGTGAACGTGTCGATGGCCAACGGCGACTGGCTGTTCAAGAACACCCAGATCGGTGACCCGATCACGGTCAAGGGCACCGAGCGCAAGCTCCAGAACGGCAACGGCTGGACCGACTGGAACATGAGCTGGGACGAGTACGTCAAGGGCAGCGCCCTGCCGTACGAGCCGCCGGCCGACCCGGACACCTCGCCGACGCCGGACGGGGCGCTCACGCCCACCCCCACGCCGACCGCCTGAGCGACCGGAACGACGAAAGCCCCCTCCGAATGGAGGGGGCTTTCCGTTGGGGTGACTGATGGGAATTGAACCCACGACAACCGGGACCACAACCCGGTGCTCTGCCAACTGAGCTACAGCCACCATGCCGCCGTCGCCCGGTCGTTCGCCCCGGGCGGGGTGCGGACCAATAATAGCCACACCGCGGCCGGGCACGTCCAGCGGGTTCCCGGCTCGGCGTCCGAGGGGTCAGAGTTCGGCGGCGATGCCCTTGGCGGTCTCGACGTCGGGGCCGGGCAGCGGGACGAAGATGGTGCGCCGGTAGTACTCCAGCTCCCGGATGCTCTCCCGGATGTCGGCGAGCGCCCGGTGCGCGAGGCCCTTCTGCGGCTGCCCGAAGTACACGCGGGGGTACCAGCGGCGGCACAGCTCCTTGATCGAGGAGACGTCGATCATGCGGTAGTGCAGGTGCGCGTCGAGGCGGGGCATGTCCCGGGCGATGAAGCCCCGGTCGGTGGCGATCGAGTTGCCGCACAGCGGCGCCGTACGCGGATCCTTGACGAAGGTGCGGACGTACTCCAGCACCAGGTCCTCGGCCTCGGCCAGGGTGACCGTCGAGCGGCGGACCTCCTCGGTGAGGCCTGACTTGGCGTGCATCGTCTGGACGATCTCGGGCATCGCCTCCAGCGCGGCCTCGTCGGCGTGGATCACCACGTCGACCCCGTCACCCAGCACGTTGAGATTGGGATCGGTGACGAGTGCCGCGACCTCGATCAGCTTGTCGCTGCCGAGGTCCAAACCGGTCATCTCACAGTCGATCCAGACGAGGAGTTCAGCCACCGGCACAGCCTACGCGCAGCCCACACCCCGTGGCTGCGCGCTCCGGGTGCGGCAGACCGCTAGGGTTTCTCAAGTGCCAGCAGAACCCGTCGCTCCGCCCGCCATCACCGAGGACGATCCCGGCGGCCGTACGGTCCGTCGGCTGGTGGCGGTGGTGGCCCTGGCCGCCGTGCTGCCGGCGCTGTACCTGCCAGGGCTGGTGCACAACTTCTTCGACCTGAAGATCTACATGTCGGCCATGGACTGGTGGACGGCCGGCAACCCGCTCTACGACTACGTCCAGCCGGACCGGGTGCAGGGCGAGTTGTACTTCACCTACCCGCCGTTCAGCGCCCTTCTGCTGTGGCCGTTCGGGCTGCTGCGGCTCGGTGCCACCGTGACGATCTTCACGGTGCTCACCATCCTGGCCGTGGTGGTGACGACCCGTTGGCTGGTGACGCCGGTGATCGCCAGGCACCACCTGCCCCGGGCGTTCACGCTTACCGTCGCCGTGCTGCTGGTGCTGGCCGTGGAGAGCACCCGCGAGACGATCACCTTCGGGCAGATCAACATGCTGCTGGTGGTGCTGATCCTGGCCGACCTGCTGTTCGCCGTACCGCAGGCGCGGCGGTGGGCCGGGGTCGGCGTGGGGCTGGCGACGGCGCTCAAGCTCTTCCCCGGCATCTTCATCGTGTACCTGCTGGCCACCCGACGGTGGCGGGCCGCGGTGGTGGCGAGCGCGACCGCGGCGGCGGCGACGCTGCTCGCGGCGGCGATCGCGCCGGAGGACTCGTGGCGTTTCTGGACCCGGGAGCTGTGGGACAACGACCGGGTGGGCCGCACCGACTACGTCGGCAACCAGTCGCTCTTCGGTCTGCTCAGCAGGTTCACCGCGCCGGAGAAGCCGGACCGGCCGCTCTGGCTGCTGGTGGTCGCCGTCGTCGCCGCCTATGGACTGTGGCGGGCGGCCCGCGCGGCCCGGGCCGGTGACCTGCTGACCGGCCTGACGTTGACCGGCCTGGTCGGCGCCCTGGTCAGCCCGATCACGTGGACCCACCACATCTACTGGTTCGTGCCGGCGGTGGTGCTGCTCGCGGACGCGGCGTTGAGCGCGGACCGGCCGGACGAGGCCCGCCGACGCCGGTGGTTGACCGGGCTCGCGCTGGTCGCCACCGCCGTGGTCGTCTACGGCGTGGTGACGTTCCAGAAGTGGGGCACCGCACCGGTCCGCACCCATGACCCGGTCGACTTCGTCACGCAGAACACGTACGTGCTCCTCAGTCTGGTGCTGCTGGCGGCCCTTCCGGTGCGCTCGGTGCGCCGCCGGCAAGTGGACCAACCGCAGCCCGAGGAAAAATCGCACCAAATGGACAGACATCCCCAGTAGCCGCTATCACGGTTTAATCTGGTCTCATCTACCTCAAGCGTCGCTCGGGTAGCACCGATCCCCCGGTGAGGGCGGCCCTCCGCGTCGGCAGCGCGGAGGGCCGCTCGCCGTCTCGTCCACCGCCACCGGCCGGGCCGTCGGCTCGGCCCCCGACGGCGGCCAGGCCAGACTCAACGTCACCTCGGGCGGGCGGGGCCGCTCCGCCGGCGCCTCCAGGTCGGCGAGGGTGGCCGGGCGGGCCGGCTCGGCACCGATCGCCGAGCGGGGTCGCTCCCCCGAGCCGACCGGAGCGAGCTGCCGCACCGCCGGAATCGGCGGGGCCGCAGCGTGCTCCCGGACGCCGAGGCCACTCAGCGAGGTGACCCCGAGGCGGCCGGCGAGCACCGGCACCTGGTCCGGTTCGACCACGAAGACCACCTCGCGGGGACGCTGTGGTCGCAGCAGGAGCAGCACCGCGCCCACCACCAGCAGCACCCCGAGGGCGAGCAGGCCCCAGGTCGCCGGGCCGGTCCAGGTGGCCCGCAACTCCGCCCGCAGATCCAGCGCGAGGTCGGCGCCGCCGTCCGGGCGCATCACCACCAGGCTCATCGGCTCGCCGGCCAGGTCGTCGGCCGTCCACTCCAGCGAGCCGATTCCCTCGCGTACCCAGAAGGGGCGGCCCAGCGGGCTGGCTGGCTCGCCGGCGGCCGGTACGACGGTCGGGCCGGCCGGGTCCAGCCGGACCGGCAGCGGACCCCGCGCCAACGCGACGCGGCGGACCGTGGCGTGCGGCACCGACTCCAGCCAGCGGCGCACCTCGGCGGTGGGCGCCAGGCCGACGAACGCCGGGCCGTCGGGCGTGCGGGCGTCCACCCGCAGCCGGGTCTGGGCGGTACGCGCGAAGGGCGCCTCCTGCCGCAGCAGCCGGTCGAGGTCGCCGACGACGACGGCGTGCCCGGGTGTGCGGACCGTCTCGAAGCGGGCGGCGAAGGCCCCACCAGGGTCGGCGTGCCGGGTCACCAGCCAGAGCGCCCCACCGGCGAACAGCGCCGGAATCCCGACGACCAACAGCAGCACTCCGGCGATCGCCCGCACGAAACGCATTCGCACCGTCCCCCTCCGTAGCCAGATACCCGGCCGACCTTACCGACGTCGACCGTCTGATCAGGGGATATCCACGGCACGACCGGTTCCGGCCACGAAAAGCAGGCTGGCCCGCCGGATGTCCGGCGGGCCAGCGGTTGCGCGGTGGGTCAGGACCTGGCGGCCGGATCCCGGCGGGTCCGGGCGAACGCCAGCCCACCCAGCGCCAGACCGGCCAGACCGGCGACGAGACCGGCGATCGCGAGGCCGACCGTCAGGCCGTCGCCCTCGTCGTCGTCATCGTCGTCGCGGGAGGCCACGGCGGCGGCCGGCGCGGCCGACGCCGACGGCGCGGCGGCCGTCAGGGTGAGCACCGGCGCCGGCTTCTCCGGCTCCGCGCCGCCCGGCTGCGGCTCGTCGATCCACCGCGACACGTTGCCGTCGGAGTACGTCTGGAGGGTCTTGAAGACCATCGACTCGACCTTGGGCAGCGGACCCATCGAGACCCCGAACTCCTGGAACTGGCCCGGCTTGACCGCGGCGTCCCCCGCAGCCGTCCAGGTGATCTTGGAGACCGCCTCGGTGATCTGGCTGCCGTGCACCTCGATGGGCGGATCCACCTTGCGCTTCTCCACGGCCACCGTCCACCCGGGCACCGGCTGCGTCGACACCGAGCCGACCGGGGCGTTCTCCGGCAGCACCACCTCCAGCTTGGTGGTCGACGCGGTGTCGCTCTCGTTGGGCACCCGGAACGCCAGCCGGGCGTAGCCGCCCTGGGTGGCCTCCTTCGGGTTCACGGTGACGTGGGCGGAGGCGGCCCCGGCGAAGCCGAGGACAGCGACGGCGGTGAACGCCAGGGCGGCAGCGGCGGTTGCGGTACGCCGGAGTCGGGTCATGGGTTTCGGGAGCCTCTCTAACGGATGGGCACGGTGGCGGTCACCGTGGCCTGGTCGATGTCGGTAGTCCGGACAGTGATCTTCAGCTGCCAGTCGCCGGCGGCCGGCAGGCTGACGTCGCCGTACGCGTGGTTGTCGACAAGCGGCAGCAGCGGGACGTCGATCGGCTCGATCCCGGCCGATGGCAGCGCCGCGGTGGCCTTCCACTCCGCCACCGGCAGCGGCTGCGACTGGTTGTCCGGGGCGTACGCGTACAGGTGGATCGAGTTGTTGCCCCGCTGCTGCGGGTCCAGTTCGACCCGCAGGGAGTACAGCGGGCTGGACAGGGTGGTGGTGAACAGCTCGGCCTGGGTGCCGGCGGGCTCCGCAACGGCGGTCCGCGCGGGTGTGGTCTGCACCAACGTCGCGGACAGGCCCAGCACCACCGCGGTGACGGCCAGCTCCACCCAGACCGCCCGGCGCACCGGCACCGGCCGCTGCGCGGCGACGCGTCGACGCACCATCTGCCGGGAGTACGCGGCCACGGCGATGACGATCGCGAACAGGCCGATCTTGGCCAGCAGCAGTCGTCCGTAGGTGGTGCTGACCAGGGCGTCGAGGGTGGCCACCTCGATCAACGCCTGGACGGTGCCGGCCAGCAGCAGCGCCGAGACGGCGAGCGCCGCCCACCGGGACCAGATCGGCAGGATCGCGCCCAGCTCCCGCTCGTCGGCCTGGCGCAGCAGGAAACCGCCGAGCATCAGCAGACCGCCCAGCCAGACCGCCATGCTGCCGAGGTGGACCGCGTCGACGACCACCGACACCGCAGGCGCCGGGGACGCCGCCGGGTGCCCGGCCAGCGGCCAGGTCAGCAGCGCGGCCCCGCCCAGCACGGCCAGGATGATCGCGTCCGCGCGGCCGGCCGGGCGGGCCAGCATCGGCCGGAGCAGGAACGCCGAGGCCGCCAGCAGGCCGAGCCGGACCAGGTGGGCGGCGCCGAAGGCACTGCCGAACACGCTGCCGAACCCCTCGCCGGTCACCGCGAAGATGCCACCACCGGCGGTGTAGGGCACCTGCAACCACAGGTCGGCGATGGTGGCCAGGGCCACCAATCCGAGGCCGGTCCAGGCCAGCCGGCTCGGCCCCCGCCGGGGAAGCCGCCGCGGCCACAGCGCGGCGAGCACCAGCACCGGCCCGACCAGCAGCACCAGGCCGGCGTAGCCGAGGAAACGGGCGACCTTCACCGCGTTGACGACCACCGGGTTGGCGCGGCTGTCGTTGCCGGCGTCGACAGGCGGGGTCGAGGGCGCGCCCACCGAGTAGGTGAAGGCGCCGGAGACCGGGTGACTGTCGGCGGAGATCACCCGGAAGGTGACCAGGTAGGTGCCGCGCTCGCCGGACGGGTCCACCGGGATGGTCACCACGGCCCCGTCGAACGACGGCTCACCCCGGTCGGCCCGGGAGCCGTCCGGCGCGATCACCCTCACCTTGTCGGGGACCTTGCGGACCGACTCGGTGAACGTGAGGACCACCTCGGACGGCCCGCTCGGCACCACCGCGGAGGCTGCCGGGCTGCTGCTCGACAGCACCGCGTGGGCGCTGGCGGGGGTGGCCGGCGCGATCAACAGGGCGACGACGGTGACCAGGAGACCGGCGGCTGCGGCCAGCCGGGTGATCCAACGGCGGGGGGCGACAGTCATGCCGGCCATGGTCGCCGACCGGCGTGGCTCTCGGCGACCCGAGGCGGGTGAACCGCTCACCTGCGCCCAGCCGCCAGCGCCGCGCGTACCTGGTCGCGTGTCATGAGCAGGTAGTCGGCGCGGCGCGGGGAAAAGTTCCCGACGTGGCGCAGACCATCCAAGGGCCGAAGGACCCTGACGCTCCGCCGGGCGCCGCGTAACCTGGGTTGTCGTGATCCCTGTCCCGCGTGACACAGGCGCCTCCGGTCCGGCCGAGCCGACCGGTGACGCCGTCCGGGATCCGGCGACCGAGTGGGCGTTGACCGCCCGTGACGGTGATCCCGCCGCTCAGGCCGCCTTCGTCCGGCTGACCCAGGCCGAGGTCTGGCGCTTCGCCGCGGCCCTGGTCGACACCGACAGCGCCGACGATCTGACCCAGGAGACCTACCTGCGGGCGTTCCGGGCGCTGCCGGCGTTCGAGGGTCGCTCCACGGCCCGCACCTGGCTGCTCGGCATCGCCCGGCGGGCCTGCGCCGACCATCTGCGGACCGTGGTGCGCCGTCGCCGGCTCGACGAGCGGTTGACGGCGAACGCGTACACCGACCGGCCGCATCCGGACCCGGCCGGGCAGTTCGGCGCCACCGATCTGGTCCGTCGGTTGAGCGCCGAACGGCGTGCCGCGTTCGTGCTCACGCAGCTGCTCGGCCTGTCGTACGCGGAGGCCGCCGCGATCGAGGGGGTGCCGGTGGGCACCATCCGGTCCCGGGTCGCCCGGGCCCGCGACGAGCTGGTCGAGGCGGTCGGCGACGCCCTGGCCGGCTGAACGCGGAACTTCCGGCGGAGATGAGACGACAAATGAGCGTGACAGCACCCCCAACCCGGGCCGGCCGCTGGCCCGTCGTCCGCCCCTGGCTCGGCGTCGCGGCCCGGCTCGGCCTCGCCGCCGTCTGGCTGATCGCCGGCGCGTCGAAGGTCGGCGACCTGGCCGCGTCCGGGCGGGCCGTCAACGCGTACCAGGTGCTGCCGTACGACGTGGCGACAGTGATCGGCGCCGCGCTGCCCTTCGTCGAGCTGGCGCTGGGCGTGCTCCTGCTGCTCGGGCTGGCCACCCGACTCGGCGCGGGGGTGTCGGTCGCGCTGCTCGTGGTCTTCATCGCGGGGATCGCCTCGGCGTGGGCGCGCGGCCTGTCCATCGACTGCGGCTGTTTCGGCAGCGGTGGGCAGTTGGCGCAGGGGCAGGCACCCAGTTACCTCCCGGAGATCCTGCGCGACCTGGGATTCTTGGTACTGGCCGGATTTCTACTGATCTGGCCACGTACGCCCGTATCGGTGGACGGGTGGCTGTCCGGCGAACCCGCTGTGGAGGACGAGGATGAGTAGTCGCAAGGGGCAGCGGGACGCCGCCCGGGTGGTCCGCGAGCAGCTCGCCCGCGAACGGCGCCGCCGCCGCACGATCTGGATCTCCGCCGCCGCCGTCGCCGTGCTGATCATCGCCGGCGTGATCGGCTGGGGCGTCTGGTCCAGCCAGAAGTCGGACACCTTCACCACCCCGCCCGGAGCGAACGCCGACGGCACCGGCATCGTCACCGGCGGCGGCCCGGTCACCATCGACGTCTACGAGGACTTCCTCTGCCCGGCCTGCAACCAGTTCGAGCAGACCAGCGGGGCCACCCTGGAACAGCTGGTCGCCGAGAACAAGGCGAAGGTCGTCTACCACCCGGTGGCGTACCTCAACCGCTTCTCCACCACCGAGTACTCGACCCGCTCCTCGGCCGCCTCCGGCTGCGCCGCGGCCGGCGGAAAGTTCCGGGAGTACGCCAAGGCGCTCTTCGCGAAGCAGCCACCGGAGGGCAGCGCCGGGCTCAGCAACGACGAGCTGATCGACATCGGCGCCGGGGTGGGGCTCGACCGTGGCTCGTTCGGCGGCTGCGTCAAGGACGGCACCTACCGGACGTGGACCGCGCACGTCACCGACGAGGCCAGCCGCAGCGACGTCACCGGCACGCCGACCATCCTGGTCAACGGCCAGCCGCTGGCCGACCGCAGCCCGCAGGGCCTCACCGCGGCCGTGGCGGCGGCCGGCAAGTGATCCGTACCCTGCTGGCCCGCGCCGGCCTGGTCGCCACCGCCGCCTGCGCGGCCACCCTGCTCACCGCGGCGCCCGCCGCCGCGCACGGCGCGGACGCCCCGAACGGCACCGACTACCGCACCCGGGCCACGGGCGTCACCCCGGCCCGGCCCGGCCTGGAGGTACGCGTCGTCGAGGCGGGCGCCCGACTGGAGTTGACCAACCGCACCGGCCGCCCGATCGAGGTGCTCGGCTACTCCGGCGAGCCGTACCTGCGAATCGGCCCGGACGGGATGTACGAGAACAGCCGCTCCCCGGCCACCTACCTGAACCGCACCCTCGCCGGGGACACGGCGCTCCCCGCCGACGCCGACCCGGCGGCGCCCGCGTCCTGGCGGCGCATCGCCGACGGGGACACGGCACGCTGGCACGACCAGCGCGCCCTGTGGCAGGAGTCGGCTCCGCCGGCTGCGGTACGCGCCGCGCCGGAGCGCGAACACCGGGTCCGGGACTGGTCGGTTCCGCTGCGCGACGGCACCGACCCGCTGCGGATCGACGGCACGTTGGACTGGGTGCCGCCGCCGGACGCGTACACCTGGTGGGCCGTGACCATCGTGGGGCTGCTCGCCGTGGGGGCGCTCGGCCTGCTCGCGGCCGCCTCCCCCGCCGGCGCACGGGCGCTGTCCGCGCTCGGTGCGCTGCTGATCGTCGGCGGGGCGGTCGCCGTGGTGTACCCGGTCGGGCGGGAGCTGGACGCCGGCGCCCAGGGTGTCGGGGGCGTGCTGGTCGGGCTGCTGTCCGGGCAGGTCTGGTCGCTGCTCACCGGCCTCGGCGCGATCGCCGCCGGCTGGTACGCGCTGGCCCGCCGGCCGGGAGCCGACTTCGTGGTCGCGCTGGGCGGGGCCTGTCTGGCGCTCCTCGCCGGCACGGCGAACGCCGCCGTGTTCGCCCGGTCCATCGCCCCCGTGCCGTGGACGCCCGAGGCAGCCCGCGTGATGGTCGCGGCGGTGCTCGTCACCGGCGCCGGCGCGACAGCCGCCGGCGTCCTGCGCCTGCACGCCACCTCCCGCGCCGCCACACCAGCTCCGCGGGTCGAGGCCACCGAGCGCGGGGCTACGCCGGCGGAGTGAAGCCGTACGGGAGTTCCAGGCGGTGCCGGGCCAGCAGGGTGGAGTCCGACAGCAGGTCGCGGGTGGGGGCGTCGGCGACGATCCGGCCACCGTCCAGGATCACCGAGCGATCGCACAGCTCCGCCGCGTACGGCAGGTCGTGGGTCACCATCAGCAGCGTCACCGGCAGGCCGCGCAGGATCTCGGCCAGCTCCCGGCGGGCCGCCGGATCGAGGTTCGACGACGGCTCGTCCAGCACCAGGATCTCCGGGTGCATGGCGAGGACGGTGGCCACCGCCACCCGGCGGCGCTGCCCGAACGAGAGGTGCTGCGGCGACCGGTCCCGGTGCTCACCCATCCCCACCGCGGCCAGGGCCTCGTCGACCCGGGCCGACAACTCCGCCCCGCGCAGGCCCAGGTTGGCCGGCCCGAACGCCACATCCTCCGCCACCGTGGGCAGGAACAGCTGGTCGTCCGGGTCCTGAAAGACGATGCCCACCCGGCGGCGCACCTCGGAGAGGGTGGCCCGGTCCGGTGTGACGGTCAGCCCGCCGACGCTCACGCTGCCCTCGGTCGGCGTGAGGATGCCGTTGAGGTGCAGCACCAGTGTGGTCTTGCCAGCGCCGTTGGGCCCCAGCAGCGCCACCCGGTCACCGCGCGGCACCGTCAGGTCCACGCCGTGCAGGGCGACGTGCCCGTCCGGGTACGCGTACCGGACACCACGGACGTCCAGCGAGACAGCGGTCTGCACGACTCCGATCATGTCAGCACGACGGCGGTGGCGGCGATGGAGGCCGCCACCACCGGCACTGTCGCCGCGACCAGCCACTGGCCGGTGGTCGCCGCGCCGTCGCCCTGCCACACGGCGGGCATCCGCCCGGTGTAACCCCGGGACAGCATCGCCAGGTAGACCCGCTCCCCGCGCTCGAAGGCGCGCAGGAACAACGCGCCGATCCCGGCGGCGAAGCCGCGCAGCTGCCACAGGAAGCGCGGGTCGTCGCCCCGGGAGATCCGGGCCACCCGCATCCGCCGCGCCTCGCCGACCAGCACATCGAGGTAGCGCAGCATGAACGTGGCGATCTGGGTGAGCACCTGCGGGCAGTGCAGCCGGTCCAGCCCCACGATCAGATCGCGGGTGGTGGTGGTCGCGGCGAGCAGCAGCGAGGCGAGGACGCCCAGGGTGCCCTTGGCCAGGATGTTCCACGCGCCGTGCAGCCCGTCCTCGGACAGCCGCAGGCCCAGCACCTCGACCCGCTCGCCGGCGCCCAGGAACGGCAGCGCCACGGCGAACAGCACGAACGGCAGCTCGATCAGCGCCCGGCTGAGCAGCCACCGCGGCCCCACCCGGGCCAGCGCCGCCACCACGGCCACCAGCAGGGCGTACGCGCCGAAGGCCCAGAACGCCTCGCGTGGGGTGGCCACCACGGCGATGGTGAAGACCACCATCGCCACGATCTTGACCTCGGGCGGGAGCCGGTGCACCGGCGAGTCCGACTCGCGGTACAGCACATGCCCGTGACCGGCACCCATCCGCGTACCCCCGCTCAGCCGTTGGCGCCGGCGTGGCGGCGGTCGTCGTCGGACGCCACGGCGTCGCCGCCGGCGGGCGTCGTCGCGTCACCGTCGGTCGGCGTGGTGCCCCGGCGGCGCACCAGCCAGAAGCCGCCGGCGCCGATCGCGAAGGTCACCAGCACACCGAGCACCCCGGACAGGCCTGTGGAGAGGAAGCTGTTCTCCACGCCGCGTACGCCGTAGTCGGCGAGCGGGCTGTCCCCCAACTCGTGGTCCTTCGCCTGCTGGGCCGGGCAGCTGCCGGCGACGATGTTGTCGTCGGCGTCGACCGTGCAGCCCTTGAGCAGGGACGAATCGAGCCCGTCCGGGTGGGACGAGGCGTAGTTGCTCACCACTCCGGCGAGCAGCAGGGCGACCAGCAGGCCGCCGGCCAGGAAGGCCCAGGAACGGTTCTTCATCGGACACCTCCGGCGACCGGGACGACGGGAGCGGCGGGCGTACGCAGGGAGCGCAGCGCGTACACCAGGTCGGGGCGCACCTTCGCGACGGTGAGCACGGTGGTCGCGGTGATCAGGCCCTCACCGATGCCGATGAGCAGGTGGACGCCGGCCATCGTGCCGGCCAGCCCGGCCAGGTTGCCGCCCAGGTCGGTGGTGCCACCGAGCCAGTACTGCACGACGAAGCCCTGCGACGCGACGACCACGCTGAGCATCGCGGCGACGAAGGCGGTCACCGCCAGGCCGGCGGGCGTACGGGGAAGCACCCTCAGCAGCAGGGCGATGAGCAGGTACGCCGCGGCGGTGCCGAGCAGCGCCATGTTTGTGATGTTGAGGCCGAGCATCGCCACGCCGCCGTCTCCGAAGATCAGCGCCTGGACGACGAGGACGACTGCCACGCAGAGCGCGCCGACCCACGGGCCGACCAGCATGGCGGCGAGCGCGCCACCGAGCAGGTGGCCACTGACCCCGGCCGTGAAGATCGGGAAGTTGAGCATCTGGACGGCGAAGATGAACGCGGCCACCAGGCCCGCCATCGGCGCCAGCCGGTCGTCCAGGTCGCGTCGAGCGCGCAGGACGCAGAAGGTGAGCGCGGCAAGTGCGAGTGCCGCGAAGACCGCCGCGACGGGACCGTTGATGATCCCGTTCGAGATGTGCATCGCCAGTGTCTCCACGCGACCTCCCAGCGTCAGCGGACCCGTGCGGGGCCGACCGGGTCAGCCTATTTCCCCAACCTCGTTGTTGCCAGAGTCTGGCAACAAGGCATGGTCTTGATCACCTTGCGCCGCCCCGGCGTCGCCGGTCTGTCGCGTCCCTGGCGCGGCGGCGGCGACAGCACCGCGCGGCCCGGCGGTAGGGTCGGGCCATGACCACGCCCGACCGCCTCTCCCCCGGTGACCCCGCCCCCGAGTGGACCCTGCCCACCGACACCGGCGACCAGCTCTCCCTCGCCGACCTGCGCGGCCGCAAGGTCGTCCTGTACGCGTACCCGGCGGCCATGACCCCCGGCTGCACCAAGCAGGCCTGCGACTTCCGCGACTCGCTCGCCTCCCTTCAGGCGGCCGGCTACGAGGTCGTCGGCATCTCCCCGGACAAGCCGGAGAAGCTGGCGAAGTTCCGCGACCGCGACGCGATCACCTTCCCGCTGGTGTCGGACGTCGACAAGGCGGTGCTCACCGCGTACGGCGCGTACGGCGAGAAGCAGCTCTACGGCAAGACCGTGACCGGGGTGATCCGCTCGACCTTCGTCATCGACGGCGACGGCAAGGTCGAACGGGCGCTCTACAACGTCAAGGCCACCGGGCACGTCGCCAAGCTCCGCCGCGACCTCGGCCTGGACTGACCTGTCATACCAGCCCGCTACCGTGCGTCAATGGTTCGGTACAAGTACACGCCCGAGGCGCTCGCGCAAGCGGCCGCCGCAGTGCGCAACATCACCGAGGTGATGCGGTTGCTCGGCGTACGCGTCAGTGGTGGCTAACACGCCCACATCAGCCGCCAGCTCAAGAGATCTGGCATCGACACGTCGCACTTCACGGGGCAGGCGCACAACCGAGGCGTATGTGCCCCAACTGCCACAGCCAGACCTCCACGTACGCTGGGCAGCGAAGGCCTACCCGCGTCGATGCCGAGGTGGTCTACGATCCTGACGCGGTTACTCCCACTGGCTTCCGAATAGGCAGACGACTGCCTCGTCGGCAAGAATGGCCGTGGATGCTGGTGGAGTACAGCTTCAGGGGGCCGTAGCCCAACGGCAGGAGGCATGCGGTTTAGGTCCGTACCAGTGCGGGTTCGAATCCCGCCGGCCCCACACAAGTTCGGTCAGAGCGCGTTGTCAAACGCGTCACTGTCGCGGGTCGCGGGCCTGGTCGCCGGGTCAGGATGGGCGGCGTGAGTCTGCGCTTCGTCCTCGACCCCGACCTGACGCCGAGCCTGCGTACCGAGATCGTCGCCCTCTGGACGGACGCCAGCAACGCCGGCGGTGCGGTGGGTTTCGTGCCGCCGGTCACCGCGGCCGACGTCCGTACGATCGCCGACCCGACCTTCGTGGACATCACCGAGGGGCCGGACCGGCTGCTGCTCGGGTACGACGGTGCGCGGCTGGTCGCCGTGCTGATCTTCTGCGACAACCGGTTCGGGCTCAAGGCGCACTGGTGTGTGCTGAAGCGGGTGATGGTGCACCCCGACGCCCAGGGCAGCGGATATGGCGCGGCGTTGATGCGGGAGGCCACCCGGTTGGGTCGGGAGATGGGCCACGAGGCGTTGCACCTGACGGTGCGCGACGGGTTGGGGCTGGACGGGTTCTACCGCCGCCTCGGGTACCGGGAGGTCGGCCGGTTGCCGGGGGCGCTGCGGGTCGCGCCCGGTGACGACCGGGACGAGATCCTCATGTGGCTCGACCTGACACCAGCCGACTGACCGCCCGGTCAGCCGCACCACCGCGCGGTCGCCCCGGCCGGACGGGTCGACGGCCTCTCGGCGGGCGGCGCGCTCGCCCTCGCGACCTCGACCGAGCGGGCCGGTGTCGGCGTGGCGGCGGCCCGGGTGGCGGACGGCCGGGCCGAGGCGGACTTCCGCGAACTGGTCGACGCGCCGGTCCCGTACATCCGGACCGCGCTGGTCTGGACCTGGCCGGGCGCCATCCGGATCCCCGAGGCGGTGGTCCGGTTGCCGTACACGTCGCTGACCCGGACGCTGAACGGTCCGGCGCCGGCGCCGGAGGGGATCAGCCAATAGTTGTAGTCCTGCCGGGCTGTCGACCGCCACGGGCCGCTGTCGCCCTGGCGGACCTCGACGGCGCGCAACGGGTTGCCGTGGTTACCGACCCGGACGGCGAACCAGAACTGCGACGCGCCCTCCTTGATCCGGAAGGTGAGGGGGCCGGGCAGCGGCGGGTTGACCACCGCGCGGTAGGTGACCGGGACGAGGCCCTGGACCGGGTTGGCGATCCGGGCGAACGCCTCCCGGGACAGGTCGAGATGGCCGGGTTCGCACTCCGGGCACTGGTCCATGATGAGGACCCGGACGGTGCCCTTCGGGCCGGTCACGTCGAGGAAGCCGCCGCAGGCGGCGCCTGCCGCGTACTCGCTCGGGCCGAGCGCGACGTAGAGCCGGTTGGCGGGCGCGGCCGGGTTCGAGCAGTTGCCGCCGGCGCCGTTGGAGTCGTAGAAGGTGGCCTTGCCGCTGTGCGTGGCGGTGCCGGTGGGCGGCGCGGCGCCGAGTGTGCGGCCGGCCGCGCAGGCCGGGGCCGAGCCGGAGCGCAGCGCCAGGCTGAGCCCGAGCGTCGCCGCGAGGACTGTGACGCCGGCGGCGACCAGCCAGGGCAGCGGACCGGGCGAGGACGCGGGCCGGTCGTCGGGAACCCGGTCCAGGTCGATGTCGATGTCGACGACCGCGGGAGCGCTTCCGTCCGTCACGACGGCGATGGTGCCGGACCCGCCAGTGCCCGGACAAGCGGGCTAAGCCAAAGCTAAGACAGCGTCGACGGACGGTGACCGGGGCGTGCCGGCGGCGACAGGCCCGCCGGTCAGGGCTCGACGACGACCCGGTCGCCCACCGCCAACGGTCCACCGTCGATCGGCACGACGTGCAGCCCGAACAGGAGCTTCTGCCGGATGTTGCGGTGGCGCGCGAGGGTGCGCAGGGGCTCCTTCGCGCGTACCCCGGTCTCCTGGTCGGTGGTGGTCACCACGCAGCGGTCGCACGGCCCGGCGGCGCGCATCCGCAGGCCGCCGACGCGCAGCGACCGGCCGGCCCAGCCGTCCTCGGCCCAGGCCGGCGCGCCGTCGACCACCAGGTTGGGCCGGAACCGGGTCATCGGCACCGGCTCCTCCCCCGCCTCGGCCAGCCAGCCGTTGAGCGCGCCGAGCGAGGCGGCGTTCGTCAGCAGCAGCGGGTAGGCGTCGGCGAAGCCGACCTGGTCGCCGGTGTCGTACTCACGGCTCTCGACGGGCAGGTGGCGGGTCGGCCGGGCCAGCCAGACCAGCCGGACCTGCCGGCCGAGCAGCGCGCCGAGCCAGGCGTCGGCCGCCGGACCAGCCGCCATGGCGGGGACCCGCAGCTCGCGTTTGCGGAAGGTCCGCACCAGCACCGGCTCGCCACCGGCGGGCTCGGGCACGTCGAGGTCGGGCCGCCCGTCGGCGCGCAGCGTCAGACCGCCCGGGCGCACGCTGGCGCGCAGGTCGACCAGCCGGGTCGTCTCCCGCTGGGTGACGCCGACGCCGTCGGCGTCCACCACCATCCAGCGCCGGTCGCCGGCCAGGCCCCACGCCTGCACGAACGCGCCGTCGTGGTCGACCCGGTGACAACCCTTGACGGGGTACGTGTGGATCGAGCTCAGCCGCACCCGCCTACCATGCCACGCCGATGCCGTCGCCCGGATACCAGTGGTTGGCCGGGCTCTCCCGGTAGGCGAGGAACCGTCGGCCGGTGCGCTCGGCGTGCTCGGCGAGCACGTTGGTGCTTGTGACGTTGTCGGTGAGCAGGATCGCGCCGGGGGCGAGCTTCGGCTCCACCGCGTCGAACTCACGCTTCTCGTGCGCGCGGCTGTGGTCACTGTCGTGCAGGAACAGGTCGACCGGTCGGTCCAGCGCCCCGATCGAGGTGATCGAGTCGCCGATCACCAGGTCGACGACCTCGGACCAGGGCGCGCCGGCGGCGAGGTAACCGGCCTCCGGGTTGATGTCCAGCGAGGTGACCCGACCCGGGTGGCCCTCCTGCGCGTTGCGCAGCAGGGCGGCGGCCAGCACGCAGGTGCCCAGCCCCTTGTCGACGCCGGTCTCGACCACGTGCGCGGGCCGGGTGGCGCGGACGATCGCGTACCAGCCGACCCGGCGGGCGTAGCGCACCCGCCTGTCGGCGAGGCCGCGGCGGGCGGCGCCGGCGGTGGCCCGCTCGATGTGCTGGCGCAGCGCCTGGTCGGACTCGATCTCGTCGATCCACGCGCGGACCTGCTTGACCGGCTGGTCGCAGACCACGCTGACGAACCAGGCCAGGTGCTGGCGGCTGAGCTTGGTCAGCTCGTACGTGTAGTTGTGGTGCTCGCGGGACGTCACCAGCCAGCGGGCGGAGACGCGGAGCACCCGGGCGTCGTGGCGGGCGACCCGGGCGAACCGCTTGGGGAAGGCGGCGACGGGCGCGAGGGGCGTACGGGCGATGGCCCGGCGCAGCTTCGATGGGTCCACGGCTGTTTCATACCAGGTCCGGGGCACCGCTGGTCGGGAAAAGATTTCAGTCGTCAAACGGACCCATGTGGACCGCCTCCGGGGTACGTGAGCGGAACCCGCAATCAGTAGCATCGGAGTTCATGCGGTATCGCCAGGAGCACGCGGAGCCCGAGACCCAGTTCATCGAGGCACAGCCACCATCGGAGCCGACGCAGGAGGCACCACCGAAGCGCCGCCGGTGGAAGAAGGCCGTGCTGATCACCCTCGCGGTTCTGGTGCTGCTCGCCGGTGGCGGCGTGCTCGCCGGAGGGCTCTACTACCGTTCGGTCAACAACGGGATCGAGCGTGTGGACGCCTTCGACGGCGTACCGGAGGCCGAGCGCCCGCCGGTGGTCGAGAAGGCCAAGGGCGCCATGAACATCATGATCCTGGGCAGCGACTCGCGGGACCCGGAGAGCGACTCGGGCTCCCGTACCGACACCATCATCCTGGCCCACATTCCGAAGGACCACTCCAGCGCCCAGCTCATCTCGATCCCCCGGGACACCTGGGTGAACGTGCCGAAGTCGGCGCAGGGTCGCGGCGGACGGGACGCGAAGATCAACGCATCGTTCGCCTGGGGTGGGATTCCGCTGATGGTGCAGACGGTGGAGAAGTTCACCGGGGTCCGCGTCGACCACGTCACGATTGTCGACTTCGGCGGTTTCAAGGAGATCGTGGACGCCCTGGGCGGCATCGACGTGGACGTGGAGAAGGGCTTCACCACGTTGTACGCGCTCAACGGCAGCCGGACGTTCGCCGCCGGTCGGCAGCGGATGGACGGCGCCGCGGCGCTCGACTACGCCCGGGAACGCCACGCCTTCGCCGACGGCGACTTTGCCCGCATCCGGCACCAGCAGCAGGTCATCAAGGCGATCCTGGACAAGGCCGCGTCCGGCGGCACGCTCGCCAATCCGGCCAAACTCAACTCGTTCGTCAAGGCGACGGCGGACGCGGTGGCGGTGGACAAGTCGCTGAACCTGCTGGATCTCGCCACCGATCTTCGGGAGCTGCGCAGCGGCAACCTGACGTTCCTGACCTGCCCCACGAAGGGCACCGGAACGATCGGCGGCGAGAGCGTGGTCCTGGCCGACAAGGAGAAGGCCGCACAGGTCTTCGAGGCGGTCCGGAGCGACAACGTGCCGGAGATTCTGTCCGCCGCGCAGTAGTGCCCGCCGACCACGGTGGCGCGTCCCGGCCGAGCCTGACGTTCGGTCGCCGTTCTGGTCGCGGTCTCCACACGGGCGATCACGGGGAGGTCCACAGTGTCAAGTCAGCCGACGACCAGCGCATCCCTCGTGCCCCCGACCCGGCAGCCGGAGACCGGGACGGAGCCGGCCGGCCTGAGCACCACCGCCGTCCTGCCGTACGCCCGGTCCCGCACGTCGTCGCGTACCCGGTGGCTGCGGGCGTGGATGGTGACCGCGCCCGTCGACGTCGTCGCGCTGGTCGCCCCGCTGGTGCTGAGCCACGACTACTGGAAGGGCACGCTTGCCAACGCCGCACTGACGGTGGCCCTCTTCACGGCCGGAGGCCTCTACCGGCCGCGCCGGCACGTGAGCATCCTGGACGAGTTGCCCGGCCTCTGCGGGCGCCTGCTGGCCTCCGCCGCGATCGTGGCGATCATCGCGGCGGAGCGCCACTCGTCGGTGACGTACGTGGGCGGGTTCATGCGGGGCGTCGCGCTGTCGGCGGGGCTCGTGATCCTCGGGCGGGCGGCCAGCCGGGCGTTCACCGTCCTGTCCCGCAAGCGTCGCTGGGCGGAGCACAACGCGATAATCGTCGGGGGCGGGCCGATCGGCGTCGAACTCGCCCGCCTGCTGCGCCGCTACCCGCAGTACGGCCTGCGGTTCGTCGGCTGCGTCGACGCCCCGTCCCGCCAGGACACCGAGGTGCTGCCGTTGAGCGGCACCCTGTCCGACCTCGAACACCTCGTCCGGTTGCTGGAGTGCGAGGTGCTGGTCATCGCCGATCCGGACTGCCAGGAGTCCACTCTGATGGAGACCCTGCTGCGTCCCCGCAGCTCCCGTTGTGACCTCTGGGCGGTGCCCCGCCTGTGGGGGTCCCGCTCGCACAGCGGCTACCCGGACCACATCGGAGCGTTTCCGATCGTCAAGATCAGGGACATCGCGCTTACCGGTCCCCGCTGGGCGATCAAACGGGCGTCCGACATCGTGTTCGCGGGGTTCGCGCTCATCCTGATGAGTCCGCTGCTGCTGCTCTGCACGATCGCCACGTTCGTCGACGGTGGCCCGGGGATCTTCTTCCACCAGGAGCGGATCGGCCGGTACGGCAGGCCGTTCAACGTCATCAAGTTCCGGACCATGCACCCGGTGAACGAACACGAGTCGCAGACCAGGTGGTCCATCGCGTACGACCACCGGGTCGGGCCGATCGGCCGGTTCCTGCGCCGGACCTCACTGGACGAGCTGCCCCAGCTGTGGAACATCCTGCGCGGCGACATGAGCGTGGTCGGTCCGCGGCCGGAGCGGCCGTACTTCGTCGAGAAGTTCTCCGCCGAGTACCCGACCTACGCGGCACGGCACCGCGTTCCCGTGGGGCTCACCGGCCTCGCGCAGGTCAGCGGCCTGCGGGGCGACACCCCGATCTCCGACCGGGCCCGGTTCGACAACTACTACATCGAGAACTGGTCACTGTGGTTGGACGTCAAGGTGGTGCTGCGTACGGTCGCGGAGGTGTTCCGTGGCGGCGGGCGTTGAACCGCCGCACCCGCCGCGCGCAGGCTCCGGGGTGGAGCCGTCGACCTGGTTGCGGGTGCCGGAGCGTTCGGGTAGACATTGCCAGCGGTGTGGACCTCGTCGTCCCCGCCGGTGCGCCGCACCACCCGGGGGAGACCAGTGAAGAGCGTTTCGGTGTCCAACGCTGGTCAGTCGTCGGCGAACGACCCCGGTCCGGATGGTGCCACCGATTCTTCCTCGCCCGGTCTGCTCCGGCGGCTCGTCGCGCCGGAGCGCCTGTACCTCGCGGCTCTGGGTCTGACCGGCCTGGCGGCGGTCGTGTCGGTGACCCTGCCCGCCGCCGAGCGCGGTGAACTCTCCGCGAACATGGTCAGCGCCACGCTGGGTGCGGCCGTCGGTGGGCTGTCGCTGGACACCTTTCTGTTGTCGCGTCCGGCGGGTTGGGTCTTCTCCCGTGGGCGGGCGTGGGTCCTCGCGATGTTCGTGGCCTCGGTGCTTCTCTCCGCCGTCGCCGCCGCGCTGCTGACGGCGCTGAGTGGAATCGGCGGCTACCTGGTCGGTGTGGGCTCCGCCGTGGGTCTGACGATCTTCAACACAGTCTCGTCGATCGCGTTGCGCCAGCGGGGTTTCCTGGCCGTCTACTCGATGCGTGCCGCGAGCGGCGCGGTCCTCGTCGGCGGCTACCTGGTGCTCTTCGCCACCGGGCACCTCGACGGCGGCCTGTGGAGTGTCGTCTGGCTCGCCGTCCAGTGGGTCAGCGCGTTCGCCGTGTGCGCCCTGGTGCTGGGAATGGTCAGGCGGGTCGGGCCCACGCCCGCGCCCACGGCCGAGGCTCTGGACTACCGCTCCGACCTGCGGGCGGTCGGCAACCTGCACACCGGGATCTTCGCGCAGATGATGACGCTGCGGTTCAACCAGATTCTGGTGGCCAGGTTCGTCGGAGCCGGGCCGCTCGGCGTGTACGCCCTGGCGGTCGCGGCGTTGGAATTCGCACAGGCCGGTGCCGTGGTGCGCGCTCAGCGGATTCTCGCCGACCGGAACGTCGACCCCTCGGCACACCGGGCCGGGCCGGTCGTCCGGTCGGCGGTTCCGGTGGCCCTGGCCGCCGTGGCCGCACTGGCCGTGCTGGGCTTCCTGCGACCGGAGTACCGGCTCGCCTGGATCCTCGGGCTGTGCCTCCTGCCGGGGACGCTTGCCGCCGCGGCCGGCAAGACCTGGAGTTCTGTGCTGTTGAAGAAGCGGGGAGAGAGAGCGACGACTGTCGCGGCGGTCATCACCCTGGTCGTCGCGCTCGTCGCCTACTTCGCGGTCATCCCGGTGGCCGGGGTGATCGGGGCAGCGCTCGCCTCGTCGCTCGCCTACGCCGTACACGCCTTCATCTCCCGTGCGAGCCTGCGACAGTCGCGGCCGCGAACCCCTGGGACGGTATGAGTTGGATGTCTCGATTGTGGTCCTCGCCTGGGAGGACTACGACCGCACACGCGCCTGCGTCCTGTCGTTGCCCCGCGAGGCGGAGATCATCGTTGTCGACAACGGCAGCTCGGACGACATCCGGCAGGCGCTCGACGAGTTCTGCGCCCAGCAGGGCGTCCGCTACGTCCAGTCCGGCTCGAACCTGGGTTACGCGCGGGGGATGAACCTGGGCGTCCGGCACACCACCAGGGCGAACGTCATCCTGTCGAACAACGACATCCTCGTGCACGAGGGGGCCGTGGAGCGCCTGCTGCGGGCACTCGACGATCCTGCGGTGGGTGCCGCCTTCCCCGGTGTCGTCACCCCGTCCGGCGTCGCCCAGACCGAGGGCGGCCGCTTCCTGAGCGTTCCCGTCGGGCTCGCCCACGCCACCGGACTGAGCATGGTCCTGCCCAACCTGCGGATCATCGCTGAGCCGGCGAAGGCGGACTGGCTGACCGGGCCGTTCGTGGCACTGCGTCGGAGCACACTCGACGCGATCGGCGGCGTCGACGAGACGTCGTTCTTCTACGGCGAGGACATGCGCCTGTGCTGGGCGGTGCAGCAACGGGGCTTGCGCCTGGCGTACGTGCCCGATGCGGTGATCATGCACGAGGACGACGCCACCGCCCGGCGGCGCTGGACCGAGGAGGAAATCTCCCAGCGGCGGACGCGTGAGTTCATCCGCGCCACCCGGCAGCTGGCCGGTCGACGGGGGCAGATCGCCAGCACGGCCTTCGTGGTCGGGGTTCTGCTGCGGGCCGCCGTCGGACCGAATCCGGTACGGCGGGCGATCGCACGGGGCGCCATCGAGGGACTGCGTACCCGATGAAGGTGCTGTTCGTCTGCACCACGGGCGGGTCGGGCCGACGCCAGTTCGGCGGCGCGGAGCGGATCCTGACGCAGATCATTCCCGCACACGCCCGGACCGGCGTCGACGTCGTCGCCGCCACCTCCGACGACGAGGTGGGCGCCTCCCTACGGGACTCCGGAGTCCCGTGGGTCGACCTCAGCGCCACCCGTCGGGTCGACCTGGGGTACGCCCGTTCGCTCAGGCGTCTCGTCGAGGAGGTCAAACCGGACGTGGTGTGTGCGCATTTGCTGTCCGCGGCGATGCACTCGCGGGCCGCCCTGGCCACCGAGCGCCCCGGCACCCCACTGGTGGTCACCATGCACACCAGCCTGTGGCAGTTCCTCGACACGGCGCCATCGGTGAAGCGCAGGGCGAGCATCCAGTCCAACATCACGCTCGACCTCGTCATGCGTCGGCTACGTCCGCACGCGAGCGTGGCCGTGTCGCAGTTCGAGGCCGACGAGCTGCGCAACCGTGGCCGTGTCCGGAACGTCCACCTGATCCCCAATCCCCTTCCGGCGGCCTGGCCCGCTCCGGCGCCGACGCCGCACAGGTCCCGGCGGACCGTGGTGGGATATCTGGGCCGGCTGGAGCCGGAGAAGGGCGTCGACCTGATACCCGAGGTCGCGTCGATCATGACGGACACCGACTTCAGGGTCGCCGGCAGCGGGGCACTGGCCCTGGCCGCCCGACCGAACGTGGAGACTGTCGGCCGGGTCGACGCCGCCGACTTCCTGCGCCAGATCGACTGCCTCGTCGTCCCCTCCCGGGTCGAGGCCTTCGGCCTGAGCGCCCTCGAGGCGCTGTCCCTTGGCGTACCGGTGGTCCATTCCGGGGTGGGAGGTCTCGCCGAGGTCACCCGGCACGCAGCCGGAACGCTGGCATTCCAGAGCGCCCTCACCCCGTCGTCGATCGCCGCCGCGATCCGCCAGGCCGTCACGGCGACCACCGTCGAGCAGCGGCGCGCCGTCGCGGACCGGTACGCGAAGGAGTACGCCTTCGACCGGTGCGTCCAGCGGTGGCAGAGCCTGTACCGGTCACTCCTCACGAGGAACGCAAAATGATCTTCCAGAAGTACCTGACCGTCGGACTCTGGGTGGCCGCGGCCGCCGTCGTCGTACCCATCTTCGTGGTCAACCCGGCAGCCGGAGTGGTGGCGGCGTTCGCGGCCGTCGCGGTCATCGCGGCGCGGTCCGCCCTGTGGCTCGCGGTGTGTTCCGCCGCGTGGGCACTCGTCTTCCTCGCGGTGATCACGGTTCCAGGCCCCTACGACTCCCCGGCCGGCCGCGCCGTGATCCCGGTGCTCGGGGTCTTCGTCGGCTGCTTCCTCGCCGCCTGGTACGCCGGTCGGTGGCTGGCCGGCCGTGGTCGGCCCGCCGTCGCCGAGCCGCCGAAGGCGCAGCCACTGTGGTGGATCCAACCGGCGGGCCGGGACCGGGCCTTTGACCCCGCGATCGTCGAGGCGAGCCGGCAGCCGCGCCCCACGCTGCGGTGGCCGTCGGACCGGCGCCTCACGGGCTTTCTGCTCGTCGTGCTGGCCATCGCGATCGTCGGGGGGGCGCTGAAGTTCCACGGTGCGGTACCTCCGCTCTTCGCCGACAACCCGGACGTCGCCCGCGCCGAACTCGGCCTCCGGTCGAACATCGTCGTGGGTCTGCTCGCCGAGGCCTGGACGCTCGGCATGGCGATCTCTCTCCTGCGGGTCCTCAACGGCAGGTCCGAGGCCCGCTGGCGGTACCTGCTCCTGGTCGTGGTCTTCACGTTCGGGGCGGCACTCGGAGCCAGCAAGAACTCGGTCCTGGTCGGGATCGTCCCGGCGCTCGTCGCGGCGCTCTCCACGCGACGCGAGTCGGGCGGCATGAGTGTCCGGCAGCGGCAGATCGCCGCCCTGGTCGTGGTCCTGGTCGGCCTCGGCGTAGTGGGCGGCGCCGTCTACCTGGGCGGTCAGCGCACCCTGGCCGGCACCGGCACCTTCGAGGACCAGTTCCGGGCCCAGTACGGCGGCAACCCGATCTCCACGAGTGTGGGGTCCCTCGACCTGTCGCTCAGTTCGTCGGTGGAGACGTTCGGCCGGCTCTGGGAGCACCGGGACGAGTACGAGCCAGCGTGGGGTCGATACTCGCTGACCTTCACCGGCTCGGTCGGCGAGCGACTTCTCGGGCCGGTCGACCTGTACCAGATCACCGGTGGGCTCAGCCAGCCGTTCTACATGAACACCGCGACCTTCGTGGCGGTGCCACTGATGGACTTCGGACCGGTCGGCGCGGCAGTGGCCCTGGTCCTCACCGGGCTGGTCGTCGGCTTCGCCGAACGTCGGCTCAGCGAGGTCCCCAGCCCGGCGCACCACATCGGGCGCGCGTTCCTCATCTACTACGCCACCTTCGGCGTCTACGAGTTCTATCCGGTCATCCAGCCGTTCTGGCTGTCTCTCGTGCCCGGGATCATCGCGTTCTACCTGGTCAGCAATCCGTCCAGGTTGGCGCTGCCGGCCTGGCCCAAGCTGGTGATGCCGACGTGGAAACGCTGACCGTCGTCACGGTGCTCTACCGGTCCGCCGGCATGCTCACCGAGACGCTGCCGACCTGGGTACGAAGTGCCGACGGCCTGCCGGTGCGGTTTCTCTTCGCCGACAACTCGCCGGAGGACGGCGGCCAGAAGGTCATCGCCGACCACCTGGACGACGACCGCTACGAGTACCTGCCCGACGCCGCGAATCCGGGCTTCGCGATCGGCTGCAACCGGGCGGTGGCGCGTACGACGACGAGCCACGTCCTGTTGCTGAATCCGGACGTCTGGCTGCCCGAGGGCGCCCTGGCGACGATCTGCGCGGCCATCGCCGAGGCGCCCGACGTCCCCATCGCGGTCGGCCTGTCGATGCACGGCGGCGAGTACGTCGGCATCGACCTGAATCCGATCTCGCTGTTCATCGACCGGCCGGCCACGGCGTCCAGAGGCCCGCTGGGCCCGTCGGGCGGCGCGGCCGTCTTCCCGGTCGAGCTGTTCCAACGGTTCGGGGGCTTCTACGAGCACCTGTTCGCCTGGGGTGAGGACGCCGACCTCGCCTTCCGCCTCTACGCGTCCGGGGTGCGCACCCGCCGACTGGAGCTGATGCTGCCGCACGCGGGCGGCCACAGCGTGCAGGGCGATCACACGTTGCAGGCGTTCCGCGCCTACCTGCTGGCCCGCAACCGGCTCCTGGTCGCGGCCCGCACCTTCACCCGGCCAATGATGATGGTCGCGATGCCGGTGCTGGCCCTGGCGCACCTCGCGCTCGCCGTCCGCCGTGTGCGTCAGGGCCTGCTGCGCCCGTTCCTGCGCGGGGTGGGCGAAGGCCTTCGGGGTGCGCCGCGCGCCCGCCGCCAGTGGCCGGGCGAGCGGTTCGGCTTCGCCACCCTGCTCAGCTACCTGACAGTTCGGAGAGCGTGATGACAGGACGACGCTGGAGTGTCGTGACGGTCACCTACAACTCGGCGCAGACGCTGCGCGAGTGCTGGCGGGGCGAAACCAGACCGTACGAGTGGGTCGTCGTCGACAACTGTTCCTCCGACGACTCGGCGGCGGTGGCCGAGAGGTTGGGCGCCCGGGTCATCCGGCTACCGGAGAACGTCGGCTTCTCCCGGGCCAACAACATCGGGCTGCGTCAGGTCTCGGGCGAGTACGTCCTGTTCGCCAACCCGGATCTGGAGATCAACCCGACCGAGGGGTTCGACGTCCTTCAGGCACACCTCGACACGCACGGCGGCCTGGCAGCGCCGCAACTGCTCTCCTCGGACGGCGTCCCGCAGCCCAACGGCCGCGGCTTTCCCTACGCCACCGCCAAACTGGGCAACCGGAAGGTCTGGCCGCTGTCCCGGTTGCACGCGTCGTACCGGTTGACGGCCGCTCCCGGCGGGGCGATCTGGGTGGCCTGGGTCATGGGCGCCGCGGTCGCCGCACGGACCCGGGACTTCGTCGACCTGGGCGGCTGGAACGAGCGGTTCTTCCTCTACTACGAGGACCACGAGTTGGGTCTGCGCGCCTGGCGCAACGGACTCCAGGTGGCACTGCTCGGCGACGTCCGGTGGACCCACCACTGGGGCCGGGCGACGAACTCGTTCCGCTGGTCCCGGGCCCACACACTGGAGCTGCGCAGCGCCCGGACGTTCTTCGGCATGTTCCCGGAGTTCCTGACCGGACTGCCGCCGGCGCCGCGCCGGCACCGTCAGGCGGCACGGATGATCGGCTCCGCGGTGCCGAACGGCCGCTGAGAGCGGCAGCGAATGCTGACGGCGATGACGAGAGGGGCTCCGATGGCAGTGACGACCACCGGCGGTCCGCTCCCCTCCGCGACGCCGCCGGACGTCCGCGACCGGGTCGCGCGGCTCGGCCGCACCTTCGTACGCGGCATCTGGTTCTTCCCGGCCCTGCTCGCCGTCCTGCTGGCGCTGCCGACCGTCCTTCAGATCAGCGGCTCGTCGATAGGCGTCTACCAGTCGATGCTCTACGGCTCACAGCCCGACGCGAACCTGCTGATCAATGATCCACAGTCGATCCGGTCGGACGAGTGGATCGTGAACACCCAGTTGACCATCGCGCAGGACGCCGCGGGTTACCCCCGGATCAACCCGAACGTCGGGCAGGGCGCGGACGTCTCCCTGGTCCTGGATGTGCCGTACAAGGACTGGTCGGCGGCTTTCCGGCCGCACAACCTGGCGTTCCTGGTGCTGCCGCTCGACCACGCCTTCGCGTTCAAGTGGTGGGTCATGGCGGTGCTGCTCATCCTGAGTGGCTACTTCTTCGTACTGGTGCTGATGCCGGGCCAGCGCTGGCTCGCGGCCGGACTGTCGTTGACGCTTCTCTTCAGCCCGTTCGTGCAGTGGTGGTACCAGTACATCACCGTCGGGCCTCTGTACTACGCGTTGTTCATCGCGACGGTGTTCGTCCTCATGCTGCGGTCGTCCCGGCTGCTCGCCACCGTCGCCTGGGCGGCGCTGCTGGCGTACCTGCTCACCTGTTTCGCTCTCGTCCTCTATCCGCCCTTCCAGATCCCCTGCGCCCTGGCGCTTGCCGCGTTCTGCCTGGGGCATCTCGTCGAGCGGCACGTCGCGCCGCATGGCCCTCTGCGGCGTCACCTGCTCCTCGTCGCGATGTCGATCCTGGTCGCGGGCATCCTGATCGGCCTGTTCGTCGCCACCCGGCTGGAGGCGGTCAACGCGGTCCTGCACACCGCCTACCCGGGTCAGCGGCTCACCCGCAGTGGGGGGTTCGACCTGGCCCACCTGTTCTCCGGACACACCAGCCTGGGCCTGGAGTCCAGCCGCTCGGCCGCCCAGTACACCATCCCCGAGAAGGGCCTGACCAACCAGAGCGAGAACTCCAACTTCCTGCTCGTCCTGCCGTACCTGACCGTGCCGTGTCTCTACCTGCTGTACCGGTCACACCGGAGCGGACGCGTCGTCGACTGGCCCCTGCTGCTGGTCAACCTCGCGTTCCTGGGGGCGCTCGCCTGGCTGTTCGTGTCCCATCTTGACGCGTGGGGCAGGCTGCTGTTCCTGGACCGGGTGCCGCACACGCGGCTGCTCATCGGCATCGGCCTGCTCAACTTCATCGGGATGGCGCTGATCGTCCGACTGCTCCGCGACCAACGGTCGGCGCTGCCGGCTCGTACCGTCGTCATCGGCTACACGCTCGCGCTGCTGCTCGTCCAGGCCCTGCTCAGCCTGCACGTGGTGCGGGCCTTCCCCGGTTTTCTGGACCTCGGCGGCTTCGTCCTGTCGCTCGTCCCGGTGCCGTTGGTGGTGTATCTGGCGCTACGAGGCCGCTTCACCTGGGCCACGTCGGTCCTGCTGGCCTTCTCGGTAGCCATGACGGCCTTCATCCACCCGCTCTACCGAGGCACGGCCATCCTGACCCAGACACCGCTGTCCCGGTCCATCAGGGCCATCGCCGCCGACGATCCGGATGCCAGGTGGGCGGCCGAGGTGGGCATCGTCCAGAACTTCGCCGCCATGAACGGCGCCCCGTCCCTGTCCGGCGTCTTCGCGTACCCACAGTCGCAGCTCTGGCGGGCCGCCGCCGCGCAGGGCCAGCAGGAGTACGTCGTCAACCGCTACGCGCACGTCTGGTTCACGTTCGACCGGAATCCGGCCGTGATGGTGACGACCACCTTCACCCTCACGGCGGCGGACCACTTCCTGGTGAACACCGAGCCGTGCGGTCCCTTCCTCCGGCAGAACCGCGTCAAGTACCTCGTGACGGGCACCGAGATCAACGAGTCGTGCCTGAAGCTGAGGGCCACGATCCGCTATCCGGCCGCCACGTTCCTCATCTACGAGTTCTGGTAG
This sequence comes from Micromonospora orduensis, assembly GCF_006228125.1. Classification (GTDB taxonomy): domain Bacteria; phylum Actinomycetota; class Actinomycetes; order Mycobacteriales; family Micromonosporaceae; genus Micromonospora; species Micromonospora orduensis. The sequence continues at coordinate 35,261 of NZ_VDFY01000106.1, read as the reverse complement.
GACAGCAGCCCGGCGCTCAGCTGTTCCGATGCCACAGGTCGCGCAGCGCGTCCCAGTTGCCGCCGATCCCGGACTCGCACGGCGTCTCGAAGTACACCGCGCCCAATCTGTCGTCCCGATCCCACCAGATACCGCACATGACACGCCCGTCACCGGGGTTGCCCGCGTACTCGACGTAACTGCCGGTGGCCCCGCTGGCGCCCCCGGTGGTCCGCGCCCCCTGCCGGATCCCCGGCGAGAGGGTGCCGGCGAGGAAGGCGAGCTGCTCGCGGTAGGCGCGTGCCGCGTCCTTCGTGGTCGTGGACTCGAAGAGCGCGAAGTGGACGAACACATTGCCGTACCTGCAGAAGACGTGCCGTTTCTCGTCCTTCGGCAGCTTCGGGCCACCCGCCTCCCGGTCGGACGCGCAGTCGCCCATCCGGGCGAGCCAGGGCTCGGCGAGCGGCACCAGGTCGGGGTCGAACTTCGCCTTGTTCAAGGCGTACTGGGTCTTCTCGAACAGCGGAGTGGGCTGGCTGGCCGGCGGGCGGGCCTCGGGCGGCGTGTCGCCACCGCGGGCGCCGCCGCCGAGGAACCCGGCGCCGGCGGCCAGCACGGCGGTCAGGATGATGCCGCCCACCCACAGACCTGTTCTACTGCGCGGCGGTCGCGCCACCGGGGCGATCCGCCGACCACCTGAGGTCGAGAGCGGGTCGAACGGCGGGACCGACGGGCCACTGTCGACGTACGCCGGAGACTGTGGTGCGGCGGAGACGGGCGGGGGCGTGGGCGTGGCCGGCGCCGGCGAGGCCGGCGCGGCCGAGACCGGTTGCGGGGCGGCGGACACCGGCTGCGCGGACGCCGACACCGGCTGACCGGAGACCGGGGACATGTGCACCGCCCACGGGAGCTGCGGCTTCTCCGACACCAGCTCGGGGGTCTGGGACTGCGGCGGCCCGCTGGCCTGCTGCGGCACACCGGACACCGGCGGGGTGGGTGGCGCGGACGAGGGCGGGGCCGAGGTGGGCGGCGCGGAGACCGGCAGGTCGGGCACCGGCTGGTAGTCCATGCCGAGGCTCTGGAAGAGCCGCTGTGGCGCGTGCCCCTCCTCGGCCCGGTAGGCGACCCACGGGTGGGCGGCGGTCAGGTCGGCGTCGGCGTAGCGGTGACCGCCGGCCGCCTGGGCCAGGGCGTTGGCCGCGTTGCCGAAGGCCACCCGCCAGCGCTCGTCGGACGCGGCGACCCCGTCCAACACGGCCACGGTGGCGAACTGCCCCTGCCCGTCCACTGCGGCCCAGGCCTTCCCAACCTGACACGCGCCCAACATGTGGGTGTACCTGTACGGGCTCTCCGGCTGCATGCCACTCCTTAGCTCAACCGCCGTGGATCCTACAGAGGTGGCGCCATCTCAGCGCCCCGCCGGTCGGCGGAGCGACAGGTGGTGGGACGGGCGGACCCTTGCCCCCTGAAAGTTTTCATGCATAGAGTCACGCCGTGAATGAAGGAGCGTCGGTCGAGCAGGTGCTGGACCTGTTCGACGGAGTGCGACTCACCCCCACCCAGCGGCGGATCGCCCACTGCCTCGTGCAGCACGCGCCGGCCGTGGCGTACCTGTCGGCGGCCGAGGTCGCCGAACTGGCCGGGGTCAGCCAGCCGTCGGTCACCCGGTTCGCCGTCGCGCTCGGGCACGACGGCTACCCGGCGCTGCGCCGTCGGCTGCGCGACCTGACCGCCGCCGCCGGCCGGCCGGCGGACGCCGGCAACGAACTCCAGCAGGCGGTACGCGCCGAGATGGGCAACCTGGACCGGCTGGCCGGACAGCTCGCCGACCGGGACCGGATCGCCGAGACCGGTCGGCTGCTCGCCGCCAGCCGCCCGCTGCCGGTGCTCGGCCTGCGCGCCGCCGCGCCGCTGGCCGCGTACTTCGCCTACTTCGCCGCAAAGGTGCACCCCGACGTGCGGGTCCTCGACGACAGCGGCAGCCTGCTCACCGACCGCCTGGAGCAGGCCGCAGAGGCCGGCGCGTCCGCCCTGCTCGCCTTCGTGCTGCCCCGCTATCCCCGGGAGACGCTTGACGCGCTGCGCGAGGCACGCGCCGCCGGGCTGACCGTGGTGGCGATCACCGACTCGCCGGTCAGTCCGGCCACCGAGCACGCCGACGTGGTGCTGCCCGCGGCGGTCGGCGCGCAACTCGTCTTCGACCTGCACACCGCCCCGATGACCCTGGCCATGGTGCTGTTGCAGGCGATCTGCGACGCCGCGCCGGCCGACACCCAACGCCGACTGGAGGCGTTCGAAGCCTCCGCGGCCCGCCGACAGTTGTTCCTCGGATGACCGGAGGAGACCAGAGATGACCCAGCCCGTCCGTGCCGCACGGGGCAGCCAGCTCACCGCCCGGGGCTGGCCGCAGGAGGCCGCCCTGCGGATGCTGATGAACAACCTCGACCCCGAGGTGGCCGAACGCCCCGACGACCTGGTCGTCTACGGGGGCACCGGCAGGGCCGCGCGGGACTGGCCGTCGTACCACGCGTTGGTCCGTACGCTCACCGACCTGCGCGAGGACGAGACGATGCTTGTGCAGTCGGGTCGCCCGGTCGGGGTCATGCGCACGCACGAGTGGGCGCCCCGGGTGCTGCTGGCCAACTCGAACCTGGTCGGTGACTGGGCGACCTGGCCGGAGTTCCGCCGTCTCGAACAGCTCGGCCTGACCATGTACGGGCAGATGACCGCCGGTTCGTGGATCTACATCGGCACCCAGGGCATCCTCCAGGGCACCTACGAGACGTTCGCGGCGGTCGCCGCGAAGCGGTTCTCGGGGACGCTCGCGGGCACTCTGACGCTGACCGCCGGCTGCGGCGGGATGGGCGGCGCGCAACCGCTCGCGGTCACCATGAACGACGGCGTCTGCCTGATCGTGGACGTGGACCGGACCCGCCTGGACCGCCGGGTGCACGACCGCTACCTGGACGAGGTCGCGGACTCCCTCGACGACGCGGTCGAGCGGGTCCTCGCGGCGAAGCGGGACCGGCGGGCGTTGAGCGTCGGCGTGGTCGGTAATGCCGCCGAGGTCTTTCCCGAGCTGCTCGGCCGGGGCGTCGAGATCGACATCGTGACCGACCAGACCAGCGCGCACGACCCGCTGGCGTACCTGCCGGTGGGGGTGGAGCTGGCCGACGCCCGCGACTACGCGGCCGCGAAGCCGGCCGAGTTCACCGACCGGGCCCGGGCGTCGATGGCGAGGCACGTCGAGGCGATGGTCGGCTTCCTCGACGCCGGCGCCGAGGTGTTCGACTACGGCAACTCGATCCGGGGCGAGGCACAGCTCGGCGGCTACCAGCGCGCCTTCGACTTCCCCGGTTTCGTGCCCGCGTACATCCGGCCGCTGTTCTGCGAGGGCAGGGGCCCGTTCCGGTGGGCGGCGCTCTCCGGCGACCCGGCCGACATCGCCGCCACCGACCGGGCCGTCCTGGAGCTGTTCCCGGAGAACGAGTCGCTGGCCCGGTGGATCAGGCTGGCCGGTGAGCGGGTCGCCTTCCAGGGCCTGCCGGCCCGGATCTGCTGGCTCGGCCAGGGCGAGCGGGACCGGGCGGGTGTGCGGTTCAACGACATGGTCGCCTCCGGTGAACTCTCCGCCCCGGTCGTCATCGGCCGGGACCACCTGGACACCGGCAGCGTCGCCAGCCCGTACCGGGAGACCGAGGGGATGGCCGACGGCTCCGACGCGATCGCCGACTGGCCGCTGCTCAACGCGCTTGTCAACACGGCCAGCGGGGCCTCCTGGGTGTCCATCCACCACGGCGGCGGTGTCGGCATCGGACGGTCGATCCACGCCGGGCAGGTCTGCGTGGCCGACGGCACCGCCCTGGCCGGGCAGAAGATCGAGCGGGTGCTCACCAACGACCCGGCGATGGGCGTCATCCGGCACGTCGACGCCGGCTACGACATCGCCCGCGACGTCGCCACGCGTACCGGGGTCCGGGTGCCGATGGCGGAGGGTGGCGCCGCGTGAGCGACGACCTGTCGAGCCGTTTCCGGGCGCTGTGGGACGAGATCGCGCCGGTCGGGCGGGACGCCGCCAGCGGCGGCTACCTGCGGTACGCCCTGACCGGGACCGAGCTGGAGTTGCGCGCCTGGTTCCGCGCCCAGGCGCAACGGCGGGACCTCCCGGTCACCGGGGACGGCAACGGCAACCTCTTCGCGCACTGGGGCGACCCGGAGGGCTCCGACGCGGTGCTGACCGGCAGTCACTTCGACTCGGTGCCACACGGCGGGGCGTACGACGGGCCGCTCGGCATCGTCAGCGCGTTCCTCGCCGTGGACGAGCTGCGCGCCGCGGGCGTCACCCCGACCCGGCCGCTGGTGCTCGCCGCGTTCGTGGAGGAGGAGGGGGCGCGCTTCGGCGTACCGTGTCTGGGGTCGCGGCTGCTCACCGGCGCGCTGGATGCCGACCGCGCGGCCGGCCTGCGCGACGCGGCCGGGGTCAGCTTCGCCGAAGCGCTGGGCGACCGGCCGGCGGGCGCCCGCCCGGAGCTGCTGGGCCGGTTCGGCGCCTTCGTGGAGCTGCACGTCGAGCAGGGCCGCGCGCTTGTCGACGCGGATGCGCCGGTCGGGGTGGCGAGCGCGATCTGGCCGCACGGCCGCTGGCGCTTCGACGTGGTAGGCGAGGGCAACCACGCGGGTACCACCCGGATGGCCGACCGCCGCGACCCGATGCTCACCTACGCGTTCACGGTGCTGGCCGCCAACAAGGAGGCCCGGCTGCGCGGCGCGCACGCCACAGTCGGCCGGGTCGCCGTGGAACCCAACGCCACAAACGCCATCCCGTCGAAGGTGACCGGCTGGCTGGACGCGCGCGCCGCCGACCCGGAGACGCTGACCGGGCTGGTCGACGCGGTGCGCGGCAAGCTCGCCGAGCGGGCCCGCCGCGACGGTACGGAGGTGACAGTCACCGAGGAGTCGGTGACCCCGCTGGTCGCCTTCGACGGTGGGCTGGCCAAGCGGCTGGCCACGCTGCTCGGCGCCCCGGTGCTTCCCACCGGCGCGGGGCACGACGCCGGGGTGCTCGCCGCGCACCTGCCCACCGCGATGCTCTTCGTGCGCAACCCGACCGGGGTGTCGCACTCCCCCTTCGAGGCGGCGACCGACGACGACTGCGCCGCCGGGGTGCGCGCGCTCGCCCGCGTGCTGGAGGAGCTGACATGCCGCTGACCCCGACGCGCTGGCTCGCCGAGTACGCCTGGCTGCCCGAGCACGCCGAACCCACGCCCGACGTGCTGATCGAGGTCGAGGACGGCCGGATCAGCGCGGTGACGCCGCTGACTCCCGGGAGCCGGCCACCGGCCGGGGTGGCGGTGTACGCCGACGCCGTGCCGCTTCCCGGCCTGACCCTGCCCGGGCTGGCCAACGCGCACTCGCACGCGTTCCACCGGGCGCTGCGGGGGCGTACCCACGGCGGCCGGGGTGACTTCTTCAGCTGGCGCGACCGGATGTACGCCGTCGCGGACCGGCTGGACCCGGACACCTACCTCGCCCTGGCGCGCGCCGTCTACGCCGAGATGGCCCTCGCGGGCATCACAGGCGTCGGCGAGTTCCACTACCTGCACCACCGGCCCGACGGCGGCGCGTACGACGACCCGAACGCGATGGGCGCGGCGCTTGTCGAGGCCGCCGCGCACGCCGGGATCCGGCTCACCCTGCTGGACACCTGCTACCTGAGCGCGGGGGTGGACGGGCGACCCCTCGCCGGGCCGCAGCGGCGCTTCGGTGACGGGGACGCGGCGCGGTGGGCCGAGCGGGCGACGGCGTTGCAGCCCACGGACGCGCACGCCCGGGTCGGCGCGGCCGTGCACTCGGTGCGGGCGGTCCCCGCCGACCAGCTCCGCACGGTCGCCGACTGGGCCCGCGACCGGCAGGCGCCCCTGCACGTGCACCTCTCCGAGCAGCCCGCCGAGAACGACGAGTGCCGGGCCGTGCACGGGCGTACCCCCACCGCCCTGCTCGCCGAACACGGCGTCCTCGGGCCGGACACCACAGCCGTGCACGCCACCCACCCGTCAAGCGCCGACATCACGGTGCTCGCCGACAGTCGGACCGGGGTGTGCCTCTGCCCGACCACCGAACGCGACCTCGCCGACGGCATCGGCCCGGCCCGGCTCATGGCCGACGCGGGCATCCGGCTGAGCCTGGGCAGCGACAGTCACGCGGTCGTCGACCTGTTCGAGGAGGCCCGGGCGGTGGAGTTGGACGAGCGGCTGCGTACCCGCCGGCGCGGCCACTTCAGCACCGTCGACCTGCTGACCGCCGCCAGCGCCACCGGGCACGCGGCGCTGGGCTGGGCCGACGCCGGGCGGATCGCCGTCGGCGCCCGTGCCGACCTGGTGACGGTACGGCTGGACAGCGCCCGCACCGCCGGGGTCCCGCCGGTCGGCGTGTTCTTCGCGGCCGGGGCGGCGGACGTCGACCAGGTCGTCGTGGACGGTCGGGTGGTGGTGGCCGAGGGCCGGCACCTGAGCGTCGACGTGCCGGCCGAGCTGGCGGCGTCGATCGAGGCGGTGACTCCCCGGTGAGCGCGAGGAGCGAGCCGGGTTTGCGAGCCCCGCAGTCGCGAACGAACGAAGGCTCCGCATGAGCGGCAGCCTGCTGGTCGACAACATCGGCGAGCTGGTCACCAACGGCCTCGGTGAGGGCCCGCTGGGCATCCGCCGCGACGCGGCCGTGCTGGTCGAGGACGGCCGGGTGGCCTGGGTCGGCGCGGCCGCGTACGCGCCGGCCGCCGACCGACGGCTGGACGCCGACGGGGCCGCCGTGCTGCCCGGCTTCGTGGACAGCCACGCCCACCTGGTCTTCGCCGGGGACCGGGCCGCCGAGTTCGCCGCCCGGATGGCCGGCCAGCCGTACACCGGCGGCGGGATCCGCACCACGGTGGGCGCGACACGGGCTGCCGGCGACGACGACCTGCGGGCCACCGTGCGCCGGCTGCGCGGGGAGGCCCTGCGCCAGGGCACCACGACCATGGAGATCAAGAGTGGGTACGGGCTGACCGTCGCCGACGAGGCCCGCTCGCTGCGGATCGCCGCCGAGACCAGCACCGAGACCACCTTCCTCGGGGCGCACGTGGTGCCCGCCGAGTACGCCGACCGCCCCGACGACTACGTCGGGCTGGTCTGCGGGCCGATGCTGGCCGCCGCCGCGCCGCACGCGAAGTGGATCGACGTGTTCTGCGAGCGGGGCGCCTTCGACGTGGACCACGCCCGCGCCATCCTCGCCTGCGGGCAGGCCGTCGGGCTGGGCGTACGGCTGCACGCCAACCAGCTCGGCCCCGGCCCGGGCGTCCAGCTCGGGGTGGAACTGGGCGCGGCCAGCGTGGATCACTGCACCTACCTGTCCGACGCCGACATCGACGCGCTCGCGGGCGCGCACACCACCACCGTCGCCACGCTGCTGCCCGGCGCCGAGTTCTCCACCCGCTCGCCGTACCCGGACGCCCGCCGGCTGCTCGACGCCGGTGTCACAGTCGCGCTGGCCACCGACTGCAACCCCGGCTCGTCGTACACCTCGTCGATGCCGTTCTGCGTGGCCCTCGCGGTCCGCGAGATGCGGATGACCCCGGCGGAGGCGGTCTGGGCCGCCACCGCCGGCGGGGCGCGTGCGCTACGCCGCGACGACATCGGTGTCCTCACCCCGGGCGCGCGGGCCGACCTCGTCGTCCTGGACGCGCCGTCGTACCTGCACCTGGCCTACCGGCCCGGTGTCCCACTGATCCGCCAGGTAATACGCAACGGAGTTCCCCAATGACGAACGTGACCATCCAGCCCACCGGGATCTCCACCGACGACGTCCTCGCGGTGGCCCGCGGCACCGCCACAGTGGTCCTCGACCCGGCCACCAGGGAGGCGATGGCGACCAGCCGCGCCATCGTGGACGGCATCGAGGCCGCCGGGCGGCCCGTGTACGGCGTGTCGACCGGGTTCGGGGCGCTGGCCAACACCTTCGTCGCGCCGGAGCGGCGGGCCGAACTGCAACACGCGCTGATCCGCTCGCACGCCGCCGGGGTGGGCGCGCCCATGCCCCGCGAGGTGGTCCGGGCCATGATGCTGCTGCGGGTCAGGTCCCTGGCCCTTGGCCGCTCCGGCGTCCGCCCGCTGGTCGCCGAGGCGCTCGTCGACCTGCTCAACCACGACATCACCCCGTGGGTGCCCGAGCACGGCTCGCTGGGCGCCTCCGGCGACCTGGCGCCGCTGGCGCACTGCGCGCTCGTGCTGCTCGGTGAGGGCTGGGTCCTCGGCCCGGCCGGCGAGCGGCGCGACGCGGCCGACGTGCTGGCCGCCGCCGGGCTCAAGCCGATCGAGCTGGCCGCCAAGGAGGGGCTGGCGCTGATCAACGGCACCGACGGCATGCTCGGCATGCTGCTGCTGGCCATCCACGACGCGGCGCACCTGTTCGCCATGGCGGACGTGACCGCCGCGCTGGCCATCGAGGCGATGCTCGGCTCGGAGCGGCCGTTCCTGCCCGAGCTGCACGCGATCCGGCCACACCCCGGTCAGGCGGCGTCGGCGGCGAACATCCACAGGCTGTTGCAGGACTCCCGGGTGATGGACTCGCACCGCGACGACCTGGCGCACGCCGTGCAGGACGCGTACTCGATGCGGTGCGCCCCGCAGGTCGCCGGCGCGGCCCGGGACACCCTGGACTTCGTCCGCACGGTCGCGGGCCGGGAGCTGGTGTCGGTGGTGGACAACCCGGTGGTGCTGCCGGACGGCAGGGTCGAGTCGACCGGCAACTTCCACGGCGCGCCGCTCGGCTTCGCCGCGGACTTCCTCGCCATCGCCGCCGCCGAGGTGGGGGCGATCGCCGAACGGCGGGTGGACCGGCTGCTCGACGTCACCCGCTCCCGGGAACTGCCCGCGTTCCTCTCCCCCGACGCGGGGGTGAACTCCGGGCTGATGATCGCCCAGTACACGGCGGCCGGGATCGTCGCGGAGAACCGCCGCCTGGCCGCCCCCGCCTCGGTGGACTCGCTGCCCACCAGCGGCATGCAGGAGGACCACGTCTCGATGGGCTGGGCGGCTGCCAAGAAGCTGCGCACCGTCCTGGACAACCTGACCAGCCTGCTCGCGGTGGAGCTGCTGGCCGGCGTACGCGGACTTCAGCTGCGCGCGCCGCTGGTGCCGTCGCCGGCCGGCCGGGCCGCCGTCGCCGCGCTCGGCGGGGCGGCCGGCGAACCCGGACCGGACGTGTTCCTCGCCCCGGTGATGGAGGCGGCCCGAGCCGTCGTCGCCGGGCCGGAGTTGCGCGCCGCCATCGAACGGGAGATCGGCCCGCTGGGCTGACCTCCGCTCGGTCGCTGTCGTCCGCCGCGGGTCAGGCGGCGGGCGGCAGCACCTTGGCGACCAGCTTGGCCAGCTCGCGCAGCGCCTTGCCCCGGTGGCTGATCGCGTCCTTCTCCGCCGGGGTCAACTCGGCGTTGGTCCGGTCCTGCCCGTCGCCCAGGAAGATCGGGTCGTAGCCGAACCCGCCGTCGCCGCGCGGGGCACGCAGCAGGCGGCCGGACTGCCGGCCGTCGACCAGGTGCTCCTTGCCGCCGGGCAGCACCAGCGCCACCGTGCAGACGAAGGACGCCGCCCGGTGCTCGTCCGGCACGTCGGCGATCTGGTCCAGCACCAGCTGAAGGTTGGCCTGGTCGTCGCCGTGCCGGCCGGACCAGCGGGCGCTGAACACGCCCGGCATCCCGTTGAGCGCGTCCACCGCGAGCCCGGAGTCGTCGGCGATGGTCGGCAGGCCGGTCTGCCGGCAGCCCTCCCGCGCCTTGATCAGCGCGTTCTCGCCGAAGGTCAGGCCGGTCTCCGGCAGTTCCGCGTACTGCTCGACGTCGTCCAACCCGAGCAGGGCGATCCGGTGCGCGCCGAGCGCGCCGTCCAGGATCCGCTGGAGTTCCACCAGCTTCTTCTGGTTACGCGTGGCCAGCAGGACCTTGTTCATAGCAGTGCCTTCCGCTGGGCTTCGGCCAATTCGGCGCACCCGGCCACGGCCAGGTCGAGCAGGCTGTCGAGCTGGTCCCGGGCGAACACGCCCGCCTCACCGGTGCCCTGCACCTCGACGAAGTCGCCCGCGCCGGTGCACACCACGTTCATGTCCACCTCGGCGGCGACGTCCTCCTCGTAGCAGAGGTCGAGGCGCGGCTCGCCGGCGATGATCCCCACGCTGACCGCGGCCACCGAACGGTGCATGACCTTCTCCGGCTTGCCGGCCAGCGACTTGCGGGCAGCCAGCCAGCTGACCGCGTCGTGCAGCGCGACGTACGCGCCGGTGATCGCGGCCGTGCGGGTGCCGCCGTCGGCCTGGAGCACGTCACAGTCGAGGACCACCGAGTTCTCGCCGAGCGCCTTGAGGTCGATGCACGCGCGCAGGCTGCGACCGATCAGGCGGGAGATCTCGTGGGTCCGGCCACCGACCCGACCCTTGACGCTCTCCCGGTCGGAGCGGGTGTTGGTGGCCCGGGGCAGCATCGCGTACTCGGCGGTCACCCAGCCGAGCCCGGAGCCCTTGCGCCAGCGGGGCACCCCCTCGGTGACGCTCGCCGTGCAGAGCACCCGGGTGCCGCCGAACTCGACGAGCACCGAGCCCTCCGGGTGGCTGCTCCAGCCCCGCGTCAGGGTCACCGGTCGAAGTTGAGAGGGCCCTCGCCCGTCAGGTCGCGCCATGCCTGCACCCTATGCGGTGGGGTGATCCACCTCCGCCGCGGTGTCCCGACCGGTGTCCGCGTCGTGCACCCGGAGAAATCCGGCGACCGCCGCCGGCCAGCCGAACTCCTCGGCCCGCGCCCGGGCGTCCCGCCGCCGCCGCGCCCGCGGCCGGGCCGCCAGGCGGCTCACCGCCTCGGCCATCGACGCCCCCGAGCCGTACGCGGCCACGCCGGCGACGCCGACCACCTCCGGCAGGGCGCTTGCCGCGTTGACCACGACCGGGGTGCCGCAGGCCAGCGCCTCCAGCCCGGCCAGGCCGAAGGTCTCCACCGGGCCGGGCGCGAGCACCACGTCCGCGCTGGCGAGCAGCGCGGCCACCGCGGCGCGGTCGGGCAGGAAGCCGGTGAACGTGACGGGCAGGCCGGCGGCGCGTCGGGCCAGGGCGGCACGCTGCGGGCCGTCCCCGGCCATCACCAGCACCGCCGGTACGCCCGCCCGGCGCAACTCGGCGAGGGTCTGCACGGCCAACTCCGGTCGCTTCTCGGGGGACAGCCGGGCACAGTGCACCAGCAGCAGTTCGGTGGGGTCGGCGTAGCGCTCGCGCAGCCGCGGGTCGGCCCGGTCCGGGTGGAAGGTGTCCAGGTCCACCCCGAGCGGCACCAGGTCCACGTTGCCGGCGCCGATCCGGTCGAACTCGTCGGCCGCCCACCGGGTGGTGCACACGATCCGGTCGTACGCCCGGCTGGTCGCCCGGTTGAGCCGGTCGGCTGTCGGCCGGCGCAGCGCGTCCGGCACACCCCACTGGCCGAGCAGGCCGGCCAGCGACTCGTGCGACACCATCACCGACGGCACCCCGTTCGCCCGCGCCCAGCTCCCCGTCCAGCGCAGCGACGACCGGTCCGACACCTCCAACCGGTCCGGGGCCAGGTCGGCGAGCAGCCGGGCCAGCCGCCGCCGGCCGGCCAGCAGCCGGTAGCCACCGGTGCCGGGCAGCTCCGGGCCGGGCAGGGTGACCACCCGCCCCCACGGGTACGACTCGTCGGCGGCCCGCTCGCCCGGCACCACAAGCACCGGGTCGTGGCCGGCCGCCCGGTAGCCCTCGCCGAGGTGTCGCAGGGCGGTCCGCAGCCCACCGGAGCGGGCCGTCACGAAGTTGGCGAGCCGCACGATCCGCAGCCCGGACGTTCGCCGGGTCATGAGGCGGCCGGCAGGCCCACGGTGGCGGCCGAGGCTCGTACCGCCTGGTAGTGCCCGATCAGCTCGTCGCCCACGGCGGCCCAGCTGCGCCGGCTGACCGCGGCCCGGGCGGCCAGGCCGTACGCCCGCCGCCGGTCGGCGTCGCCGGCCAGGTCGGCCACCGCCGCGGCCAGCGCGTCCCCGTCGTTCGGCGGCACCAGCGACCCGGTCACCCCCTCGTCGACCAGGTCGACAGGGCCGCCGCTGGCCGGCGCCACCACCGGCACGCCGGAGGCCAGCGCCTCCTGGATCGTCTGGCCGAACGTCTCGTGCGGGCCGGTGTGCGCGAACACGTCCAGGCTGGCGTAGAGCCGGGCCAGGTCCTCGCCGTGCCGCACGCCCAGGAAGCTCACCTCGGGCAGCGTCCGCGCCAACTGGCGCCGGGCCGGGCCGTCACCGGCCACCACCACCCGCACGCCGGGCAGCCGGGACGTCGCCGCCAGCAGGTCCACCCGCTTCTCCGGGGCGAGCCGGCCGACGTAGCCGACCAGCAGCTCGCCGCCGGGTGCGAGCCGTTCCCGCAGTGCCGGGCAACGTTTCGCCGGATCGAACCGGACGGCGTCGACGCCCCGACCCCACAGCCAGATCCGCCGCACCCCGTTGGCGATCAGGTCGGCGGCGGCCCGGGTGGACGGGGCGAGGGTCCGCTGCGCCAGGTTGTGGATCTCCCGGATCCGCCGCCACGCCGCCGCCTCACCCCAGCTCACCCGGTACGCCCGGGCGTACGCGGCCACGTCGGTCTGGTAGACCGCCACCGTGGGCAGCCCGTGCCGGCTGGCCAGCGTCGCCGCCCGCGCGCCGAGGACGAACGGGCTGGCCAGATGCACCACATCCGGCGCCGCCGACAGCAGCGCGCCGGCCAGCCGGGTGGTGGTCGGCACGCCCAGCCGGAAGCCCTGGTAACGCGGCAACGGCACGCTGGGGATACGCACCACCGGGTACGGCAGCCGGTCGACGTCCTGCCGACCGGCGCCGGGTGGCGAGGGCGCGATGACGACTGGCTCGTGGCCCCGGGCGAGCAGATGTTCCGCCGTCCGCACCACGGAGTGCGCGACGCCGTTCACATCCGGCGGGAACGACTCGGTCACGATGGCGATCCGCATGCCCACACCGTGCGGGTGGGATGGGTGCGGCAGACGACGGTCCGCTGACCGCCCGGCGAACAGTTCCGCACAACACCGCCCGGCCGCTCCCGGTCGACCCGGGCGTGCGGGTCAGATGTCGTAGCTGGCGCCGGGCCGGACCACCTCGAGCGGACCGGTGTACGCGGCGGCGGCCGACTCCAACGTGTGCGCCTCGCTACCCCAGGCCGCCACGAGGTGGGTGAGCAGCAGCCGACCCACCACCGCCTTGGTCGCCGTCTCGCCGGCCTCCCGGCCGGTCAGGTGCAGATCCGGCGGATTGTCCACCCCGTCGAGGAAGCTCGCCTCGCAGAGGAACGCGTCGACGTTCTGGGCCAGCCGCAGCAGCGCGTCGCAGGGCGCGGTGTCCGACGAGTAGCAGAGCGACCTGCCGTCGTGCTCCAGCCGCACCCCGTACGTCTCGACCGGATGGTTGACCCGGTCGACGGTGACCGTGAACGGGCCGATCGGGAACGTGCCCGGCTCCAGCGCGTAGAACTGGTAGACGTCCTCCACCGTGCCGTCGTCGTGGTACGCGGCGCTCAGCCGGTCCGGAGCGCCGGCGGGCGCGTACACCGGCAGGGCCGGATAGGGGCCCTCCGGGGCGTAGCGGCGGACGACCACGTACGTGACGGCGTCGAGGATGTGGTCGCAGTGCAGGTGGGTCAGCAGGATCGCGTCGGGGGCGTGCAGCCCCGCGTACCGCTGGAGACTGGACAGCGACCCGGAACCGAAGTCGACAAGGAGTCGGAAGCCGTCAGCCTCGACGAGGTACGCCGAGCACGGGGACTCGGGGCCGGGAAAGCTGCCGGCGCAACCCAGGACGGTCAGTCGCATCTGGTCGTCTCGCTGTCACTGTCAGTAGCATTGGTGCCGGCCGTCGCTACAGACATGATCTCTACCGACGCGTACGCCACGCTGGGCAGCCTACGCTGAGGGACCCGAAGGCAAGAATCATCCACTGGAACTTGTCACGAACGTGACACCTGCTCACGGTGGTGCCGGCAGCGTTCGGGCCGCCGACGCACGCGTCGACGGCCCGTACACGACGACCATTCCGGTCAGGCCCAGAGCTGGCCCTCCAGGGCGTCCTCGGCATCGGCCAGGGTCCCGCCGTACGCGCCTGTGGACAGGTACTTCCAACCGCCGTCGCAGACCACGAACGCCACGTCGGCCCGGCGACCGTCGCGGACCGCCTCGTGCGCCACCGCGAGCGCGGCATGCAGGATCGCGCCTGTGGAGAAACCCGCGAAGATGCCCTCCACCTCGACGAGCTGCCGGGTGCGCAGCACCGCGTCCCGGGTGCCCACCGAGAACCGCCGGGACAGCACCGAGGCGTCGTACAGCTCCGGCACGTACCCCTCGTCGATGTTGCGCAGCCCGTAGACCAGCTCGCCGTAGCGCGGCTCGGCGGCCACGACCTGGATGCCGTCGACCTTCTCCCGCAGATAGCGACCGGTGCCCATCAGCGTGCCCGTCGTGCCCAGCCCGGCCACGAAGTGCGTGATGGTGGGCAGGTCGTGCAGCAGCTCCGGCCCGGTCGTCTCGTAGTGCGCCCGGGCGTTGGCCTCGTTGCCGTACTGGTAGAGCATCACCCAGTCCGGATGCTCGGCGGAGATCTGCTTGGCGGTGGCCACGGCCTGGTTCGACCCGCCCGCCGCCGGCGAGAAAATGATCTCGGCGCCGTACATGCGGAGCAGCTGGACCCGCTCGGTCGAGACGTTCTCCGGCATCACACAGACCAGCCGGTAGCCGCGCAGCTTCGCCACCATGGCCAGCGAGATGCCTGTGTTGCCGCTTGTCGGTTCGAGGATGGTGTCACCCGCGCGGAGCCGCCCAGCCTCCTCCGCGGCACGGACCATGAACAGCGCGGCCCGGTCCTTGATGCTGCCGGTCGGGTTCCGGTCCTCCAGTTTGGCCCAGAGCCGCACCGGCGGAGCACCGTCGGGCACCGTCGGCGAGAGCCGGGGCAGACCGACGAGCGGTGTGCCCCCGCACGCGTCGAGCAGGCTGTCGTACCGCGCCATGGCGGCCGTCCTCAGCGAGCAGCGACGGCGTGCTGGCTGATCGCGGCAGCGGCCGCGAAGCCGAACGCGCCGCCGGCCACCGCCGGCAGGATGGTGACGCTGTCACCGTCGGAGAGCTTGGCGTCCAACGCGCCGAGGAACCGGACATCCTCGTCGTTGACGTAGACGTTGACGAAGCGGTGCAGCGCGCCGGCCTCGGTGACCAGCCGGCCACGCAGCCCGGCGTGCCGGGAGTCCAGGTCGGTGAGCAGGTCGCCGAGGGTGTCGCCGGCGCCGTCGACGACCTTGGCGCCGCCGGTGTAGCTGCGCAGGATGGTGGGGATGCGAACCTCGATAGCCATGATGTCGTGCTCCTCGCTCAGGTGTGCCTAGGTGACGGGACGAAACGGGTGCGGACGCTGACGGGTCAGCGGCCGGAACACTCGTAGTCGACCGTCGCCGGGCTCTGCCCGAACATGTACGACTGGACGGCGTGCGGGTCGACGGCGGCCTCCACGATCCGGACCGGCTCCTCGGTCACCACACCGTCGACGATCCGGAACGACCGGATCTCCTCCGAGTCGGGCTCGCGGGTCGAGACGAGCAGGTAGTGCGCGCCCGGCTCGCCGGCGAAGGAGACGTCGGTCCGAGACGGGTACGCCTCGGTGGCGGTGTGCGAGTGGTAGATGACCACCGGCTCCTCGTCGCGGTCGTCCATCTCCCGCCACACGCGCAGATGCTCCATCGAGTCGAACTCGTAGAAGGTCATCGAGCGCGCCGCGTTGTCCATCGGGATGTGCCGGGTCGGGGTGTCGCTGCCGACGGGACCGGCGACGACGCCGCACGCCTCGTCGGGGTGGTCCCGGCGCGCGTGGGCGACGATCGCGTCGATGATCGACCGGTCGATGCTCAGCACGTGCACCAGCCTAACCCCTGTCGGACAGGGGCTGAAGTGGCGCCGGTCACGCCTAGTCGATCAAGGCGTTGAGCAGCGACTCCTGTAGATACCCGAGATACGCGTAGACCGACAGCTGGAACACCCGGCTGGAACCCGGGTCCTCGGTGACCGCGTCGTCCAGCTCCTCGCCCAGGTCGGTGCCGTCCTTGATCTCCAGGCGGACACCCATCGCCAGCCGCGCGTCGTTCAACGCCCGCAGCCACGCCTCGGCCGCCTCGGCGTCCAGCCGCACCTCGCCACCGGCCTCGTCGGGCAACGCGGCCAGGATCGCGCCCGCCTGATCGATCTTGGCGGTCTTCAGGTCGCCCTCGGTGTAGCGGCGGAACTCGGCGGAGCCCGCCACATCCTTCGGGTAGACCGCCGGGAAGAGCCGGCCGACGACCGGGTCGGTGTGGTCGAAGCCATCGGTGAGCAGGCCGACCACCTCGGAGGCGACCTTGCGCAGCACCCGCACCTCGTCGACGGCGAAGGTGGCCACATAGCAGTCGGCCTGGCGACGGAACATGCTCACGACTTGTCCACCGTCGCCCACAGCCCGTACGCGTGCAGCTGCGACGCGTCGTGCTCCATCCGCTCCCGCGCTCCCGTGGAGACCACGGCCCGGCCCTTGTGGTGCACGTCCAGCATGAGCTGCTCGGCCCTCTCCCGGCTGTAGCCGAAGAGCTTCTGGAAGACCCAGGTCACGTACGTCATCAGGTTGACCGGGTCGTCCCACACGATCGTCACCCATTGCCGGTCAGCCGCCGGCACCTCGTCAGTGTCCGGCGTCTCGACCGGTGCAACCTGTGGAGCCGCCATGCCCCCCATCGTGCCACCGGTTTCCCGGAACCGAGGAACCGGAACGCCGGCCCGGCGAGGATCGCCCACTCCGGCCCCGCCCGACCCGCCGCGGACGTTGTCGGCCGCGAAGGGTGGGGCGAGCCCGGACGGTGGGGCGACCACGCCGTCAGGCGAGCAGGATGCCGTGGTCGACTGCATCGGAGAGCACCGCGCCCAACGAGAGGCGGATCACCTCGAATCGCCGGGAGAGCTCCCGGGACAACCCCAGCTCGACCTCCCGCAACGCCCGCTGGGACCAGGCCCGCGCGGCGTTGTGGTCGGCGTTGCCGGGCGTACGCCACTGCTGCCAGCACCCGCCGGAGAGCGCCACCGCCACCGGCGGGAGCACCTCGTCACGGGACGGCGTCGGGTAGCCGGCGAGCGCGTCGATCGCGTCCGCGCCGGTCAGATTGGCCACCCCGGCCGTACTGGTAATCAACAGCACCCGGTCCAGGTCGCCGCCGTTGCGGTGGTCGGCCAGGCCGTACTGCACGGCGGTGGCGATACGGCGGCGCACGCCCTCAGCGGGTGGGGCGCCGAGCACCTGGGCCGCCGTGTCGGACAGGATGCCCCGCACGGCGTGGTCGCACTGTGCGGTGGCGAGCAACGACAGGGCGGCCATCTCCCGGTCC
The DNA here is from genome assembly GCF_006228125.1 of Micromonospora orduensis. Taxonomy (GTDB): domain Bacteria; phylum Actinomycetota; class Actinomycetes; order Mycobacteriales; family Micromonosporaceae; genus Micromonospora; species Micromonospora orduensis. Next base: position 17,828 of record NZ_VDFY01000106.1, on the reverse strand, counting down.
AGCAGATCGGGCAGGCCGGCGCAGCCGACCCCGAAGACGATCTCCTGAACGGCCCGCAGGTGGATGTTTGCCAACTCCAGGGCGAGGTGCTGACGGATGCGCTGCGAGCAGGAGCGGGTCTGCCGGTCGAGCTGCTCGGACCAGTCCCCCGGATCGGCGACGACGGCCACCCGGTCGTGCTGGCCGGGCAGCACCGGAGGATCGGCGCTGGCGCGTTGCAGGCCCTCACCCGCGGACCAGCCCACCAGCGCCCGGCGCAGGTCGGCCGCGGAGGCGGCGTCGTCCACCGGGAACCAGCGCGCGCCGGCCAACGCCGGCACCGCGGCCAGCAGCGCCGCGCGGTGCGCCTCCACGGTCACCGCGATCGGGTCCACCTCGGTCGACGGGACGGCCGCTCCCGCGCCCTCCGTCGCCGCGCAGTCGGCGGACGGGCCCCAGCCCGCCGCGCCCGGGGTGACCGCGAAGGCGACCTCCACGCCCGCCGGGGCGACCTCGGCGAGCAGGTTCAGCTCCGTGGCGGTGAACGCCTGGTCGGCCGCGATCACGAAGAGCAGCGCGCCGGCCCTGCCCACTGCGTCCAGCAGAACCCGGACGCCGGCCACGCCGAGCGTGCCCGTGTCGGGTGTGTCGATAAGCGTGAAGTGCCGCAGCAGGGGCTCCGCCACGCTCAACTCGACCCGTCGGGGCGGGCGGGCCAGCGCCGGCCCGGCGGCGTCGCGGTCCGCCCCGTACGAGTAGGGCTGGCGGTAGCCGGGGACGAAGGCGGCCCGGGTCGGCACCTTGGCGTGCCGCACCACCAGCCAACTGCCCGCCGGCACGGTGAGCATGACCGGGTCCAGGCCCAGCAGGGTGGCGAGCACGGTACGCCGCTCGGCGCCGGCCGGGCCGACGGCGACCACGCCGAGCGGCTCCTCAAGGGCCGGGCCGGTCACGCCGGTGCGGGTGGGTAAGGGACCGCAGTTGGGCAGGTGGGTATCGCCGGACACGTCGTCGGACGAGTCGACCGAGGGGAGAGGGCCCTGCTTCATCGGGTGGCCTCCCAGGGCAGGTGACCGGTAACCCGGTCGATTGGAAACTCCGGTGACGCTATTCGGATGCCGGAAGACTACGGGCGGGCCGGTGACCGGACGGAACACTCCGAATACTCACCGGTAATCGCGAGATTACTCAACTTCGGTGCGTGACGGTACGGGCGCGGACAGGTCTCGATGGATATGCTGCGCGAATGAGTCGATGGAAGTTCGTCGGCCGCACCGATGAACTCAACCGCCTGCTGGCAGCGGTGACCGGCGAGGCCGGCCGGGGGCTCTTCTTCAGCGGCAGCGCCGGCATCGGCAAGAGCCGGCTGCTGCGCGAGGGCGTCGCCACGCTGCCCAGCGACAGGTACGCCATCTGGTCCATCGCGGCGAGCGCCACCACCGCGGCGCTGCCGTTCGGCGGGCTGGTGCAGGTCCTCCCCGCCGAGCAGCCGCAGGGCCTCTCCCCCGCCGGCATCCTCCGCTGGGCGCTGGACGTGCTGCAACAACAGGCCGCCGGCCGGCGGATCGTGCTGGCCATCGACGACGCGCACCTGCTCGATCCCCCGTCCGCGGCCCTCGTGCACCTGGTCGCGCGTACGGAGAACGCCACAGTGGTCGGCACGCTGCGCGACGGCGAGCAGATCCCGCTGCCGATCCGCGCACTGTGGACCGACGACCTGGTCGAGCACGTCGAGCTCACACCGATGCCACCGGCGGAGACCGCCGGCCTGCTGGCGGAGATCCTGGGCGGCCCGGTCGACGCCGGCTCCGCCGACCGGCTGGGCCGGCTCTCGTCCGGCAACCCGCTGCTGCTGCGCGAGCTGGTGCACGCCGCCACCGGCAGCGAGGAGCTCAAGCGCACCTACGGGATCTGGAAGTGGACCGGACGGCTGGAGCTGGCACCCAACCTGACCGACCTGATCGACACCCGGGTCGGGCAGCTCACCGACGGTGTCCGCGCGGTCGGTGAGCTGGTCGCCTTCGGCGAGCCCCTCGGCCTGCACCTGCTCAACCAGGCCGCCGACCAGGCGGACGTGGAGATGGCCGAGGAACGCGGACTGATCACGGTGATGCAGCACGACCGGCGGACCAACGTCCGGCTGGCCCATCCGCTCTATGGAGAGGTGCTGCGCCGTCGCTGCCCGGTCAGCCGTACCCGTCGACTCCAGGCCCGCCTCGCGGAGCTGCTGGAGCAGGTCGGCAAGCGCCGTCGCGACGATCTCCTGCGGGTGGCGGTCTGGCGTCTGGACTCCGGCACCGCGCAGGACCCGGCCCTGCTGGTGGACGCCGCGGTGCAGGCGTTCACCCGCTACGACGTACCGCTGGCGACCCGTCTGGCCCGTGCCGCGCTGGACGCCGACGGCGGCTCGGACGCCGCCGAGCTGCTGGCCACCATCCTGATGTTCGCCGACCGACCGGACGAGGCCATCGACGTCCTCGACGCGGTGACTCCGGAGCCGGACGACGAGCGGCGGCTCTGCCGCTGGCTGACGGTACGGGGAATGGTCAGCTACTGGGGGTTGAGCCAGGAGTCCACGGTGGAGGAGATCGCCAGCCGGGCGGAGCAGATCAGCGACTCCGCCGGCCGCGCCCGGGTGCACGCCTTCGAGGCGATCATGCGCCTGCACCGGCTGGACACGACCGCCGCGGTGCGGCTCAGCCAACGCGTACTGGACCGGCCGGCGGCCGGCGTCGCCGCCCGGGAGCTGGCCCGCTCCACAATCGCGTACGTCCAGGCCGCCCGGGGCGAGCTGACCCGCAGCGGCGCGGCGATCGCCCAGGTGCACTCCGCGGCGGCCAGTTGGCGCACCGACATGCCGTACCTGCAACTGGCGTTGGAGCTGGCCCGGGGCACCCGGCTCATGCTCACCTGTGACCTGGCCGGGATCGACGCGATCGTGGCCGACGAGTTCGCCGACCTCGCGGGCGCCGGTGACTTCCGGCTCGGCACCGGCTACCTGGCCATCCTCCAGGCGTACGCGGCACGCCTGCGCGGGCAGAGCGACACGGCGATGCGGACGTCGCTGGGCGCCTGCGCGGTGCTGGCCACCAGCCGCGTCTACGCCGGGCTGGCCCAGGCCGAACGGGCCCAGTCGGCGGCGCTGCGCGGCGACGCGACGCAGGCCGCCGCCGCGATGGCCGAGGCGGACCGCACCCACGCGCCGGGCATGGCGGTGCTCTACCCGTGGCTGGAGCAGGCCCGCGGCGCGACGCTCGCCACGTCGGGCGACCTGCCGGGCGCCGTCAAACACCTCGGCGACCTGGTGGACCGGCTGCGCGCGGACAACTTCGCCGGGCACGAGGTGCACGTCCTGCACGACCTGGTACGGCTCGACCAGGCTTCGATGGCGGTCGGCCCCACCTGCTCGGACGGCGGTCGGCGTACCGTCGCGCAGCGCCTCGCCGAACTCTCCGAACGGGTCGACGGTGTGCTGCCGCCGCTGCTGGCCCGGCACGGCCGGGCCGCCGCGACCGACTCCACAACCGATCTGCTCGCGGTCGCCGACGACTACGCCGCGCTGGAGCTGACCGTGTTCGCCGCCGAGGCCACCGCCCAGGCCGCGCAGCGGCTGCGCCGGCAGCAGTCGGCCGCGGCCAACGACGCCCGAGAGCGGCTGGCGGGCCTGCTCGGTCGCTGCGACCTGATCCGTACGCCGGCGCTGAACGCCGGGGTGCCGGTGCTCACCGAGCGGGAGTGGCAGGTGGCCCGGCTCGCCGCGCACGGCGCGCCCAGCCGGGCCATCGCCGAACGGCTCTACCTCTCCGCGCGCACCGTGGAGAACCACCTCCAGCGGATCTACTCCAAGCTCGGCGTGACCGGGCGGACCGAGCTGTGGGCGGCACTGCGGTCGATCCCGGGCCACGAGGGCGGCGACGTCGGCTGAACCTTAGGCTGGGGCGGTGAGCACCCTCCGCCCCGCGCTGCTGACCGACCACTACGAGCTGACCATGGTCAGCGCGGCACTGAAGGACGGCACCGCCGACCGCCGCTGCGTCTTCGAGGTCTTCACCCGTCGACTGCCGTCCGGCCGCCGCTACGGTGTGGTCGGCGGCACGGCCCGGCTGATCGAGATGATCCGCGACTTCCGCTTCGACGAGGCGGAGATCGACTTCCTGCGCCGGACCGGGGTGGTCGACGAGGCGGCGGCGGCCTGGCTGGCCGACTACCGCTTCACCGGTGACATCGACGGGTACGCCGAGGGTGAGCTGTTCTTCCCCGGTTCGCCGATCCTGACCGTCTCCGGTGGTTTCGCCGAGTGCGTGGTGCTGGAGACGTTGGCGCTCTCGGTGCTCAACCACGACAGCGCCGTGGCCGCCGCGGCGGCCCGGATGGTGACCGCGGCGCGGGGTCGGGCGCTGATCGAAATGGGATCGCGTCGGGCGCACGAGGAGTCCGCGGTGGCCGCGGCGCGGGCCGCGTACCTGGCCGGGTTCCGGTTCACCTCCAACCTGGCGGCGGGAGCCCGCTACGGCATCCCCACGGCGGGTACGGCGGCGCACGCGTTCACGCTGCTGCACGACGACGAGCGGGCCGCGTTCGCGTCGCAGGTGGCCACGTTGGGCAAGGACACCACGCTGCTGGTCGACACGTACGACATCAGCCAGGGCATCCGCAACGCGATCGCGGTGGCCGGGCCGGAGCTGCGGGCGGTCCGCATCGACTCGGGTGACCTGGCGGTCATCGCGCAGCAGTCGCGGGAGTTGCTGGACTCGCTGGGCGCCACCGAGACCAAGATCATCGTCTCGGGTGACCTCGACGAGTACTCGATCGCCGCGCTGGCCGCCGAACCGGTGGACATGTACGGCGCGGGGACGGCCGTCGTCACCGGCTCCGGGGCGCCGACGGCCGGGTTGGTCTACAAGCTCGTCGAGGTCGAGGGTCGGCCGGTGGTCAAGCGTTCCGAGCACAAGGCGACCATCGGCGGCCGGAAGGTGGCCGTGCGCCGGCACAAGCCGACCGGCACCGCCACCGAGGAGATCATCGTCCCGCAGGGCGTGCCGGACCGGCAGCCCAACGACCGGATGCTCCAGCGCTCGTACGTGGTCGACGGCGAGCCGGTGGCGCTGCCCACCCTCGACCAGTCCCGGGAGCACCTGCGCGAATGCCTGATCTCCATCCCGTGGGAGGGGCTGAAGCTCTCCGCCGGCGACCCGGCCGTGCCGGTCACCGTCGTACCCGCCAGCTGATCTGACTGAGAGGGAGACCCCGATGGCCAACGCGCTGATCATCGTGGACGTGCAGAACGACTTCTGCGAGGGCGGCTCGCTGGCCGTCGCGGGCGGGGCGGGCGTGGCCGCCGGCATCTCCCGCCTGCTCGCAGCCGAGCCGGACCGGTGGTCGCACGTGGTCGCCACCAAGGACTACCACGTCGACCCGGGGGCGCACTTCGGCGATCCGCCGGATTTCGTGGACTCCTGGCCCCGGCACTGTGTGGTCGGCACCACTGGCTCGGAGTTCCACCCCGAGCTGGACACGGGCCGGGTCGAGGCGATCTTCCACAAGGGCGAGCACGCCGCGGCGTACTCCGGGTTCGAGGGGCACGCCGACGACGGCGAGTGCTTGGCCGACTGGCTGCGCCGGCACGACGTGGACCGGGTCGACCTGGTCGGGATCGCCACGGACCACTGCGTCCGGGCGACCGCGCTGGACGCCGCCCGGGAGGGTTTCGCGACCACCGTGCTGCTGGAGCTGACCGCAGCCGTCGCCCCGGACACCACCGACGTGGCCCTGCGCGCGATGGACGGCGCCGGGGTGACCCTGCACGGAGAGCCTGTGATCAGGGCCGCATGAGGCGGTAAAAGGTTGGCCTTCGGACCGCCGCCGGTCGAGGATGTCGCCGGAGGTACGGACCGACGTGAACATGAAGCCTTACCGGACAGCGCTCGCCCTGCCCGGCCTGCGGCCGTTGCTGCTGGTAGCCGTCCTCGCCCGCATCCCGCTCACCGCGACCGGGGTGACGCTGACCTTCCATGTGGTGCTCGACCTCGACCGGGGCTACGGGGCCGCCGGCCTGGTGGGCGCGGCCGTCACCGTGGGCGCGGCGATCGGCGGGCCGCTGCTCGGCCGGCTGGTGGACCGGCGTGGCCTGCGCCCGGTTCTGGTGCTCACCGCCATCGCCGAAGCGATCTTCTGGTCCACCGCGCCCACGCTGCCGTACCCCGTGCTGCTGCCGACCGCGTTCGTGGCCGGCTCGCTGGCCCTGCCCATCTTCTCGGTGGTCCGCCAGTCGATCGCCGCGCTGGTCCCGGAGGACCAACGCCGCCCGGCGTACGCGCTGGACTCCATGTCGGTGGAGCTGTCCTTCATGATCGGCCCGGCGTTGGCGGTGGCGCTGGTCACCGCGATCTCCGCCCAGACCACCATGTATCTCGTCGGCGGCGGCATCGTCGCGGCCGGTATCGCCCTGTGGGTGGTCAACCCGCCGATCCGTGGCGCCACCGAACCCAGCGGCCCGCCGCGCCGGGTGCCGCGCCGGGAGTGGCTGACCCCCCGGCTGCTCGCCGTGCTGGCGCTCAGCACCGCCGCGACCCTGGTGCTCGGCGGCACCGACGTGGCCGTGGTCGCCGTCCTGCGGGCCAGCGGAGAGGTCGGCTGGACCGGCGCGGTGCTGGCCATCTGGGCGGTCGCGTCGCTGGCCGGCGGCTTCGCCTACGGTGCCGTGCACCGCTCGTTCTCGCCGCTGGTCCTGACCGCGGCGCTGGGCGTGTGCACCATCCCGGTCGGGCTGGGCGGCGCGCACTGGTGGCTGCTCTGCCTGGCGCTGATCCCGGCCGGCGCGCTCTGCGCGCCCACCATCGCGGCCTCGTCCGACGCGGTCAGCCGGCTCGTTCCGGCCGAGGTACGCGGCGAGGCGATGGGCCTGCACGGCTCCGCCGTCACCGTCGGCATCGCGGTCGGCGCGCCGCTCGCCGGCGCCGTGATCGACGCCAGCGCGCCGCTGTGGGGATTCGTGGTGACCGGTGCGCTCGGCGCGCTGGTCACCCTCGTGGTGCTCCCGATCGAGTTGCGCCGCCGCCGTAACGCCGACGCGGCCACCCCGCCGCCCGTCGAGGTCGATCTCGCCCCCGCCGGCCGCTGACAGCAGCCGCCGACGCGGCGGCACGGAAGGCTGCGGCCCCCCTGGGTGGTCCCGCGCCGCGCAGCCTGACCGCGCCGCCGCCGGGCCGCGTTGCCGCCGGGCCGCGCCGCTACCGGATCGCGCCCTGCCACGCCGCTGCCGGGTTGCGCCCTGCCGCGCCCCGCCCTGACCGCCGGATTGCCTGTGCGGCGCGCCGCAGGTAGTCGACGCTCCCGACCGGCGGCACTCATTCTCAGACCGCATATACCTGTGAGGCATGAATATGACTCCCAGGTATATCGCTCGTCGGCACTGCCACGCCTCGGACATCGGGGCCATCCAGCTGGGGTGCGGTGCCGGGCGGGGCCTGGCCTTGCCGGATCGGGCGGGGCCGGCCTTGCCCGAGCGGGCGCCACCCGGCCTTGCCCGAGGGCCGCGACCCGGCCTTGCCCGAGCGGGCGCGACCCGGCGTTGTCGGGCCGGGCAGGCCCCGCACGGCCGAGGCGGGGCTGGACATGACGACGGGCGCCGCTCCCGGTGTCCCGGGGGCGGCGCCCGTCGTACGGTGCAGTCGAGCGTCAGTGCCGGTCGATGTCGCTGGCGGTGTCCTCGTTGTAGCTGGCCCCACCGTCCGACTCGCTGGTGAGCGGCTTGGCGCCCCCCTCCGGCGGGCCGGCCACGCTCTGGCCGGCGGCCAACTCGGGGAACTTCGCGTCGAACGCCGGCCGCTCGGAGCGGATGCGGGGCATCCGGTCGAAGTTGCGCAGCGGCGGCGGGCTGCTGGTCGCCCACTCCAGCGAGTTGCCGTGACCCCAGGGGTCGTTGACCTCGACCACCGGGCCGGTCTTGTACGACTTCCAGCAGTTCCAGATGAACGGCAGGGTCGAGATACCGGTGATGAACGCGCCGATCGTGGAGATCGTGTTCAGCGTGGTGAAGCCGTCGCTGGGCAGGTAGTCGGCGTACCGACGGGGCATGCCCTCGTTGCCGAGCCAGTGCTGCACCAGGAACGTGGTGTGGAAACCGATCATGGTGAGCCAGAAGTGAATCTTGCCCAGTCGCTCGTCGAGCATCCGCCCGAACATCTTCGGGAACCAGAAGTAGATGCCGGCGAAGACGGCGAACACGATCGTGCCGAAGAGCACGTAGTGGAAGTGCGCCACCACGAAGTACGAGTCGGAGACGTGGAAGTCGATCGGCGGGCTGGCCAGCAGCACACCGGTGAGACCACCGAAGAGGAAGGTGACCAGGAAGCCGACCGCCCAGAGCATGGGCGTCTCGAAGCTGATCTGGCCCCGCCACATGGTGCCGATCCAGTTGAAGAACTTCATACCGGTCGGCACGGCGATCAGGTAGCTCAGGAAGCTGAAGAACGGCAGCAGCACCTGGCCGGTGGCGAACATGTGGTGCGCCCAGACGCTCATGGAGAGCGCGGCGATCGCCACGGTCGCGGCGACCAGACCCTTGTAGCCGAAGATCGGCTTGCGGGAGAAGACCGGGATGACCTCGCTGATGATGCCGAAGAACGGCAGCGCGACGATGTACACCTCGGGGTGGCCGAAGAACCAGAACAGGTGCTGCCAGAGCATCGGCCCGCCGGTGGCGGGGTCGTACACGTGGGCGCCGAGGATGCGGTCCGCGGCGAGCGCGAACAACGCGGCGGCCAGCAGCGGGAAGACCAGGATCACCAGAAGGCTGGTGACCAGGATGTTCCACGTGAAGATCGGCATCCGGAACATGGTCATGCCGGGCGCGCGCAGCGTCAGCACGGTGGTGATCATGTTCACCGCGCCGAGGATGGTGCCCAGACCGGAGATGGCCAGACCCATGATCCACATGTTGGCGCCGACGCCGGGCGAGTGCTCGACGCTGCTCAGCGGCGCGTACGCGAACCAGCCGAAGTCGGCGGCGCCACCCGGGGTGATGAACCCGGCGGTCGCCATCGTGCCGCCGAACAGGTACAGCCAGTAGGCGAAGCTGTTCAGCCGGGGGAAGGAGACGTCGGGCGCGCCGATCTGGATCGGCACGATGTAGTTCGCGAAGGCGAACACGATCGGCGTCGCGAAGAACAGCAACATGATCGTGCCGTGCATCGTGAAGAGCTGGTTGTACTGCTCCGGCGACAGGAACTGAAGCCCCGGTCGGGCCAGTTCAGCACGCATGACCAGGGCCATCAGGCCACCGATCATGAAGAACACGAACGCGGTGACCATGTACATGATCCCGATTTGCTTCGCGTCCGTGGTTCGCAGCAGCCGCGCGATGGCCGACCCCTTGACCGGCTCCCGGACCGGCCAGGGCCGGGTCACGACCGGCTTGGGTGCGACGGTGGTCACGAGTGGCCTCCGGTTCTCGGTTGTCCCGCTCGGCACACGCTGGTTATCGGCGGGCCGTCATCCGCAAGGAGGATAGTCCCCGGCAGGTCGCAGCGCCGCGTGGGGTGGCGTGACACGATCTACAACGGGTCTACAGCGGGCCGAGCAGGAGCCGGTAGTGCTCCCCGAAGATCCGGCCGCCGCGTCCACGCAACAGCGGGTCGCGCAGCGCCGGCGGCACGTCCCGGGTCCGGTTGCGGTCCCGGGTCCGGTCCCGCACCCATCGGGTACGCGGACGGCGACGACTCTCGTACGCCACGAGCGCCGCGTCCACGCTGCCGGCGGCGCGCAGCGACTCGGCCAGCACCACGGCGTCCTCCAGTGCCATGGCCGCGCCCTGGGACAGGGTCGGCGCGGTGGCGTGCGCGGCGTCGCCGACGAGCAGCACCCGGCCCCGGTACCAGCGGCCCAGCTCCACCTCGTCGGTGATCCCGACGTGCACGGAGTCGAGCGCGGCCAGCACCTCGGGCACCGGTCCCCGGTAGTCGGCGAAGAGGTCCCGCAGCCGCGCGAGAGGGTCGGTGGGCGCCTCGGTGCCGGCCTCGTCGGCGTACAGGTGCAGTCGCCCGGCGCCGATCGGCACCATGAGGAACCCGGAGCGCTGGCCGAGCAGGGCGGTCCACTCGGTGACCGGTGGGCCGTCGCGCAGGACGGCCCGGTAGACCACCTGCCCGACCGGGCGGGGTGGCCCGCCGAGCGCGGCGAGCGCGCGGACCGAGGAGCGTGGGCCGTCGGCGCCGATGACCAGGTCGTACTCACCTGTGGTGCCGTCGGTGAAGGTGACGCCGACCGCGCCCGGGAGCAGGTCCAGGGTGCGGACCTCCGCGCCGTGGCGGACGGCGCCGCCGGCGCCGCTGAGCAGCACGCGGTGCAGGTCGGCCCGGGGTAGCGCCCGGCACTCGCCGACGCCGGCCCACAGGGTGTCGAGGTCGATCTCGCAGAGCGGCGCGCCGGCCGCGTCGAAGAAGCGCTGCCGGCGGATCACCTGCCCGAGCGGGCGGACCGGGTCGTGCAGGTCCAGCCGGTGCAGCGCGCGGGCGGCGTTCCCCGGCAGGTAGAGGCCCGTCTCGGTGGACTCCCCCGGCGGCAGCTTCTCGGTGACGTCGGGTCGGAAGCCCGCCATGCGCAGCGCCCGGGCGACGGCCAGACCGGCGATGCCCGCGCCGACGACGAGGATGCGCAGGGGGGAGCCACCCATGGTGGTGTACGCCTCCGGAGGGGGAACGGCACGCGTTGGAGGCAACACGCTACTCGGAGCTATTGGCGCACACCAGGGCCGATCGGACCGGCCGGCGCCTCTCGTCGGCGGCGCGTGCCGCTTAGCTGGCGCTCCTGTGACAACCGTCCGGCGGGGGCGTGGCAATCCTCACAATTCACCAGTTTGACCCGTACGGTTGCGCGTGAGTTTCAGACATGTGAATGTGTCGTTGACGTGGGAGCGCTCCCGCATCAGCCCGTCCCCATCCCCGGCGCCCGGGCACGCGCCGCAGTCAAGGAGCGTCATGAAACGTCCACTTCGGGCCCTGGTCGCCACCGGTCTGCTGCTCGCAGGCTCGCTGGTCGCCGTGGCTCTCGGCGGCAACGCCTCCGCCGACACCCAGATCTGCGAGCAGTACGGCTCGGCCGTCATCCAGGGCCGGTACGTGGTGCAGAACAACCGCTGGGGCACCACGGCCCAGCAGTGCATCAACGTCACAAGCAACGGCTTCGAGATCACCACCCTGAACGGCAGCAGCCCCACCAACGGCGCGCCCACGGCGTACCCCTCGGTGTTCTTCGGTTGTCACTACACCAACTGCTCGCCCGGCACGAACCTGCCGATCCAGGTGAGCCAGATCAGCAGCGCCACCAGCAGCATCTCCTACCGGTACGTCAGCGGTGCCACCTACAACGCGTCGTACGACATCTGGCTGGACCCGTCGCCCAAGCGGGACGGGGTGAACCAGATGGAGATCATGATCTGGCTCAACCGGCAGGGCCCGATCCAGCCCATCGGTTCGGTCGTCGGCACCACCAACCTGGCCGGCCGGACCTGGGAGGTCTGGCGGGGCAGCAACGGCTCCAACAACGTCATCTCCTACGTCGCGCCGTCGGCGATCTCCAGCCTGAACTTCAGCGTGCTGGACTTCATCAACGACGTCCGCAACCGTGGCGCGATCACCAACTCCTGGTACCTGACCAGCATCCAGGCCGGCTTCGAGCCCTGGCAGGGTGGTGTCGGCCTCGCGGTGACGTCCTTCTCGGCGAACGTCAACGGTGGCGGCAACCCGACCACGCCGCCCCCGACCACACCGCCGCCGACGACCCCGCCGCCGGGTGGTGGCGCGGGCTGCGCGGTGAAGTACACGGCGAACTCGTGGAACAACGGCTTCACCGCCGACGTGCAGATCACCAACACCGGCTCCAGCGCGATCAACGGCTGGACGCTCACCTACAGCCTGCCCGGCGGTCAGCAGGTCACCAACGCCTGGAACGCCACGGTGAGCCAGAGCGGCTCCGCGGTGACCGCCCGTAACGTCGGCCACAACGGGTCGATCGCTCCCGGCGGAACCGCCAGCTTCGGCTACCAGGGCACGCTGAGCGGGTCGTACTCGTCGCCGACCAGCTTCTCGCTCAACGGGGCAACCTGCTCCCGCACCTGAGAATCGTCACCTCTGAGCCCCGGTTGACGGTGCATGCCTCGGCGTCGAGGCGACCCTGGGGGCGTGACCGTGTGGTCACGCCCCCAGGGCCCGCCATGGCCGACCCGTGGCGTCAGCTCACCAGTCCGCACACGGGAAGTGAGTCGACTTCACGCAGGCGGCATCCTGGAGCAGGACCACGCGAAAGCGACCCGTGTCCACCAACCGCTGGTAGATCCGGTTGCCGACTTCCCCCTCCTCCCCCCTCCTGATGCCCAGTTCGAGGGTGAAGGGGTGGCTCAATGACGGTTCCTCGCCCTCGGGGCGGTAGCTCACCCACATCTTGAAATCTTTGTGAAAGGCGAGGAAGGTCCGCGAACCACTCTGCACCTCTTCGTACTCGACACCCAACAGCGATGCCAGCTCAGGAACCAGAGAGTCGATCGAGCCGCCGCCTGGGCCGTCTGCCCACCCGAGAAGTAGCTCTACATCCATTGCCGCCCTCACAGTTCAGCACTCGAAAAAATCGATTCCGTCGCAGTTTATTCAGCCCACCGGAACACGGTCCTGAATGGATACGGATGACGGAGAGGGAAATCCGAGAGCTGTCCGGCCCGCGCTCAACAAGGCTGGGCGCGGGCCGGACGCGGTCAGACGCGGGTGAGGCGTACGGCGTCGGCGATGACCAGGCCGGTGGCGTTGCTCCAGCGGCTCACCGCGACCCGGTTGGCGTCGCCCGCCGGCAGGGTGAACGTGCCGAGGACACGCCACTGCCCGCCGGTGGCGCGCTGGTCGACGTACACCGTCCGGTTGCCGGTGGTGGTGGCGACGATGTACGGGGTGGCGCTGTTGTAGCCGCTGTTCGTCGGCCACCAGGCCTCGACCCGGTAGTTGCCGGCGGCCGGGACGTCGAACCGGTACCAGGCGGGGTCGCTGGCCGCGACCGGGTCGGCGTACCGGTAGTCGGCGCCGTACCGCTGGCTGGAGAAGGTCGACACACCCCAGTTGGCGCTTGCGGTGAACCGACCGGCGGTGGTGTTGTCCACGGTGGACGACCACGCCGTACCCCCACCGGCCATCTTCGCCGCGACGTCGGCGCGCATGACGTTCAGGTCGATGAAGGACGGGTCGATCTTGCCGGTGGTACTGGTCTCCCGGTGCCCCCGGGCGTAGCTGCTGTCCCGGCCGAGCCGGGTGAGCACGGCGGCGGTGGCGGCGATCGACGCGTTGTACTGCGCGGCGGTCATCTCCTGGTTGACGCCGTTGTAGTCGATCTCCCACCCGATCATGAGGGTGTTGCCGTCTCCGGCGGGGATCGGCCCGCTGCCGCCGCTGACCCCGGCGTGGTTGCACCGACCGGCGGAGATGACGTGGAAGACACCGTTGTAGTCGACGAGCGCCTGGCACAGCGGCCCGGCCAGGTCGGAGCGGCCGTTGATGCAGATGCCGAGCGCCGGGTGCGGGTTGCTGGCGCTGGAGGTCGAGGCGGTGTGGTGCCAGAGCACGCCGATCGGGTCGAAGGAACCCGGCCGCATCCGGTTGAGCCAGTCGCCCTCGACGACGACCTGGACCCCGGCGGCGCGCAGCACGTCCACCAGCCAGGGAATCGTCGCCATCAGGCGCCCTGGATCAGGTCGGCGAGGCACTCGGCCTTCGGCGCGGCGCTCGCCGCCCCGGGTCGGGCGACGACTGTCAGCGCGGCGACCACCAGGGCGGGGATGCCGAGCACCCCACGACGGCGCAGACGGATGGACGGTGTTCGGGCCATGGCGATCCTCCAGCGACGGCGGGTACGAACGGATCGACGAACGTGATGACGGGCACGGTATACCGTCACGTACGTCGATGTCGATACCCTTCAGCGCTGGGTCGCCTGCTGAAGAAAATCGCCGATTCAGACCTCGCCGAGCGCGTCGATGTCGCGCATCTCCTCCGCGGTCAGCGAGAAGTGGAAGACGTCGAAGTTGGCGCTGATCCGCTCCGGCGTCACCGACTTCGGGATCACCACGATCTCGTGGTCGATGTGCCAGCGCAGCACCACCTGGGCCGGCGAGACACCGTGCGCGGAGGCGATCCTGGTGAGCACCGGGTGGCTGAGGTCCGTGGTCTTGAACGGGCTGTACCCCTCCAGCACCACGCCCCGGTCGCGGTGCTCGGCATGCCGCTGCCTGTCGTACAGCATCGGGCCCCACCTGATCTGGTTGACTGCCGGGTTCTCCTCGGTCGACTGGATCAGCTCGTCGATCTGAATGGTGCTGTAGTTGCTCACCCCGACCGCACGGGTGAGATTCTCGTCCCGGGCCGCCAGCAGCTCGCGCCACATCGGGATGCTGTCGGTGGCCGACGGGGGCCAGTGGATCAGCCAGAGGTCCACCTGGTCGACGCCGAGCGCCTCCAGACTGGCCTCCAGCGTCTCCCGCTCCCGGCCCACCCGGTCCGGCGGGACCTTGGTGGTGATGAAGAGGTCCTCCCGGCGCAGCCCGCTCTCCCGCACCGCCCGGCCGACCTCCCGCTCGTTGCCGTACAGCGTGGCGGTGTCGAGGTGCCGGTAGCCGGTGTCGAGCGCGGCAAGCACGGCGTCGTACGCGGCGGACCCGGTGGCCTGCCAGGTGCCGAAGCCGAGCAGGGGCATCCGCACCTCGCCGGGGAGCAGGACGGTGGGCTGGTCCGTGTTGTCCATATGCACCGTTCTACCCCGCCCCGCACCCGGCCGGCGACCGAACCGGACACTCGGGTGTCCAGCGTGACGGTCCGGTTTGCCGGAGAATGCGGGTGTGGCGGACCGGCTGGAGGAGTACCGGCGTCGGCGGGACGCGGCCCGTACACCCGAGCCGGTGCCGGCGCGGAGCCCCACGGCGGCCGGCCCCGGCGACGGCGCCGCGCGCTTCGTCATCCAGCAGCACCACGCCCGCAGCCTGCACTGGGACCTGCGCCTGGAGCACGAGGGTGTGCTGGCGTCCTGGGCGGTACCGCGCGGCCTTCCCCGCGATCCCGGCCGCAACCACCTCGCGGTGCACACCGAGGACCACCCGATGGAGTACCTCGACTTCCACGGTGAGATCCCCGCCGGCGAGTACGGCGGCGGCCGGATGGTCATCCACGACCGGGGGACCTACCGCGCGGAGAAGTGGCGCGACGACGAGGTGATCGTGACCCTCGCCGGCGAGCGGACCGCCGGGCGGTACGTGCTCTTCGCCACCGGCGGCCGGGACTGGATGGTCCGGCGCACCGATCCCGCGCCGCCGGGCTGGACCCCGATGCCCGAGCTGGTCCGGCCGATGCACGCCACGCCGGCCGCCAGGCTCCCCCGCGACCGCGACGAATGGGGGTACGAGCTGCGCTGGGACGGGGTCCGGGCGATGGCGTACGTCTCCGGCGGGCGGCTGCGGCTGCTCTCCGAGACCGACGAGGAGATCACCGGCGGGTACCCGTGGCTGCGCGCGATGGCCGAGGCGCTCGCGCCCACCGAGGCGGTGCTCGACGGTGTGCTGGTCCGCATCGACGGTGCCGGCCGGGTCCGTCCGGTCCGGCCGGCCACCGGCAGCCGGGTCCCGGCCGGCGCCCAGTACCTGATCGTCGACCTGCTCTGGTTGGAGGGCGTGAGCAGCGTCGACGTGCCGTACGCGCAACGCCGGGAACTGCTCGATGGGCTGGCCCTGACCGGACCGCACTGGCAGACTCCGCCGTGGTTCTCCGGCGCGGGCGACGAGGCCCTGCGTGCCGGGCGGGAGCAGGGCCTGCCCGGTGTGGTCGCCAAGCGGCTGGACTCGGTCTACGAGCCGGGGCGGCGCAGTCGACGCTGGCTGAGCGTCGACGCGGTCTGACGGCGAGGAGCGACGTGTACCTGACCCACCTGGACTGCCCGCGCTGCGGCAGGGAGTACGCCGCCGACCGGTTACAGAACCTCTGCGAGTGCGGGTCTCCGCTACTGGCCCGTTACGACCTGCCGGCGGTGGCGAAGGCGGTCACCCCGGAACGCTTTCCGCTGCGCCCGGCCGACCTGTGGCGATACCGGGAGCTGCTGCCGGTCGACGACCTGCGGTACGTCACCACACTGGGCGAGGGCTGGACGCCGCTGTTGCGCGCCCCGGCGTACGGCGCCGAGATCGGCATCGCGGACCTGATGGTCAAGGACGAGGGGCTGATCCCGACCGGTTCGTTCAAGGCGCGCGGCGCGGCGGTCGGTGTGAGCCGGGCCCGCGAGCTGGGCGTCGAGCGGATCGCGATGCCCACCAACGGCAACGCCGGGTCGGCCTGGGCGACGTACGCGGCGCGGGCCGGGATGGGCGCGACAATCGTCATGCCGTTGGCGGCGCCGAGCATCTGCCGGCGCGAGTGCGTGGCAGCCGGTGCCGATCTGCGCCTGATCGACGGGCTGATCGGCGACGCCGGCCGGCGGGTGGCCGAGCTGGTCGCGGAGTCGAACGGGGCGATCTTCGACGCCGGCACGCTGCGCGAGCCCTACCGGCTGGAGGGCAAGAAGACGATGGGGTACGAGATCGTCGAGCAGCTCGGCTGGCAGGCCCCCGACGTGATCATCTACCCGACGGGTGGCGGGGTCGGTCTGATCGGCATCCACAAGGCGCTGCACGAGCTGCGCGAGCTGGGCTGGATCGGCGACAAGCTGCCCCGACTGGTGGCGGTGCAGTCGACCGGCTGCGCGCCGATCGTACGGGCGTTCGCCGCCGGCGCCGATCGGACGCAGCCGTGGGCGGACGCGCACACGGTGGCGTTCGGCATCACCGTGCCGGCGCCGCTGGGCGACGAGCTGATCCTGACCGCGCTGCGGGAGTCCTCCGGCACCGCGGTCGCCGTCGACGACGCGGAGATCCTGGCCGACCTGCGGGACTTCGCCGCCCGGGAGGGGCTGCTGCTCTGCCCCGAGGGGGCGGCCTGCCTGACGGCGGCGCGGCACCTGCGCGCCAGCGGGTGGATCCGGGCCGGTGAGCGGGTGGTGGTGCTCAACACCGGTGCCGGGCTGAAGTATCCGGACACGGTCGACGTGTCCGACGTACCCGTGCTGGCCTGAGCAGGTGGGTGCCCCGCGGGGCACCCACCTGCCGGGCGGTCTACTGGTAGGTGATGTCCGAGGGTGAGTAGAGGCAGTTGACGCCGTCGGCGCCCTCACCGATCTCGGTGGGCTCGCTGCCCTTGGGCACTCCCTTGTACTTCACGCAGATCGAGGTCTCCCGGTCCGGGTCGTCGACGATGGTGATGCGGCTGAACCGGGCCGTGTCCCCCCAGTTGGTGTTGATGCCGGCGATCGCGTCGGTGTCCCGGACGACCACGTTGTCGATCACCACGTGCCGCTGGTACGACGTGGAGCAGTTGCCGCAGGCCCGGTAGAGCTTCCCGGCGTTCTCCACCCGGAAGTTCCTGATGTAGACGGTGCCCGAGCCGTTGTGCTGGAAGACCTTGTCGCTGGCCGAGCGGGCGCCACCGCCGTCGACGGTGTACGTGGTGCCGCCCCGGAAGGTGGCCGCGTCCTCGCCGACGTCCTCCCACCAGACGTTGATCAGGGTGCAGTTGCCCTCGCAGTGCACGCCGTCGCCGGCCGGCGCGCCGATGA
Source organism: Micromonospora orduensis (assembly GCF_006228125.1). GTDB lineage: Bacteria > Actinomycetota > Actinomycetes > Mycobacteriales > Micromonosporaceae > Micromonospora > Micromonospora orduensis. The sequence continues at coordinate 185 of NZ_VDFY01000106.1, read as the reverse complement.
TCACGTTGCGGAGGGTGGCGCCGGCGGCCAGCTCGAACATCGGGTCCTGGCTCTCGCTCTGCCCGCCGTCGCCGATGCCGTAGTAGCGCTTGAGTCCACCGTCGAACGTGCCGGAGACGGCGATCGTGGCGTCCACCTTCTGGCTGCTGGTGGGCGTCGGCCAGCCGGACGGCGGAGGGTTGGTC
>NZ_VDFY01000114.1 GCF_006228125.1 Micromonospora orduensis | reverse complement strand
GTGGTCGGAGGCGTCGTCGACTGGAACTGGCTGAAGAACCTCCAGATCTCCCCCGAGGTCCACGTCCGGGAGTCGTTGGGGCTGCCGGACCCGTCGACCGGGCTGGGCGTGTGGTCGCCGTCGAACGCCGCCCACTGCACCGGGTAACCGGCCCGACATCCCGAGTAGGTCGTGGTGATGTGGGTGAGGCTGCCCCGGCTCGGCTCGCGCGGGCTCTGCGCGGTGCAGCCGTTGTTCCGGACGAACGTGTCGCGCAGCTGCCGGCCCTGGGAGATGTTGAGCACGCTGTCGTAGATGCCGTGGATGCCGAAGTAGGCCACGGGCTGCGTACCGCCGTTGCATCCGCTGAGGTTGGCGCCGGACAGGACGGTGACCGCGCGGATGACGTCGGGCCGGGCGCAGGCCACCGCGTAGCTCATGGCTCCGCCGTAGCTCCAGCCCAGTGCGAAACGCTGGGTCGTGTCCACGCAGAGGTCGTTCTCGACCTGCCGGGAGATGTCGTCGAAGAGGGTCAGGTCCCGACCGTTCGTGTTGGCCCAGCCGGCGTTGAGACCCTGCGGCGCGACGAAGATCGTGCTGTTGTTCGACAGCGGCTGGAGCCCGTAGTAGCCCGCCGAGGTGACGTTGTTGGCCGAGCCGTTCAACCAGTGGAAGGCGAAGACCAGGCGGTACTGGCGGTTGCGGTCGTACCCGTCCGGAATCCGCAGGTTGTAGGTACGGCTCTGTCCGCTGCTCTGGATCGTGCGCGTGCCGCTGGTCAGCGTGGGGGCCTTCCCGCAGCCGGCGGTCGCCGCGAGGGTGCCGTTCGTCGCCGCCACCGCTTCGCGGAGGCCGCCGTTCAGCGCGCCGCCGGCGGTGGCCGCGAGCAGGACCGCCGCGGCCGCGATGGATGTGAGGAGGTGCCTTCGTTTCGGCATTGCGTGACTCCTTGCGATTGGGCGTCAGGTGCCGGTGGTGGGGTGCGATGCCTGTCGCCTGCGGCCACTGGGCCCAGATGCCGTGTCACGCCGAGGACTGCTGCCTGCGGCGGGCGTCGGAAGCTGGGCACGCGGCCGAAGCGACGTCGTCCGGCGACCAACAGGGGTCGCCGACATCGACGGAGTGGCCCGGACTGGTCACCGACCGGTAGGCGGTGGAGGGTCGGCGTCCCTCGACGCGTCCTCGCCGGCTGGCTCAGGTGACCGGGAGCGTGCCCTTCGCTCCCCGGGCAAACATAGCAGGTTATCGATAACAAGCCGATCCGGGCCCGCTGAGCAGGAGGGGCCGTAGCAGCCCGGCAGAGGCAGTTCGCGTTAACACGGCGCGGGCCGCAGGGGCGGTGATCCTCGTGCCCGGCGATGATCGTCCGGGTCTCGTAGGCTCCAACAGTGACGAGCAGTCGAAGGCGGATCATGGCGGATGTCCTGGAAGCGGCGGAGAACGCATCGCCAGTCGAGGCGGTTGAGGCGGTCACCCGGGAACTCGGTACGGCGCTCGGCGCACGTACCGTCGCTTTCCTGATCGCGGACCTCAGCGGCCGGGCGCTGGTCCGGTTGGCCCACGTACCGCTCGGTGGAGCCGGCGAGGGACGCCGGGCCGGTGACGAGGTCGCCACTGTGGTGCCGTTCGACGGCGGCCTCGCCGAGCAGGCGCTGCGCACTCAGACGGTGCAGGTCGCCCCGCGGCCGGACGGCTGGACGGTGTTGGCGCCCGTCACCGACCGTGGCGAGGCGATCGGCCTGCTCGAGATGAGCCTGCCGGACGAGCCCACCGCGTCGACGCTCAAGGAGATCGGCCGTACCGCACACATGCTGGCGTTCGTGGTGATCGCCAACCGACGGCACACCGACCTCTTCGAGTGGGGGCAGCGTACGACCCCGTTCACCCTGTCCGGGGAGATTCAGCGCCGCCTGCTGCCCGGTTCGTTCACCTGCGAGGGCAGTGCGTTCACCCTCTCCGGCTGGCTCGAACCGGCCGCCAACATCGGCGGGGACACGTTCGACTACAGCCTCGGCCGCGACGTGCTGCACTTCAGCGTCACCGACGCGATGGGCCACGGGGTGGCCAGCGCGCTGACGGCCACGCTGGGCGTGGGCAGCCTGCGCAACAGCCGTCGTCGTGGGGCCGGGCTGGCGGAGCAGGCCGATACAGCGAACGCCGACCTGGCACAGAACGCCAGTGTTCCCGGCAGTTACCTCACCGCCGTCCTCGGCCGGCTCGACCTGCGCACCGGGGTGTGTGCGCTGGTCAACGCGGGGCACGTGCCGCCGATGCTCATCCGCGACGGAGACACCGGACACTGTCGCTCCCCGCCGGCTTCCCGCTGGGCATGTTCGCCGAGGCCGACTGCCACGCCGGCGAGATCACGCTGCGATCCGGCGACCGCCTCGTGGTGATCACCGACGGGGTACGCGAACGCAACGCCGCCAGCCTGGACCTGCCGGCGATGTTGCGGTCGATCGCCGATCTGCATCCGCGCGAGGCTGTCCGGGCGTTGGCCGACGCCGTGCTCGAAATCAGCGGACCCACCCTGGCCGACGACGCCACCCTGTTCGTCCTCGACTGGCACGACGGGCACGACGGAAATCGACGGACCAGCGGTGGCGCCGACCAGGCACGCGCCAGCAGCGCACTGCCCGACTGACTACCGGACCGTCGTGTCGTCCGCGACCGGCACATCGGCCTCGGCCGCCCGCACGTCCTCATGGACACGCATCACCCGATCCACCGATGTGACAGTCAGGACGGTCCGCACGGCGGGCTGCACCGCGGCGAGACTCAGCCGACCACTCACCTCACGAAACGCCTTGAACATCACCACCAGCGCGCCCAGCGCGCTGGAGTCCATGAACCCCACGTCGGCCAGGTCCACCACCACGTGGCGGTCACCAGCCTCGATCAGCCGTTGCAGAGCGTCACGCAACTGTGGGGCCGTCGCCATGTCCAACTCGCCGTGCACCTCAAGCACGGTGCAGCCGCGGCCCGGCCGGACCGACAACTCCAGATCCACCACAACCCCCCAACGCCGGCAACCCCACTTACCCTATTCGGCTGACGGACGAACCCCCTCCGACCCGTTTCCGCCGGCCGCCGACGGTAGCGCCCCGGCCGCCCAGGCGCTCGCCACGTCGTGTGGGGCACCGGTGCGGAACAGCGGCGGCTCGTGCAGCAGGAAGTCTCGGTGGCTGATGTTCCAGGCGTACGCGCCGGCCATCGCGAACGCCAGCACGTCACCCACGGCGACCGGCCCGGCGGTGGCCGAGCGGGACAGCACGTCCTTCGGGGTGCAGAGCTGCCCCACCACGGTGAACGGACCGCCGTCGGTGCGCGGACCGTCGGCACCCCGGCGCCGGTGCACCCGGAACGGCTGCGCGTGGCCCTTGGCCGCCGGCGTACGCAGATGGTGGGTGCCGCCGGCCACCACCACGAACCACTCCCCGTAGGAGCGCTTCACGTCGATGACCTCGGTGAGGTACGACCCGCAGTAGACCGTCACCGACCGGCCCGGCTCGATGCGCAGCCGCACGCGCGGGTACGTGTCGGCGATCTCCGCCAGCGCCCGGCCGTAGCCGGCCCAGTCGAAGCGTGCCTCCGGGTCGGCGTAGTCGACGGCCATGCCTCCGCCGACGTCGACCTCGGCGGCGTCGACCTCGGTGACCGCCCAGCGGACCACGGCGGCGGCGACCGCGCCGGCGAGTGGGGCGTCCAGCCCGCTGGCCAGGTGGGCGTGGACACCGCGTACCTCGACGCCGGCGGGTGGACGGCGGGCACAGTCGACCGCGTCGGCCGGGTCCATGCCGAACGGGCTGGGCCCGCCACCCATGACCAGACTCGCGCCCGGGGCGTCGACCGGCAGGTTGACGCGCAGCAGCACCTGGGCGGTCCGGCCCGTGGCGGTGGCCATCGCGCCGAGCCGACGCAGTTCGGTAGGTGACTCGACGTGGATCCGGCGCACCCCGGCGTCGAGGGCGGCGGCCAGGTCCGCGTCGGTCTTGCCGGGCCCGGCGTACGCGGCCGGTCGGTGGTCGGGCAGCACCTCGGCGAGTCGGCGCAGCTCGCCGCGACTGGCGGCCTCGAACCCGTCGACGACTCCGGCGAGGGTGCGAAGCACACCCGGATCGGGGTTGGCCTTGACCGCGTACAGCAGCTCGACCGGTCGGGGCAGGGCGTCCCGCACGGACCGGGCGTGCGCGGCCAGCGCGTCGAGGTCGTGCACGTAGACCGGCCGGGTCACCGTGGCCCGCCCAGCGGGTTCGGCACCGGCACGAACGGCGCGACACGGTCGGCGTCGCGCCGCCACCGGACCAGCAGGTTCGCCTTGGCCACCAGCGGCTCCCCGTTCAGCAACGCCCGCAGCTCGGGCGGATCGTCGAGGTTGGCGGCCACCGCCGCGACGACCGCGCGCAGCTCCCGCCACAGCCGCGGTTCGATCCCGGGCCGCGCGTCGGCCAGCGCCCCGCACACACCGGCCAGGTGGTTGACGAACAGGCAGTACACCACCCGGCGGTGGGCCGCCGACGTGTCGTACCCGACCTGCGGGGGGACGCCGTCCGGCCAGGTGGCCCAGCGGGCGGTGTCCAGTTTGACGCCCTCCAGGTCGCGCAGCAGCATCCGGACCGGCCGACGCTCCCGGTCGAGCACCACGACGACGTTCTGCAGGTGCGCCTCGTGCACCACGCCGTGGTCGATCCAGAAACGCAGCACCGCCGGGACCAGCAGATCGACGTACGCCCGCCACCAGGCGACCGGATCCGGGACCGCCAGCGGCGCGGCGGCCAGCGCCGCCGCGAGGACCGGGACGTCCCCCGGCCGCAGGTGCGGGCGCAGGCCGGTGCGCAGGATCGTCCCGTACGCCTCGTCCATCCCGGGGACGTCGACCGTGCGGTAGGCGGGTTCGGCGAGCAGCCCGACCCCGGCCGGCATCGGCACCCGGGCCAGCAGGTCGGTCAGGGCCACCGCGCCGGTGAGTTCGTACCTGGCGTTCTTGCGCAGGCAGTTGGTGATCCGCACGTGCAGGCTGGTCTTGACGAACAGGTCGGCGTCGGGGGCGTAGACGGTACGGACGCTGGCCGTCGGCCGTACCGGCACGCCGCCCTCCCCCAGGTCACGCAGCCGGGGGTGCGTCGGCGGGATCAGCGACAGCTGCCAGGGGTGCACCGGCAGCACCCGGTGCCCGGCCGGGGCCCGCGGCGGTAACAGGGCCGCGAGCAGCGGATCGAACGGCCCGTCGCCCGCCACGAGATCGTCCGGTACGGCGAGCCAGCGCAGCCGGAACGCGGTGCGCAACTCCGGGGCGTACCCCCGCCAGCCGTCCGGGGCGCCGCTGCGCCACTTCGGCGCGGGGTGGTGCGGGTGGCCGAAGACCAGCGACTGTTCGGAGTCGACGTACGCGTCGACGGCGGCGTCGCCGGTGGGAGTGGGATCCTTCGCCGGTCGTTCGGCCAGCAGGCGGGCCACGGTGTCCCGGCTGGCCCGGACCTGGTCGACGAACTCGTCGTTGGCCAGGCCGGTACGCGCGGCCAGTTCCGCCGCGACCAGGCCGGCCAGCGTGTCCGCGTCGAGGTCATCCCACCGGCCGCCGTCGGTCAGCCGCTGCACCGGGCCGAGGTATCGGTGGGCGCCGAGCGGCGAGGCTCGCGTGACGGCGCAGCGCAGCGGGACGTCGAGGTGCCGCAGCAGCAGATGCGCGGCGCTGTCGAGAATGCTCGTGTCGCCGGCGGGGAGGCCGATCTCCCGGACCAGGCAGCCGTAGACGGCGTGGGCGGCGGCCAGATCGGCGAGTTGGCGGGTGTCGGCACCCGGCCGGGAGCGCAACCGGGCGGTCGTCATGGTGTCTCCCGCAGGTAGTTCGGGCCGGTGCGCAGGTAGTACTTGTTGATGTCGGTGCAGCCCAACCGCTGCTTGGGCAGCAGGGTGCCGGCGGTGAGCATCCCCTTGACCGGCAGCCGGGCGGCCCGCAGGACCCGTTCGGTGAAGGACCGCACCTGCGGCCCCTCGCCCCAGCGGTCGCGGGCGGCGGCCAGCCGGGGCGTCAGCGCCTCGGCCGGTGAGGGTACGGGCAGGCCCTGGGCGGCCAGGGCGAGCAGTGGCGCCGCCGCGGCGAGGTGCAGGGTGATGGTGATGAACACGTCGGCCAGCTCCTGCGGATCGCGGACCCACATCCGGTCGTCGGCCAGCGCCGGCCCGCCCGGGCCGCGGTGCCGGGCGTCGAGCCGGGCGCCGTCGTTGTCCTTGTAGAGCAGGCCGACAGTGCCGTCCGGGTGCACCAGCAGGTGGATGTTCTGTGGATGCGCTTCGAGGGCCACGCCGTGCCGGAGCCAGAGCAGGACGTGCCAGTCGAGCAGCAGGTCCAGATAGGACTCCAGCAGGGCCAGGGGACGTCCGGCGCTGACGCGTTCGAGGACGGTGCCGGCGACCGGATCGGGTGCGACGAGGGCCGCGACCGGCACCACCTGGGCGGCGGCGAGATCGCGGGGGAACCGCCGCAGCAGGAAACTCCGCCGCTCGTCGCCGTCGACGTGCGCGTGGGTGCTCTCGTCGGCGTGCCGGATCCGGCCGGCGAACGCCGGTTCCGCGGCGGCGATCCGATCGAGCAGCCCGGCGACGGCCGCGCCGTCGGCGAGTGAGCCCGGGTGCAGCGTCCGCCGGTTCCGGGCGCCGAGGCTCGCGGTGGGCAGCGGCAGCTTCAGGTGCAGGTACGGGTCGTGGTCGAGCGCCACCGTCCGCATCGACAGGGTGGGCCGTACGGAGATCTCCGGCACCTCGACCACGGGCAGCGGGTCACGTGTCGTGGTCAGCGGATGTGCCGGCATCAGCACCTGGTCCGGACCCGGCGCGGGCGGCCACCACGACGGGAGCGCGCCGGCGGTTCGCACCTGCCCGGCCGGGGCCGCGTACCAGCGCAGCGGGAAGCGCGGGGCGTGCTCCGGGGCGTACCGGAGCAGGTCGTCGTCGCCGAGGCCGTGCCGGCAGCGGTCGGTGGGGTAGACCGGGTGGCCGTGGTGGGCGGCGAGCACGTCGTCCAGGAGCGCCGCCGGCATGCCGGTGGAGGTCGTGGCGCGCTCGGCGGTCACCGCGGCCAGGACCCGTGGCCGGGCGTCGGCGGCGAGTCGACGGGCGCGCAGGTCGGCACGACACTCGGCGCCGAAGGCACGCCAGCCGGCCTCGGCATCGGTGTCGCCGTGCGGGGCGAGCAGCGCCAGCAGCCCGTCCACGGTGTCGGTACGGCGAGGGCCCGCCTCGTCGACGATGTACACCGCCGCGGCGGCGCTGCGCAGGGTCTGCTGGAAACCGTCCGCACGGACGGGGATGCGCAGCAGCCCGGCGCGGTGCGGCACCTGCCACCAGTGCGGTCCGTCCGGTCGTCCACGGCTGAGCAGACCGAGGTGGTCCTCGCGCAGCAGGGCGTCGAGCACCCGGGCGAACACCTCCCGCTCGCAGTCGTCGCTCACTCGGCAATCGTCCACTGAAGACCGTCACGGAAGGTGGCCAGGGAGGCCCGGACGCTGTCCTCGTCCGGGCCGATCGCGTGCAGGACGGCGAGATAGTCACGGTTCGTCCCGGTGTGCTCGGCGACCCGACCCACCTCGCGCAGCGGCCGGCAGCCCAGCCGGACGTCGCCGTCGACCAGGTCGAGCGCGCCGGGAGCGGCGACGAGCCGTCCGGAGGAGTGCGCGCAGACGTACTCGACCCGCGCGTGCCGGTCGACAGCGGCCGGCAGGTCGAGGGCGGTCAGCGGCTCGCCGAGGTGCAGCCGGATGACGTACTCGAACAGCGGCACGCCGAGCAGCTCGGCGAGGATCAGGTCCATCCGGTCACCGATGAGGCGGTAGTTCACCTCGATCAGGCGGACCCGGCCGTCGGAGACGACGTACTCGGTGTGGCAGGCGCCGAATCCGACACCGAGCGCGTCGAGCCGGGCCCGCAACTGCGTCTCGATCTGCTCGGCCGGGGGCGACCAGTCCAGGCTCTCCTCGGTGAAGGTCGGCGGCGGCCCGAGTCGGGTACGCCACCCGCCGGTGCCGGCCAGCGCCGTGCCGTCGCCGAGGGTGTCGTAGGTCCGCAACTCCCCGGTCAGGTACTCCTCGACCACGAGCGCCACGTCCGGCCGTCGGCCGCGGATCTCGGCGACCCGGGTGGCCAGCTCCCGGTCGTCGGCCACCAGATAGGCGTCCTCACTGGCCACCCCGGTGCGGGGCTTCACCACTGCGGGGAACATCCCGCCCGGGACGGTGGGGGGCGCACCCGGGTCGAGGGCGACCGCGCGTACCCGATCGAGCCCGGCGGCCGCGATCACCCGGCGGGCCTCGGCCTTGTCCTTGCAGAGCCGGGCGGCCTCCGGGTCCTTGCCGGGCAGGCCCAGCTTGCGCGCGGCGGTCGCGGTGGCCTCCTGGAGGTGGTCGCTGTTGGACAGCAGCGCCGCCGGACGGTCCGCCGCCGTCGCCGCGACCACCGCCGCCGCCTCCCGGACGGCGCATCGCTCCACCGTCACCGTGGGCGGCCACCTCTCCGGCTGGTCGGTCAGGACGGTGACCGGCAGCCCGAGCGACGCCGCCGCCGGGAGGAACCCGTCCAGGACGGCGTCGGTGGGGTTCAGCGCGGTGATGTACAGCCGCATTAGGGCAGCCTACCCTTATTAGACGGATATGGGTCGATCTGCCCGGTACAACAATCCGGCGGCCACCAACCCCCCGAGCAGGACCGCTCCGGCGCCCACCAACTGCCCGGTCTCCAGCGCCGAGGCGAACGCGGCCGTGACGGACTCCCGCTCCGGCCCCGCCCGCGAGGCGGCGAGGGCCGCCGGGAACGAACCGGCCCCGGCCAGGGCAGCCGGCAACAGCGCGGCGAACCGGGCGTTCAGCACGGCGCCCAGCACCGCGATGCCGAGACTGCTGCCGACCTCGGTCATGGTGCCGTCGACACCCGCGCCGGCGCCCGCCTTCTCCGCCGGGATCGCGCTCATCACCGCCTCGACGATCGCCGGATTCGCCAGGGCGCACCCGACGCCCATGACGAGCAGCCCGCCCAGCAGCACCCCGTAGCCGTCGGACGGGACGACCGTGACCACCGCGAGACCCGCCGCCAGCAGCGTCATGCCCACCGCGATGGCCGCCGCCAGGCCGAGGCGGCGGATCGCCGTCGCGGCGACACCACTGACGTTGAGCAGCACGATGGACAGGGCGAAGGGCGCCATCCGCAACCCTGCCTCCCAGGCCGGGTAGCCGCGGACGAACTGGAGGTGCTGGGTGAGCAGGAACAGCGCGCCGGTGGCACCGAACGTGATCAGGACGACCCCGGAGACCGCACCGACGAAGCGCCGGTCCTGGAAGAAGTGCATGTCCAGCATCGGGTGCGCGGTCCGCCGCTCCCAGCTGACGAAGAACCCGAGCAGGAGTACGCCCACCACGGCCGCGCCGAGCACCCCGACGGACGCCCACCCCCGCTCGGGCCCGGAGATGATCGCCCAGACGACGGCGGTCAGGCCGGCGGTGGAGAGCACCGCGCCGAGCACGTCGAGGCGCCCGCCGACCGGGTCACGGGACTCCGGTATCAGCGCCCGGCCGACGAGCAGGCAGACCACCACGATGGGGACGTTCATCGCGAAGATGGCACCCCATGGCAGGTGCGCGAGGATCGTGCCGCCGATCGGTGGCCCCACGGCGAAGCCGAACGCGCTGGTGGCCGCCCAGATGCCGATCGCCCTCGACCGCTCGGGGCCGTCGAAGACCTGCATGGCCACCGCGAGCGTCGAGGTGACCAGCAGCGCGCCACCGACGCCCATCCCGGCCCGGGCGGCGATCAACTGACCGCTGGCGCCGGCCAACGCGGCGGCCAGCGAGCCGACGCCGAACAGGACGAGCCCGGTGAGCAGCATCCGGCGACGCCCGTACCGGTCGGCGGCGCTTCCGGCGGTGAGCAGCAGCCCGGACAGCACCAACGCGTACGCGTTGATCATCCACTGCACGTCGGCGGTGGTGGCGTTCAACTCGGTCGTGAGCACCGGCACCGCCACGGTCAGGATGGTGTTGTCCAGCACCACGACGAGTTGGGCGACGCACAACACGGCCAGGATCAGCCAGCGGCGCGGGAGCCGTGTCGGTGCCGTGGCGGCGGTCGCCGGTTGAACCGTGGTCACGCGGCTGCCCGCACACCGTCGGCCGACGGGCGGGCGGTGGCCGGCCCGTCGACGGGGCCGACGGCGCGGGGGAAGCGCCGCTGGTGGGCGAGGCCGAGGACCACCCCGGCGGCCACCAGGACGATGGCGGCGACCGCGACCGAGGGGTAGCCGATCCGCTCCGCGGCGGCCAGCGCGACGGACGCGGCCACGAACGAGCAGATGAGCCCGAACGAGGACAGGACGGTGAAGTCGGTGCCGCCGGTGCCCGGCCGGGAGTAGTCCATGTTGACCGTGTAGAGCACGACGTTGGCGACGGTGTACGCGACCATGAAACAGCAGAGCGCGGCGACCGTACCGCCCAGCGGCGCGCGGCCGTTCATCAGCGGCAACAGCAGCAGCGTCGACACCGCGAGAGCCGCGCCGCCCACCACCAGCACCGCGCCCCGCCCGAACCGCCCGATACCCAGCCCCGCCACGAGACCGGCCACGATGGCCGGCGCGCTGATCACCACGCCGGTGACCACGCCGATCCGGCCCAACGACCAACCGGCGTCGACCAACGCCGGGGTGACCAGCGCGTACGCCATGCCGGCACCGACGTAGACCAGCGGCACCACGCCGAAGGTCCACCAGCGGCAGCCCGGCTGGCCGAACACCGACAGCAGAGCCCGGTACGCCGTACCGACCCGGGCGACCCGGTCGGTACGGGCCGGTTCCCGGAACCGCCACACCACCAGCAGGCCGACCGCCGTCAGCGCGGCCAGCAGCCCGATCGCCGACGCCCAGCCGAACCGGTCGTAGACCAGGACGCACGCCCCGCCGCCGAGCAGGTTGCCGAGGTAGCTCGCGGCCACCTGGATCCCGTTGCCGGCCCCCCGAGTCGACTCGCTGAGCAGTCGAACGGCGACCGCGTCCACAGCGATGTCCTGGGTGGCGGAGAAGAAGACGTACGCGGCGCAGATGGCGATGACCGGGCCGAGCGCGTCGGCCGGACGGGAGAACGGCAGCAGCGCCAGCAGCGCGAGGACCAGGGCGCCCTGGAGGACGAGCAGCCAGGACCGGTAGTGACCTCGGTGCCGGGAGCCGTACCTGTCGAGGATCGGCGCCCAGAGGAACTTGATGGGCCAGATCAGGCCGACGACCTGGAGCAACGCCAGGGTGTCCAGTGAGGTGCCGCCGTCGCGCAGGATGGCGGTCAATCCGATGGTGATGAACCCGATGCCGAGGTACTGGGTGACGTACAGCGCGGTCAGGGTGCCGAGCCGGCCCCTCATGCCGCCTTCCAGTAGCCGAGGGATGTCAGCCGGTCCTTGTCGACGCCGAGCGTCCGCCGGATGTGTCGGGTGATGCCGCGGGTGCTGGCCGCCTCGCAGGCCACCCAGTAGTGGCCGGTGTCGCTGGCCGGCAGGGCCGCGCAGACCGTGTCGACGAGGTGCTGACCGGCGTCCCGCCGGGGCACCCAGGTGATGTCGTGGTGTGCTCGGGCTCGTGCGGCGAGCGCCTTCTCGCCCTCGTGGGCGTACTCCAGCCAGACCGTCGCCGGGATGTCGGCGCCGGCGTCGAGGAGGCTGTTCACGGCGGGCAACGACGCCGCGTCGCCGACGAGGTAGAGGTGCTCGGGCGCGGGGTCGGGCACCTCGAACGCGCTGCCCTGGACGGTCGCGCCGATGGTGTCGCCGACCTGCGCGGTGGTGGCCCAGCGGGCGGCGCAGCCGTCGTGGATGGCGAATTCGAGACTGAACCGGCCGGTCGCCGGGTCGGGGTCGACCAGAGTGTACGCGCGCTGGTGTGCCCGGCCGTCGTTGTCGAACCACAGCCGGATCCACATGGTGGGGTGGACGCCGCACGCCTGCAGCAGGCCGCCGCCGTCCAGGAGCAGCCGCTGGTAGTGCCCTTCGACCGACTCGGTGCCCAGCACGGTCAACCGAAAGTCCCGGCCTCCCATGGCCTTGAGGACCAGGGCCTCCCAGTTCCGTTTCACGTACCCCTCCAGGTAAGGTCAGCCTTCGTTAGGGGAGGGTAACCTAAGTTGGGCGCTCGGCGGAACAAGCGAACCCCTCTCGTTACGCCCCGTCGCGGGCCCCGCACCGCCACCCCGAAGCAAAGGACAGCGCCCCGATGACGTACCTGGAGAAGCTCGACGGCCTCGGCGAGCTGTCGTTGCTGGCCGTGGATCCCGACCGGCACTCCGCGCTCCTGCACCGCTGGGTCACCCAACCCCGCAACTCCTTCTGGGGCATGGGATCGCACACCCAGGACGAGGTCCGTGAGATCTACGCCTTCGTCGACAGCCTGCCGACGCACCACGCGTACCTGATCACCCTGGACGACGAGCCGGTCGGCCTGTTCCAGACGTACCAGCCCGAGGCGGACCCGGTCGGCGAGCGCTACCGCGTCCAGCCCGGCGACGTCGGCATGCACCTGCTGCTCAGCCCCGACCGGCAGCTCGCCCGAGGCCTCACCACCGCCGTCGGTCCCGCCCTCGCCCGCTTCCTGTTCCGCGACCCGGCCGCCCAGCGGATCGTCGTCGAGCCCGACATCCGCAACCACCTCGCGCTCCGCCGACTGGAGATCGAGGGCTTCACCCTCGACTCGGAGATCGACATGCCGGACAAGCGTGCCCAGCTGGCGTTCCTCACGCGGGCCCGATTCGAGGCGGACCACCCCACGCCGGTCTGACCGCCGGCCGCCGGTCAGCGGTTGCCGGTCACGTCAGAGCCGCGACGGCGCCGGCGACCCGCCAGGGCACGGTCACCGTGCCGCCTGGAAGGCGCGCCCGACCATGGTCACGTCGGCTCCACTCCGGAACAGCCCGGACCGGTCCTTGTCGGTGGCGGGCAGACCGAACCAGGCGTAGCGCTGCACGTACGGGAGTTGACCCAACATGGTGGTGGCCGCCGTGAGGAAGGCGGCCTGCTGCTCCTGGCTAGGGAACTGCTGGCCGCCACCGCCGAAGCGGATCAGCGCGAACTCGGTCAGCCAGATCGGCTTGCGGTACCGCTGGTACACGTCCTGGAGATACCGCCGGAGCTGGTCGACGGCGGTGCTGGTGGTGAAGTCGGCGCCGAACCAGTGCAGGGTGACGAAGTCGACCCGATGCCCACGGGCCTCCGCGCCGGACATGAAACGACCCAGCCAGCCCTGCGGATCGTCACCGCCCCAGGCGACCGCCGGGCTGCCCAGCTTGCTGCCCGTGGCCATCAACCGCGGCCACAGGTCCAGTGCCTGCTCGACGGTCAGGTTGGACTGTTCGGGCAGGTCCGGCTCGTTGAACGTGAGCAGGTACGGCCCGGCCGCCCGGGCCCGGGCCAACTCGGGCGGGGTGACGTTCTCCGCGCCCCGGATCATCGGCACGAAGGTCACGCCCGGCGGGGTGGTGATGCCCTGATGCTCGGTGCCCCAGGTGTAGTACCAGCCGGCCTTCGAACCGGCCAGCGCCCGGCTGACCCCGTCGAAGGCCCACACCCCGACGCCCTTGCGCGCCGAGCTGACCGCGGGCGCGACCGGTGCCCGTGACGACGGCCGCACGCTCGGCGTGGGCGTGGCGCTCGGGGTGGCGACGGCGGTGGGTGCCGCGGACGGCGGAGCGGCCCACGAGGGCGCGGGCGGATCATCCGGCCGGACCACCAGCGTGGTGATGGCGAGGACGACGGCGGCGGCCCCGACGGCGAGCGCCGGGAGCAGGCCACGGGGCCGGTTCAGCGCGAGGTTGACAAGCGCGTTCCCGCCGTCGCCGTCGGTGGGCACCGCACCGGCCGGGGTCGTTCCGGCGGCACCCCCGGTCGCCGGGTCCGAGGGCTGGTACGCGACGACCGGCGACGCGTCCGGGGCGGCACCCGGCAGGTGCGCGCCCAGGCCGGCCGGCAGCGGCAGCATCGGCAGGCCGGCGAGAAGCCGGTCGATCGGCAGGAGGGTCGTCCCCAGCCGTCCGCAGAACGCGCAGTCCCGGACGTGCCGGGCCAACCGTTTGCGCCACAGTGGATTGGGGACGCCGTCCCACTCGTCGGTCACGGTACGCAGGTCCGGGCAGCCGGGGCGCACCCGTAGCGCACGGACGACGGCACGGGCCGTCTGGATCTGGTCCTTCATCCGGTGCACCCGCACCGCGACGTGCCCCGGGGAGAGCCCGAGCGCCTCGGCGACCTCGGTCCGGTCGAGCGCGCCGGTCTCCTCCAGCCACCAGAGCGAGAGCAGCACCTGATCGTCCGGGTCGAGCCAGCGGGTCGCCTCGGCGACCTCACGCCGCTGGTCGGTGAGACCGAGCCGGAGGATCGTCATCGCCGCGAAGTCGGAACCCGGGTCGGGCACGTTGTGGATCGCGTCCAGCCCGGCGTCGCGGCTGAGCGCGACACGTCGGCGCTGCTCCCAGTCGCGCACCTGGCGGATGGTGATCGCCACCAGCCAGGACCGGAACGCGGCCGGGTCGTTGAGCCCGGGCAGGTGCCGGATCACCCGTACCAACGTCTCCTGGACCACGTCGTCGACGTCGGCGTGGCCGCGCAGCGCACGCCCGACGATGTTGTAGACCAGCGGGAGCGAGGCTGCTACGACGTCGTTGAGCGCGCGCTGGTCGCCCTGGCGGGCGGCGACGACCGACCCGACGTCGGGTAGTCCCCGACCGGCTGACGACATGGGTCTCACTCCTTCTGCGCTCATCGTCGAGGGTGGGCGTGGTGCGTGCTGACCGCCCCCTGATCGGAGACGCGCGAGGGCCGACCGGATTACGAAAATTCTCCGGGTAGGCCGTGGGTCGGATGCGACCCGGGGCGGCCGTCAGGTTCCTCCGGCGACGCATGACGGTGCCGACGCCGGGTATGGTGCGGTGTGTCGGTGTCGCCGGGCGCTCGCCCGTGAACGAGACACCCTGATCGGGCGCCGGGTGCACACCGGCTCGTCACCAGGTCGTGCGGCGAGTCGCCGAGACCCGGACACACACTCCCTTCGCGGAAGACAGGAACCCTGCATGACTTCGAATGACCACGATCGGCCCGCGTTGTTTCTCGCCACGTCGAACGGCGACGGGACCGACGGGTCAGCGGTGACCGTCGACGGCAGCGAGGAGGCCATGCGACGCCTCCGTCATCCGTTCGCGGTGACGCCGGCCCGGCCGACCGGCACCGTGGACGACCCGGATCACCGCAACTGACCCGACGGACTCCCGCCCATTACACGCGGGCCACTCCACCAGCGCGACATCGTACTTTCGGCTGGCCATCAATCACTCTTTCGGGTAGTGTCCCGTTCATCAAGTGAACGACATGACGCGGTGGTGAGGCCCGTGCTCGTGGCCTGACGACAGCGCACCACGCCCGTTACGTGCGCCCCGGCGGCAGCCGGTTCGGAGATCTTCCGGTCGACCCGATCGACGGGCACGCGCGGGAGGTCCCACCTGATGTCCACCACCTTCACACCGGCGATCAGCACACGCGTCGGCCAGCGAAGCACCAGCCAGAGTCCGGACGACCTCCTGGCCGTGCTGGCGGCGACCCCGAGCGACGACCCACGCCGCCCGGCACTGCGGGACCGCACCATCGAGGCGTGGCTGCCGCTCGCCCGGCACCTGGCACGCCGCTACGCCGGACGCGGCGCACCCGACGACGACCTGATCCAGACCGCCGCGGTCGGGCTCATCAAGGCCGTGGACCACTTCGACCCCAGCCGGGGCGTCGACTTCAGCGGGTACGCCATCCCCACCATCATCGGCGAGATCAAGCGGTACTTCCGGGACCGCACCTGGGCCGTGCGGGTGCCCCGCCGCCTCCAGGAGCTGCGCATCTCGATCAGCGCGGCCAACAGCACCCTCACCCACACCCTCGGCCGCCTGCCCACGGTGGCGGACATCGCGTCCTACCTCGACGTGTCCGAGGAGACCGTCCTGGAGGGGTTGGAGGGGGCGCGCGCCTACCGGGCCACGTCGCTGTCCACCCCGATGGGCGCCGACGGCAGCCGGGAACTCGGCGACACCCTCGGCGGCGACGACCACGAGTTCGACATCGTCGAGATCCGCGTCGCCCTGGGCCCCGCCCTCGCGTCGCTGCCGGAGCGCGAGCGCGAGATCCTGAGCCTGCGCTTCCACGGCAACCTGACCCAGGCCCAGATCGCCGACCGGATCGGCGTCTCGCAGATGCACGTCTCCCGGCTGATCACCCGATCGTTGGCGGCACTGCGACACCACCTCTCCGACGACAGCGCCTTCTAGGGACAGGACCAAGGATGACCCTGCACATCGATATCTCCGGCAGGACCGCGCTGGTCACCGGGTCGACCCAGGGGATCGGGGCGGCCATCGCCACCGGGCTCGCCCGCGCCGGCGCGCGGGTGGCCGTCAACGGCCGTACCGCCGCCAGCGTCAAACGCGCGGCGGACGCGTTGCGCGGGGAGGTCCCCGGCGCAGACGTGGTCGAGGTGGACGCGGACGTCTCCACCGACGAGGGGGCGGCGCGGACCCTCGACCTGCTGCCCACCGTCGACATCCTGGTCAACAACCTCGGCATCTTCGGGCCCACCCCCGCGCTGGAGATCTCCGACGACGAGTGGCGTCGCTACTTCGAGGTGAACGTGCTGGCCGGCGTCCGGCTGACCCGCGCGTACCTGCCCGCCATGATGGAACGCGGCTGGGGGCGGGTGCAGTTCATCGGCAGTGACTCGGCGGTCGTCACCCCGACCGAGATGATCCATTACGGCGTCTCGAAGACGGCCCTGCTCGGCGTCTCCCGTGGCTTCGCGAAGGCCGCCGCCGGCACCGGCGTGACCGTCAACTCGGTGCTCGCCGGGCCGACCCACACCGGCGGCGTCGAGGACTTCGTCGCCGAACTCGTGGGCGACAGCCTCCCGTGGGAGGAGGCGCAGCGGGAGTTCATGCGGCTGCACCGGCCGCAGTCGCTGCTCCAGCGGCTGATCGAGCCCGAGGAGATCGCCAACATGGTCACGTACCTGGCCTCGCCGCTCGCCTCCGCCACGACCGGCGCCGCCGTCCGCGTCGACGGCGGGTACGTCGACGCGATCGTCCCGTGACGGCTGGTCGTCAGAACTGCACGACGCGACCCACCCGCGGCGGCGTACGGCCGGCGAGGACGTCGAGCCACGCGTCCCGTAGGGCCTCCGGCCCGGCACCGACCTGGACGTCGAGCCACCCGTCCACCGCCGCGATGAAGCGCCGCCACGCCTCGGTGAACCGCTTGTCGAGGCCGTCGCGCCCCCAGTCCTGACTGCGTTTGCGCATCTGGACTGGCGCGAAGAACACCTCCTCGGCGGCCTCGGCGTTCGGCGTCTGGTTGGTGAGGCCGACGGCGATGTCCCGGACCAGGCGGTCACCGAGATGCTGGCGCAGGGCGGCGCGGGTGGACGGCGCTCCGGACAGGTCGAGGTAGACGGTCGGGACGGCGTCGAGCGTGCCGATGTCGTCGTACGGGACGACCTGGTCGTAGCAGCCGAGCGATCGGGTGAACGCGAGGTTGCCGGGTGAGGTGAGCCCGACGAGGCTCGGGCCACGGCCGTGCAGTTCGAAAGCGGCGGCGTACGCGGTCTTGCTCGACGCCGACGACAGCAGCAGCGACTCCGCGCCGTAGAAGCCGTTGTCGACGACCTGGTCGGCAAGCATGAACGAGGTGAAGAACAGCGGCCGGAACAGGATCAGCAGGTCCTCCTGGTCCGGCCGGTACGCCGGGTCACCGCTTGTCGCGCGGTACGCGTTGTACGGCGAGGGCAGCTCGGCCCGGTGCGGGCTCGCGTCGCGGAATCCGGACGCGTCCACCCGGTCCGGTCGCACCAGCAGGTGACCGGCGGGCGGCAGGTATCCGTACACCCGCTGGCCCACTTCGACGCCCGCGACGGTCGACGCGACCACCTCGGCGAAGCCCCAGAGCGGGAAAAGCCCCCACTCCGGCGCGAGTCCGCGCGGACCGGGCGGGAAGAACTCCCAGTACCGCATCGCGTCGCCGAGCACCGCGTAGGTCACGTTGTTGGCGGTGAGGCCGACGCGGTCGACCCGCAGGAGCGCCTCCCCCTCGGACGGATCGGCTGTCGCGCCGTCGACGAGCGTGCACCGGCCGAGGTCCGCGCGGGCCACGGCGAACGTCCAGGAGGGAGCCATGGACCGACGCTAGACAGCCCCTGGAACGGAGACAAGTGCACTTGGAGTGCAAAATCCCACTCGCTATGGCGACCGGGTGGTCAGCGCGCTGAGATCCCGCAGGTGGGCCAGCGGAGTGTGCGGCGGCCGCCATTCCAGGAACACCGCCGTGGCGTCGTCGTCCAGCTCGTCGTTCTGGTAGGCGACGACGGCGCGCACCAGCCGTCGCATCGTCTCCGGGCTGGGCAGACCGTCGTTGAGGGCGCGGTTGACGAAGTCGACGAGCCGTTCCAGCCCGAACCGCTCGCCCTCGAGACTCCGCGCATCGGTGATGCCGTCGGTGTACGCGAGGATCCGGTCACCGGGGTGCAGGTCCTCCACGTGCACCCGAGGGCGCCGGCCCGACAGGTGACCCAGGCCGAGCGGCAACGCGGTCGGCCCCGGCAGCTCCCGGATGGCCTTGCCGTCGCGCAGCAGCATGGCCCCGGGATGCCCAGCGTTGATCATCCGCAGTCGCCCGGTGGTCCGATCCAACTCGGCGAGCAGCCCTGTCGCGAAGAGGTTCGGATGCTCCGAACGCACCCACCGGTCGATGCTGATCGCGGTGTCGACCAGGTCGAGACCGCACCGGCGGGCGTTGCGGTACGCGCTGACCACCAGCGAGGCCAGGGTGCTCGCCTTGATGCCGTGCCCACACGTGTCGAACAACCCGATGCTGAGCACGTCACCGTTCAACGCGTAGTCGAAGATGTCCCCGCCGACGTCGTAACAGGGCTCCAGGATGGCGGTGACCACCATGTCGTCGGTGGCGAAGGTCAGTGGCGGCAGCAGCCCCCACACGATCTCGGCGGCGACCTGCATCGGCAGCCGACGGCGCATCCGTTCGACCACGTCGCCGTAGAGCCGGCGGTTCACTAGGATCTGGGCGACGGTGACCGCCACCTCCCAGGCCGGACCCTCCGTGGCAGGGTCCGCGGCGGCCGGCGTGACGACCTCCAGCACGCCCATCCGTTCACAGCCGAGCAGCAGCGGTACCCAGATCCGGTCGGGATTGTCCGGGGCACGCTGGACGTCGAGGGTGGTGAACGCCCGACCGGCGAGGGTGGTCTCGATCGGCTGCTCGTCCCGGTCGAGGCCCGCGCCGAGCAGCGGCACGAGCAGGGACTGCGTGTAATCGGCCAGATAGACCACGATCTCGGTGGCATTGATCGCCGACGCGGCACCGGTGATCAACAGAGGCAGGTCGTCCGGCCCTCCCTGGGGTGCGTTGAGCTGCAACGACCGCACCGCGTTGCCGGCGTCCACCACACTCCACCTCCCCCTGTCCTCCCCCATCCTGCCCTGCC
Organism: Micromonospora orduensis; assembly: GCF_006228125.1. Classification (GTDB taxonomy): domain Bacteria; phylum Actinomycetota; class Actinomycetes; order Mycobacteriales; family Micromonosporaceae; genus Micromonospora; species Micromonospora orduensis. The sequence continues at coordinate 37,442 of NZ_VDFY01000114.1, read as the reverse complement.
CGGGCCGGAATCCGTTCGACGGGCTTCGGGTAGCCCACGGCGTCTCATTCGTCCCAGGCACCTCACCCATTACGCCAACCCTGGTCGGCCAGGTGCGCAAGAGTCCGTTTTGTTGCAAATGAGGTTTTCGTGCGGTTAGTCGCCGCACGACCGGCGTCTGGTGAGATGCCTTCGCGAAAGGGCACATCGTGACAACCAAACTGATCCGCCATCCGCGACGTGCGGCCCTGTCCGCACTGGCGGCCATCGCCGCCAGTGGCACGGCCCTCGCCGTGCTGCTTGTCACGGCACCGGCGCGAGCGCGGCCGAAGCACCGGTCGGCCTGGGAACGGCGGCGAACTTCTCCGTACTGGCCGGCTCCACCGTCACCAACACCGGGCCGAGCTTCCTCGCCCAGAGCCTCGGCGTCAGCCCCGGCAACACGGCGCCCGGCTTCCCGCCCGGAATCGTGGCCGGTGAGATCCACCTGGGCGACGCCGTCGCGCTCCAGGCCAAGAACGATCTGACCACCGCGTACAACGACGCGGCCGGTCGCACCCCGTTCACCAACCTGCCCGCTGAGCTGGGCGGCACCACGCTGACCCCCGGGGTCTACCGGCTCGGCGCCGCGCAACTGACCGGGACGCTGACGCTCAACAGTCAGGGCGACCCGGCGGCGGTGTTCATCTTCCAGATCGAGTCCACCCTGATCACGGCCTCCAACAGCAGCGTCGTGTTCATCAACGGCGCGTCGCCCTGCAACGTCTACTGGCAGGTCGGCAGCTCGGCCACGATCGGCACCGGCACCCGGTTCATGGGCAACATCCTGGCCCAGACCTCGATCACGATGAACACCGGTGCCACCCTCCAGGGACGCGCGCTGGCCCAGACCGGCGCCGTCACCCTCGACACCAACACCATCAACGCCCCCGTCTGTCTCCAGCCGACAGGCACTCCCACCCAGCCCACCGGCACGCCCACGGGCACACCGACCGGCACGCCCACGGGCACACCGACCAGTACGCCCACGGGGACACCGACGGGCCAGCCCACCGGCACACCGACCGGGCAGCCCACCGGCACGCCGACCGGGCAGCCCACGGCCAAGCCCACCCGCACCGCGCTGCCGGTCACCGGCGGCAGCGGCGGCGGCACCCTGCTGCCCGTCCTCACCGGGATCGGCAGCATCGCCGTCACCGTCGGCGCGGCCCTGCTGCTCCTCTACCGACGCCGGACGTCCGAGTCCTGACGGGTAGGCCCCGGCGGCCGGTGACCAACCGGCCGCCGGGGCACCACCGTCAACCACCCTCAACCGCCCGCCGGTGGCGACTCCACCATCGCGGCGACGAGGGCGGCCAGCGGCACGGAGGCGAAACCGACACGGGTGTCGCTCGCGCCGTACGGGAACCACAGCTCGCCATCGTGGACGAGCCCCCCGCAGGAGTAGACGACATTCGGCACGTACCCGTCCCGGTCGGTCTCGTCGGGTGACAACAGCACCCCGGGAAGGTGCGCGACGACCCGCTCCGGCCGGTGCAGGTCGAGCAGGAGCGCACCGATCGCGTACCGACGCATCGGCCCCACGCCGTGTGTCAGCACCAGCCAGCCGGCGTCGGTCTCGATAGGTGAACCGCAGTTGCCGACCTGGATCAGCTCCCAGCTGTCGCGGGGTCCGTGCAGCCCGACCGGTGACCGCCAGCGGTTCTCGCCGTCCAACTCGGTCAGACCGATGGTCTCGCCGTCGGCACGGCACAGAGCCAGGTGCCGGCCGCCGACGGTACGGGGAAACAACGCGATCCCCTTGTTACGGGCACCCGGGCCGCGCATCGGGGTCATCTCGAAACGGCGCAGGTCGGTGCTGGCCAGCGCCCGGGTGGCGATGCTCCGGCCGTCGTAGGCGGTGTAGGTCGCCCGGTAAACCGGCCCGGAGTCGTCGACGAACCTGACGAACCGGGCATCCTCCATGCCGTTGCTCTCCGCCGGAGTGGTCGGCCACAGCACCCGTTCGTGCAGGGCCGAATCGGCGGGGAACGTCGTGGCGTAGCTGGCGGCATTGGTGCGGCGTACCTGTTCGAGGGTGCCCAGGCCGGTGCTGCGGGACAGCAGATCCGGGGGCAGGTGACCGAGCACCCGCTCGAAGGTCGCCTCGTCGTACCGGTCGGGCAGGGCGTCCAGCACCGTCGCGGTGACCTCGTTGTCGCAGTCCTCCTCGGCCAGACCGGCGACGAGCAGGTCCCGGCGGTGCCGTACGCCCAGCCGCTGCCCCACGGCCAGCGGACCGGGCCGGTCGGCGACGGTCAGCAGGTGTCCGGGGCCGAGCACCGCGGTAGCGAACCCGATGGACGACACGTGTCCCTCGCCGATCTGACGCAGACTGACCGCGACACGCAGTTGCCCGTCGACCAGGCCGGTCTGGTCGGGGTGGGGCACCATCGACGGGTTGCACAGGGCGGCTGACTCGACGGCGTACTCGTGGCTGAAGTACGCACCGACCAGGAGCCGGCTGGTCGGCGAGAGATCCCGGGCGCCGGACGCGCGATGCCGCACGAGGTCATAGTGGTGGTGGAACGTGCCGACCAGGTCGCGGTGTCGGGCATCGAACCGGCCGAAGGTGTCCCGTAAAAGCCGGCCGGTCTCCTCGTCGTCGAGGTGCGCCACCCGGTTGATCAGCGCTCGCGCACGGGTGCGTACCACCGCCGCGTCCTCACCCGGGACGAAGAGCTTGACGATGACCCGGCGTGGATCCGGGGTGAGGACGACGTCCCGCCGTACGGCGCGGATCCCGGTCACGACCACCGCCGCGCGTGTTGCAGGGTGGAGATGAGCGCCAATGTGGACTCGGCCCCCTGGTTGAGGTTCGGTCCGTGTGCGGTCAGCCCGTCGTAGCCGCCGCCGGTCGCCGGATCCCACATCGGCGTGCCGACGTCGTTGTCACCGAGGAACCACCCGACGGCCTGCCGTATCCCGGTCTCCCAGTCAGGATCACCGGTGACCGTGGCGGCGGTGGCGCAGGCGTCGGCGAGCGCGGCCACCTCGATCGGCTGCTGGTCGTGGCGCAGTCGTACCGCCCCGCGTCGCCAACCTCCGGCGGGCACGACCGACAGGCGTCCGTCGTGGAGTTGGACGCCCCGCAGCCAGGTCAACATCCGAAGACCGTCGTCGAGTGGTGGGCCACCGTGCCGCAGCTGACTGGCGGCGATGACGACCTCGGCGAGGGCGGGGTTGGCGTACGTCAACTGCTGACGCGGCCAGGACCAACGCGGGTCGTCCCCCACCGGGCCGACGGCGCTGGCCGCGTCCGCCAGCAGTGCGGCCGCGGTGATGTGCCCCGGGTGCCGGCGCAGCACCTCGGCCGCGCCGAGCCCCGCGAAGGCCATCGCGTGTGGTGCCGGGGAACGCCGGGTGGCGCCCCGGCTGAAGGCCACCAGCGCCTCCTCGCGCACCCACGAGGCGGGGCTGCGCGAGACGGCGGTGCCCAGCCCCCACAGGGCCCGGCCCCACCAGTCGCCGACCCCGGGTTCGTCGGTCCAGCGCCTGTCGTACCCCAGCCGGTTGTGGAAGGCGCCACCGGCGTCCTGGGCGTGGGTCAGGAACGCCAGGTAGCGCTCCGCGAGCTGAAGCACCGCTTCGGTCGGCTCGGGCTCGCGGCTGGCCACGACCAGCCCACGGGCCACGTCGTCGGTGCAGTAGCCATGCTCGCGGCGGACGATGGCGTGCCGGGCGTGCTCGAACAGGCCGGTGTCGTCGGTCATCCGGTTCAGGTGCGCGAAACTCGGCGCGGGCGCCGTCGACCAGCGCCGGACGGCCGGGTGGCCGGTGGTCGCGGTCACACCGACGCCGCGCTGACCGCGGGCGGGCGGACCTCGACGAGCTGCTCGGCGAGGGTGCCGTAGCGGGCCGCCACCGCCGGCCAGCGCAGATGCGCCGCCAGTGGCCGGACGCGGCCGGCCAGTCGCGCGCTCAGGCCCGGTTCGGTGAGGATCCGCCGGACCGCCGTGGCCAACGCCGCAGGGTTCTGGTGAGGTACGACCAGACCTGGTCCACCGGTGAGCAGCTCGACGGCGTGCGGGAACGCCGTGGCCACGACGGGCACCCCGGCGGCCACCGCCTCGATGAGCACGCCTGAGGTGACCTGCTCACGGGAGTCGTAGGGCAGCACGACCACGTCGGCGGAGCGGATCAACCGCCCCAGAGACTCCTGGTCGTGGTAGACGTCCTGGTAGTCGACGGCGTGCGAGACGCCCAACTGGGCGCCGAGCTGGTGCAGTCCCGCCCGGTACGTCTCACCGTGGTGCTCGATCACCTTCGGGTGGGTGCGGCCCGCCACCGTGTAGGTGGGTGTCGGCTCCAGGTCCTGCAACCGCGCGAGCGCCCGCAACGACCACTCGATGCCCTTGCCGGGGCCGATCAGCCCCCAGGTCAGCAGGTGCGGGCGGGCGCGCCTGTCGACGGGTACGCCGGAGAGCTCGGCGGCACCGTGCGGAATCACCGTCACCTTGCCCGGCGGCACGGCGTAGCCGACGAGCAGCCGGTCCCGGGCTGTGTCGGTCATCGTGACCACCGCCCCGGCGGTGGCGACGATCCGCTCCAACAGGGACTTCTGCCGGGCGGAGGGCAGACGGAGCACGGTGTGCAGGACCACGATGCTCGGCACGGTGAGCCGACGCAGCAACGGCAGGACGTCCTCGCCGTCGTTGCCCGGATAGATGCCGTACTCGTGCTGGACGATTGCCACGTCGAAGGTGTTCAGGACGGCCGCGGCGTCCCGCCAACCGGCCGGGGTACGCGCCGACCACGTGTGCACGACCCCCGGCCCCGGCCGCTGGTCGTCGCCGTGGTCGGTGACGCGGACGATGCCACCGCGCGTGCCGTCGGCGGTGAGCTGGGCGGCGAGGGCGGAGTTGAAGGTGGCCAGTCCACACCGTGTCGGTGGGTGGGTGCTGAGGAATCCGTAGCTGGGCATCGAACGTTGGGCCTTCCGGTTGTCGGCCGCCACCTGGGTACGGGGGGCGAGCCTCACGCGGTGAGGGCGCACGCCGGCCAGCGTGTGTGGCCGGCGCAACGGATCTGGCGGCGGTTCAGCCGTGGACGAGCTGGTCGTAGACGGCGAGGTAGTCGGTGACCATCCGGTCCGCGCTGAAACGCTGCTGAGCCCGCTCCCGGCAGTCGGCCCGGTCGAGGGCGGCGGCCCGGGTCACCGCGTCGACGGCCTGCTCGACGCTGCTGACGAGGAATCCTGTCACCCCTTCATCGACGACCTCCGGCATCGAGCCGCGCGCGTACGCGACGACCGGAGTGCCGCAGACCATCGACTCCACCACCGACAGGCCGAACGGCTCGTCGAAGGCGATCGGGTGCAGCAGTGCCGCGCTTGCGCCGAGCACCTCGGCCCGCCGTCGCGGCCCGACCGAGCCGAGGAAGACGACCTGGTCGCCGTCGATGTGCGGGGCCACCTGCTCGGCGAAGTACCGCTCGTCCTGGACGATGCCGCAGATGGTCAGGGAACGGCCGGCGCGGCGGGCGATCTCGATGGCGGTGTGGGTGCCCTTGTCGGGGTGGATCCGGCCGAAGGCGGCCAGCCCGGGGCCGGCCTCGCCTGTGAACGGCAGCCCGCTCACGTCGACGCCGTGGTGCACGGTCGCGACGTAGTCGAGCTCCGGAGCCCGGTCCGCGTCGGAGATCGACACGTAGGACGAGCGGGCCCGGGCGTACGCGGGCAGGATCCCCGCGCCGGAGAAGCCGTGCACGGTGGTGAGCAGCGGAGCGCCGCAGTGCTCCGCGAAGGCCAGCGGCAGCCAGTCGAGGTGGCTGTGCACGAGGTCGAACTGCGCCGAGCGGGCCAGCGCGTGGGAGACGTGCATCGCCTCCCACACCCGCCCGTCCATGTCGGGGGCGTCCGCGTACCCCCGGGGGCTCACGCCGTCGAGCTGGGCGGAGGTGACGGAGTCAAGGGTCGCGAAGAGGGTCACGTCCACACCATGACTGACCAGCCCCTCGGCGAGCAGGCCGGTGACCTGCTCCCACGGGCCGTAGTGGTGCGGGGGCGTACGCCAGGCGATCGGGCCGAGGAGCGCGACCCTCACGGGGACGGCGCGTCGGCGAGGTCGGCCGGGTCGAGGTGCAGGGTGGCGAGCAGCCCGGAGTGCTTGGCCGGGTCGACCCGCTCCGGCAACTCCCGCTCGACCCAGTCGGCCCGGGCCTGCTGGCCCCGGTCACGAAGTGCGCTGACGATCCTGTGTCGGGCGATTCTCATCTGGTGCTCCCCCTGGTTGGGCGTGCGGTCGTGTGCGTGGACGGTGTGCACGCGCGGGTCGGATCCCACCACCGGCCATCACGGCGAATCCGAATGTGCGGTGACCGGTGAATCCGACGGCGGGGACGTGGTCGGCGATGAACCAACACGACCAGCACGTCGCGGCGATGGGGATGACGATCGGTAAGGCCCTGACGGGCTGGTGGCGACGGCATCTGCGGCCACCGGAGGCCCCGGGCGACATGTCCACCGTACGCCCTTTCGGTGCGGGCTGCATCGGCAGCCGCTGCCGGGTGCACCGGAAAGTGCCTGCCCAGCGGTGCCGGCCGTGGAGGCGTACGCTTGCCGTACTCGCCGCCGCACACCCATCGGCCCGGTCGCCGACTCCCCGTGGCACCGTTGGCCGGCCTTTCCGCACCGGCACGACGGCCCCCGACAGCGTGTCGCTGGCTCACCCCTCGCTCCGCTCACGCTGACGCACGCAGACGGTCGGCTCCCCGGGGTACCCCCATCGGAAGGCGGCGGTTCGTCATGACCGCACCCCGTGACAGGCACGTCCCAGCCTCCACCATCAACGGGAACGACGGCCCCGCCGATGCTCGCCCGATGCCCCGCCCGCCCGCGGCGCGGCGTTCGCGGATCGGGGACCTGTGGATCGTCGCCGTGGTGTTCGCGGTCGTTCTCCTGCTGCTTCTGATCTTCGTACTCCAGAACGGACAGCGTGCCGAGGTGACGTTCCTCGGGGCACACGTGGCCCTGCCGACAGGCGTGGCGTTGTTGCTGGCGGCCGTGATCGGCGTCCTGCTCGTCGCTCTCCCCGGCACCGCCCGGATCCTTCAGCTGAGGATGCGCAGCCGGCGTTCGGCGAGGCCACCCGCCGATCGACCCCTGCCCGTCGCACCAACCCCGCAGACGTCCGGAGCCAACCGGCCCCCGCCACCGTCCGTTCAGGAACGCTGACCCCGCCCTGTCCGTCACCGGACGACACGACGGCTCGACCGCCACATCCACCCTTACCGCACCTCGGCTCGTCCTCGCCTCCGCCCGGGGCCGGACCGAGCGCATCCGCACGGCTCACTCGGACGGATAGAGGCGGGACGGATCGCCCGGCCGGAGGCTGTCCGAGACCTCGTCCGGCGTACTGGCCGCGATCGAGCCGAGCAGGGCCAGCGAACGCGCGGACTCCGTCCCGGGCTCGGCGTGGTAGATCACCAGGAGCTGCCCGTCGGCGCCGGCGACCGCGAGCTTGTCGCAGTACAGGTCGAGGTCACCCACCTCGGGATGGCGCAGCCGGCTGACCACGCCCTCCCGCCGACGTACCTCGTGGCGCGCCCACAGCTGACGGAAGCAATCGCTCTTGAGTGACAGCTCCCCCACCAGCGCCGTCAACCGTGGGTCGTCGACAGCCCCGCCCGAGTCGGCACGCATCTGCCCCACCACGCTCTGCATCGCCTGCCGCCAGTCGCGGAACAGCTCCCGCTCAGCCGGGTCCAGGAACACCGCGCGGAGCCGGTTGGCCCCCGGGGCGAGATTCGGCGACAGTGCCCTCGCCATCGGGTTCGAGGCCAGGATGTCGAGGTAGCGGTTCTGCACGAAGGCCGGCATGTCGAGCTGCCGCAGCAGGTGCAGGATGCTGGCCGGCACCCGATCGGCGGCCGGTCGGGCCGCCCGCCGCGACCGCGCACGGCTCAGCCCGATCATGTACGCGGTCGCCTCCGGGTCCAGTCGCAGCACCCCGGCGAGGGCATCGAGGACCTGCACCGACGGATGCCGCTCGCGGCCCTGCTCCAATCGGAGGTAGTAGTCGGCGCTGATGCCGGCCAGCATCGCCACCTCCTCGCGCCGCAGCCCCGGCACCCGGCGCAGGCCCACGCCGGGGCCGAGCCCGACGTCCTCGGGGCTGGTCTGCTCCCGGCGGGCACGCAGGAAGTCGCCGAGCGGGTTCGTCGCGTCCATGCCACCGACGGTATGCCGCTTCGCCGGACGGTGACTGGTCGTGTCACTACCAGGAACGTCTCGCCCTGCCGCGCCGAGCGGGTGCCGAGCACAGTCTTTCGGAGACGCATATCAACTCCGAATACGGATAGAGGACGACATGAGCGAGAACCTGCCCGGCGGTGCCCTGACCCTGGCCGACGGCCTCACCCTGAGCCGGATGGGCTACGGGGCGATGCAGTTGGCGGGCCCGGGTGTTTTCGGCCCGCCCCTCGACCGCGATGGGGCCCTCGCCGTACTCCGCGAGGCGGTCGACAGGGGCATCCGGCACATCGACACCAGCGACTTCTACGGGCCGGTGGTGGTCAACGAGCTGATCCGCGAGGCGCTGCACCCGTACCCCGAGGATCTGCACCTGGTCACCAAGGTCGGCGCGCGGCGCGGCGCCGACGCGTCCTGGATCCCGGCGCTGGAGCCGGACGAACTGAAGGCCCAGATCCGGGACAACCTCAAGCACCTCGGCCTGGACGTCCTCGACGTGGTCAACCTGCGGGTCGGTGTGGCGGAGGGCACCGGCGACGCTCCCCTCTCCGAGCAGTTCGGCGCCCTCGCCGAACTGCGGCAGGAGGGGCTGATCCGGCACCTCGGGCTCAGCAACGTCACGCCCGACCAGCTCACCGAGGCGCAGGCCATCGCCCCGGTGGTCACTGTCCAGAACCTCTACAACCTGGCGAATCGGCAGGACGACGCCCTGGTCGACAGGTGCGCCGCGGAGAACATCGCGTTCGCCGCGTTCTTCCCGCTCGGCGGGTTCACGCCCTTGCAGTCCGACACGCTGAACGAGGTCGCCGCCCGGCTGGACGCCTCGCCGCAGCAGGTCGCCCTCGCCTGGCTGCTCCAGCGCTCCCCCACCACCGTGCTGATCCCCGGCACGTCGAGCGTGGCGCACCTGCGGGACAACATGGCCGCGGTCGACCTGAAGCTCCCGGCCAAAGTGATCGAGGAGTTGGACGCCATCGGCGGGTGAGCCTAGTGCTGGTGCGGCCGGTTGCGGATGAGCGTGAGCGCGAGGACGGCCGTGACGAGGAAGACGATGCCGTTGATCCGCAGGCCGGCCTGCACTCCGGAGGTCATGGCCTCGGCGATCGCGGACCGGACCGGATCGGGCAGCGGTTGGTCGCCTGTCGCGCCGGCGGCCACCGCCGTCCGCACGGCGGTGCGGGTGGGTTCGGCGACCTGGTGTGCGGCGAGGCGGTCGGGCAGGTCGGCCAGCATCGTGGTGGTGAGCAGGGTGCCCAGCAGGGACGACCCGAGCACGGAACCCACCTGGCGGGCCGCGTTGACCGCGCCGGAGGCCATGCCGGCCTGGGCGGGCGCGACGCTGGCCAGCGCCGCCGCCGTCGCCGGAGCCACCACCAGGGCGGAGGCGGCACCGAACAGGACGAACAGCGCCCACCGGTGCGCGAACGTCGTGGTCGGCCCCTGGGCCGCCAACCCGAAGCTGGCCACCGCGCCGAGGACCAGGCCGAGGGTGAGCGGCGCCTTGAATCCGGTACGACGGATCGTCCGCCCGGCGGCGAAGGCCACGAGCGCGTACGTGCCGAAGAGCACAAGCATCCGCCAGCCGGTGTCCAGCGGACTGAGCGCCTGGGCACGTTCGTGGAAGAGGACGAGCAGAATCGCCACACCGGTGAAGCCGAACAGCGACACCGCGGCGACCACCATGACGGCGCTGAACGACGGCGACCGGAGCAGCCGTACGTCGAGCATCGGCGCGCTGGTCCGCAACTCGACAAGCACGAACGCGACAAGCGCGGCGGCCGAGACGACCCAGGTGGTCGCCACGACGGGGCTGGTGTAGCCGTTCCGTCCGCCCTGGATCATGGCGTAGACGGCGGCGGCGATGGCGACGGTGCCGAGCAGCAGGCCGGGCAGGTCGAGCCGACCCGCGCTCGGCCGGGACTCGGCCACCCCGACGGCGGTGACGACGAGGGTGATCACGCCCAGCACGATTGTCGACAGGTAGACGCTGTGCCACGAGTGGTGCCGCAGCAGCGCACCGGCGATGAGCGGGCCGACGGCGAGCCCGACACCGGAGGCGGCCGACCAGGCGGTGATCACCTCGGTGCGGCGGTGCGGGTCGGTGAACGTGGCGCCCAGGATCGCCAGGCTGTTCGGCAGGATCAGCGCGCCGCCGAGGCCCGCGACCAGCTGCCCGGCGATCACCCAGGCGACGGTGGGGGCGCCGGCCACGACGGCACCGCCGATGATCATGGCGACGACGCCGGCGCCGAACACCCGCCTGCGACCGTAGCGGTTGCCCAGGGTGGCGGCGGACAGCACCACGCTCGCCACGACCAGGGTGTAGGCGCTGGGGATCCAGATCACGGTGGTCGGGTCGACCCGAAGGTCGCGCTGGATGGTGGTCAGTGCGGAGACCGTCGCGGTGATCTGGAGAAACGTGATCATCGCGCCGAGGCACATGGCGAGCAGAGTCACCGGCCGGGAGCCGCGAAGGGACGAGCGGGCGGTGACGGCCGCGCCGGCTGCGGCCGGCGCGGTGGTGTCAGTGGTCACGGGGCGTCCTTGAGGTCGGAGTTCCGCTGACTTTCGCTAGAGCAAGTCAGCAGTCGCCCAGTGAATCACCTGGCTAGCTCCAACGCAAGCCAGGTACGCTGCACGGCATGGAGGACCTCCGCGAAGACCGCGAATCGTGGTCGATGACGAACTGCTCGGTGGCACGGGCGATGGACGTCGTGGGCAGCCGGTCGACGATCCTGATCATGCGAGACGCGCTGCTCGGGACGCGCCGCTTCGACGAGTTCGTCCGCAGGGTCGGCATCGGCGAGCCCGCCATGGCGGCCCGACTCAAGGAGATGGTCGCCGCCGGTCTGCTCGAACGGATCCCGTACCGGGAGCCGGGCCAGCGCACCCGGCACGAGTACCAACTCACCCGCAAGGGCCGCGAACTGCTGCCCGTCATCACCGCGCTGCGCAACTGGGGCGACACCTGGAGCGCCGACGACGCCGGCCCCGCCATCATCGCCCGCCACCACGACTGCGGTGAGCCGGTCCGTGCGGTGCTCCGCTGCGATGCCGGACACGACGTCGAGAACGGCGACATCGACATCACCGCCGGCCCAGGCCTGATCCGCCGCGCGTGACACCCGCGGCGGCGCAGGGGCGACTGGGAGGGCCTGCCCCACCGGGTCGAGCTGGCGCTGGTCGACCACGGTCCCGGCGGTACGGCCCCGGCGGTACGGTCCGCTGACGATCCTTCGAAGGAGCACGATGGAGCTGACCGAGCCGACCGTCTGGAGCACCGACCGGCTGGAGTTGGGTGAGGGCCTGCGCTGGGTCGACGACCGGCTGGTCCTGGTCGACCTGCTGGCCGGGCGACTGTTGGAGACCGACGGCGACGCCCCGACCCCGCTGCGGGAGCTACGCCGCCTCGACGTGCCGCTCGGCGCGGTCGCCCCGGTGGCCGACCGACCGGGCGAGTGGCTGGCCGCCGCCGGGACCGGCGTCACCCGGCTGCCCGCCACCGGCGACCCCCGACCGGTCACCGAGCTGGTCGCCGACGCGCCCGAGCCGACCCGGATGAACGACGCGGTCGCCGACCCGCACGGCCGCTTCTGGGCCGGCAGCATGACGTACGCGATGGCGCCTGGCGGTGGCACGTTGTTCCGCCTCACCCCGGGCGCCGACCCGGTCCCCGTGGTGACCGGGCTGACAATCCCGAACGGGCCGGCGTTCGACGCGACCGGCACCACCATGTACCTGGCCGACACGCCACGCGGCGAGATCGACAGGTTCACCGTCGACCCCGCCACCGGGGCCCTGCACGGGCGGGAGCCGTTCCTGCGGCTGTCCCCCGCCGACGGCGGCCCGGACGGCATGACGCTCGATGCGGCCGGGCACCTCTGGATCGCGCTGTGGGGCGCCTCCGCGGTCCGCCGCTACCGGCCCGACGGCACCCTCGACCGGGAGATCCGGCTGCCAGCCAAGCAGCCGGCCGGCATCTGCCTGGGCGGCCCCGACCTGCGCCGGCTCTTCATCGGCACCGCCCGGGTTGGGCTGGACACGGCGGGCCCGCAGGACGGCGCGCTGCTCGCGGTGGATGTCCCGGTGCCCGGCCTGCCCGCCGCGCGCGCCGCCGCGCCGGTGGGCTGACGGCTCCCCGGCGGACACGCGACGAGCCCGACGACGGCGAGGCATACCGGACGCCCGGGCGGGAATACGCCACCCAGGGCCACCCGCGACCAGCGTGGGGGCGGGCCCACCGACAGGGGGGCGAACCGATGCGCGGCACGGGGTGGGCGTCATGAACGGGCCGGTCGGCGACGAGCCGGTCGGCGAGCTGGAGCTGGTGCACACCTTCACCGGTCCGATGCCGACCGGGGTGAGCGTCTCGCACCAGGGTCGGATCTTCGTCAACTTCCCGAAGTGGGGCGACGAGGTGCCGGCCACCGTCGTCGAGCTGCGCGACGGCCGGGAGGTGCCCTTCCCCGACCAGGCGTGGAACGACCCGTCGGGTGACGACGACGCGGGCGCGTTCGTGTCGGTGCAGAGCATCGTGGTGGACCCGGCGGACCGGCTCTGGGTGCTGGACACCGGCAGCCCGATGTTCCGGCCGACGAAGCCGGGCGGCCCGAAGCTGGTCCGGGTCGACCTGGGCACCGACACGGTCGCCCAGGTGATCACCTTCCCGCCGGACGTGGCGCTGCCGACGACGTACCTCAACGACGTCCGCTTCGACCTGCGGCGCGGCGAGTCGGGCATCGCGTACATCACCGACTCGGCGAACGCCGGGCCGAACGGGATCATCGTGGTGGACCTGGCCAGCGGGGCCTCCTGGCGGCGGCTGCACGACCACCCGTCGACCAAGGCGGAGCCGTTGACGACGTTCCGCCCGGTGGTCGAGGGCCGGCCGTTCCTCGAACGCCCGGCGGACGGGCCGCCGAAGCCGGTGTCCATGGGCTCCGACGGCATCGCCATCTCGGCCGACGGCAGCCAGCTGTACTACTGCCCGCTGGCGTCCCGGCACTGGTACAGCGTCTCCACCGAGGCGCTGGCCGACCCGGGCGTCACCCAGGAGGCGGTCGCCGCGACAGTGGTCGACGAGGGCGACAAGGGCACCGCCTCGGACGGGTTGGAGAGCGACGACGCGGGGCGGCTCTACCTCACCTCGTACGAGCACAACGCGGTGCTGCGGCGACTGCCGGACGGCGGGTACGAGACCCTGGTGCACGACCCGCGGCTGCTCTGGCCGGACACCATGTCGGTGGCCACCGACGAGTACCTCTACGTCACCGCCAACCAACTGCACCGGCAGCCGCAGTACCAGCGGGGTCAGGACCTGCGGCGCAAGCCGTACGCGCTGTTCCGCACCCGCATCGACGCCGGCCCGGTGCTGCTGCGCCGCTGACCGGCCCTGCCGGCCACAGTGCCGGAGCGGAAGCGTGTCGTGCGGGCACGCCAGCTGTCAGCTGACGGGCAGGGTGCGGTCCAGGAGATCGAAGAGGGCGGACCAGTGACGCTCGGTGGCCTGCTCGTCGTACGCCGGGGTGTCGGCCATCGTGTAGCCGTGGTGGGCGCCCGCGTACACCTCGGAGCGGTAGCGCACCCCGGCGGCGTCGAGCGCCTTCTCCAGCGTGGCGATCTGCTCGGGCGTCATCGACTGGTCGGCGTCGGCGTGGCCGAAGTACACCTCGCCGGTGATCGATTCGACGCCCAGGTGTGGGCTGTCCGGCGCGTCGGTGACGATCCGCCCGCCGTGGAAGCTCGCCACCGCGGCGATGCGGTCCGGGTGCGCCTCGATGGCCCGCAGCGCGTTGGTGCCGCCCATGCAGTAGCCGGTGATGGCGACCGGGCCCGGCTGGACGTCGTCCCGGGTGGCCAGGAAGTCGAGGTACGCGGCGGTGTCCCGGCTGATCACCTCGGGGGTCAACGCGCCGACCAGCGGCATGATCTTCTCGAAGAGCGCGCCACGCTGGTCCGGCTCACCGAGTCGGGACAGGTCGAACAGCGGTGCCCGGCCAGCCCGGTAGAACAGGTGGGGCGTCAGCACCAGGTAACCGCGCTCGGCGATCCGCTCCGCCATCTCGACCAGGCGCGGGCGCGGGCCGAAGGCGTCCATGAAGAGCAGCACCGCCGGGAACGGGCCATCGCCGTCCGGTCGGGTGAGGGCTGCGTCCGCGACCCCGTCGCTTGTCGGGATGTCCACCGTCGTGGTCAGCACTGTGCCTCCTCGTACGCCGATCTTGGTCCGTTCGGAACGTTACTCGCCGTGTCGGCGGGCCCGGCCGGCAGCCGCGTGAACGGGGCGTCAAGAAATGGCTGTGGCCCGTCGAAACGGCGTATCGACTGGTGCCCCGCCGTCCCGTGATGGTGACGATGGGTCCATGAGTCCTTGGCGGATGATGCGCTGGGAACGCGGCGACCTGCCACCCGGCACCGACACAGCCAGCGACCCCGGCGAGCCCGCGAACAGAACGGACGAGCCGGAGCGGCGGCACGAGGCGCTGGTCAGCGTCCGGCTCGGCCCGTCCGCGCCCGGCAGTCACCTGGTGGAGTACCTGCGGCACGAGCCGTGCGCCGTCGCGGCGTGGTGGATCGCCGCCGACGTCGACGCCGTGGTCCGCCTCTCCGCCGACAGCATCACCGTGCTGCACCGCGCCGTGGCCGATCTGCGCCTGCGCGCCGGAGTGGAGGTGGCGGAGGCCAACTACATCCTGCGCGCGCTCGACCTGACCACGCCGGCCGACCCGCGTACCGCGACGGACTCCCCGGCCTGGGTGGTGTCCGCCGCATGAGCCGCCCCACCGGTGCCCACCGGGTCGTGGTGGGCGTCGACCGCTCGTTCGCCGGGATGCAGGCGCTGCGCCGGGCGATGCAGCTGGCCCGCCGCGACGGCGCGCAGCTGGACGCCGTCCGCGCGTGGGTCTTCGCGCCGACGTGGCTGCCCGGCACCCTGACCTGGCGCTGGCAGGACGAGTGCGACCGGGCGGCGCTGGTCTACCTACGCGGCGTCGTCGACGCGGCGTAGGTGGCATGCCCCGGGACGTGACCGTGCGACGGCAGCCCGGATCGCGGTCGGTTCGGCCGGTCCCGTGGCCGCGTCACCCGGTACTGCGTGACGCGTGCGGCCGTGACGGTCGTCGCGGGTCGACGCGGCACCTCGCGTCGCTCAGGCGCGGACGAAGCGGACCGCGTCGGCGACCACGTACCCGTCGGTGTCCTCGTGTCAACGGTTCACGGCCGGTAGCGGTAACCCATTCCCGGCTCGGTGATGAGGTGGCGGGGGCGGGCCGGGTCGTCCTCCAGCTTGCGCCGCAGCTGGGCCAGGTACTGCCGCAGGTAGTTGGTCTCGTTCTGGTACTCCGGCCCCCACACGTCCTGCAGGAGCTGACGCTGGCTGACCAGCTTGCCGGGGTGGCGCAGCAGCTTCTCCAGCACGCTCCACTGGATGGGGGTCAGCTTCACCTCGGTGCCGTCGTCCTTCAGCACACTGTGGTCGGCCAGGTCGACGGTGTGCTGGCCGATCCGCAGTGCCGGCACCGCTTCGCTGGGCGCGCCGAGGCGGCGGGTCACCGCCCGGATGCGGGCCAGCAACTCCTCCACCCCGAACGGCTTGGTGACGTAGTCGTCAGCGCCCGCGTCGAGCGCCGCGACCTTGTCCTCGCTGCCGGCCCGGCCGGAGAGCACGATGATCGGTACGGTGGTCCAGCCGCGCAGGCCCCGAATCACCTCCACGCCGTCGATGTCGGGCAGGCCGAGGTCCAGCACCACCAGGTCGGGCGGGTGGCTGGCGGCGGCCTTCAACGCGGCGGCCCCGGTGCCGGCGACGTCCACGTCGTACCGGCGGGCGCGCAGGTTGATGCGCAGGGCCCGCAGGATCTGCGGTTCGTCGTCGACGACCAGGATGCGCGTCATTCCTGCGGCCCCTCCGAGGTGGTCTGCGCGGCCGGCAGCCGCAGCACCATGGTGAGCCCACCGCCGGGGGTGGTCTCCGGGGTGATGCTGCCACCCATCGCCTCGGCCAGGCCCCGGGACAGGGCAAGACCGAGACCGACGCCGGTCTGGTTGTCCCGGTCACCGAGTCGTTGGAACGGCAGGAAGACGTGCTCCCACTGGTCCTCCGGGATGCCCGGCCCCCGGTCGATCACCCGCAGCTCGACCTGGCCGGCGTGGGCGCTGGCGGTGATCGTGGGCGGCTGACCGGGCGGGCTGTACCGCAGCGCGTTGGCGACGATGTTGACAAGTACCCGTTCCAGCAGGCCCGGGTCGGCGGTGGCGGCCGGCAGGTCGGCCGGGATGTCCGTGCCGACGGTCGCGGCCGCCGGGCCAAGTTCGTCAAGCGCCAGGGGTACGGCGTCCTCCAGGCCGATCGCGGTCGCCGAGATGCCCAGCACGCCCGCCTGGAGCCGGCTCATGTCCAGGAGGTTGGCGACCAGCCGGGCGAGGCGGTCCAGCGACTCCTCGGCGGTCTCCAGCAGCTCCTCGCGGTCGGACTCGTCGAACTCGATGTCGTGGCTGCGCAGGCTGGTCACGGCCGCCTTCGCGGACGCCAGCGGGGTACGCAGGTCGTGGCTGACCGCGGCGAGCAGCGCGGTGCGCATCCGGTCGGCGGCGGCGAGCGGCCGGGCGGTGGCGGCTTCCTCGGCGAGCCGTTCCTGGCGCAGCGCCACGGCGGCCTGGGCGGCGAACGCCTCGACGATCCGCCGGTCGGCGGCCTCCAGCCGTCGACCGCAGAGCACGACGGTGATCCGGTCGTCGACCGGTACCGCCGTCTCGCCGCCTTCGGGGGTGCAGGGCGGCTGGTCGCCGACGCTGGCCACGACGTGCCAGGCGTGCTCCTCGCGGGCGCGGTCGGGGCGACCGCTGGCGTCCTCGGCCAACTCCAGCACGCTCACCGCGCGCAGACCGAAGGTCTCCCGAAGCTGGTCGAGCAGGGCGGTCAGGGTGCGTTCGCCGCGTAGCACGCCACCGGCGACGGCGGCGAGGGTCTGCGCGTCGGCTGCGGCCCGGGCGGCCTCCCGGGTACGCCGGGCGGCCACGTCGACGATCCAGCTCACGGCCAGGGCCACCCCGACGAAGACGGCCAACGCGAGCAGGTTGTCCGCCTCGGCGATGGTCAGCGTGCGGAAGGGCGGGGTGAAGAACCAGTTGAGCAGCAGCGAGCCGCCGAGCGCGGCGACCAGGGCGGGCCACACCCCGCCGACCAGCGCGACCCCGACCACCCCGGCGAGGAACAGCAGGATGTCGTTTGTCAGCGTGAGGTCGGGCAGGGTCTTCAGCAGCAGGGTGAGCAGCGGCATGCCGAGCACGGCCAGGCCGAAGCCGAGCAGCCGACGGCGTCGGGACAGCGCCGCCGGCACGGCTGCCGCCCTCCGACCCTTGCCGGCCTGCTTGTGGGTGACCAGGTGCACGTCGATCGAGCCGGAGAGCGCTGTGGTGGTCACCCCGACACCCCGGGCGAAGATCTGCGCGAGGCGGCCCCGCCGGCTGGCCCCGAGCACCAACTGGGTGGCGTTCACACCCTGGGCGAAGTCCAGCAGTGCGGCCGGCACGTCGGTGCCGAGCACCTGGTGGTACGTGCCACCCAGGCTCTCCACCAGCACCCGTTGCCGCGCCAGCTGGGCCGGGTCGGCGCCGGCCAGGCCGTCGCTGCGGGCCACGTGCACGGCGAGCAGGTCGGCGCCCTTGCTGCGGGCCGCGACCCGGGCCGCCCGGCGGATCAGCGTCTCGCCCTCCGGGCCACCGGTCAGCGCGACCACGACGCGTTCCCGGGCCTCCCAGGTGGCGGCGATGCCCTGCTGGCTGCGGTAGCGGTCGAGCTGCTCGTCGACCTTGTCGGCCAGCCAGAGCAGCGCCAGCTCACGCAGGGCGGTGAGGTTGCCGACCCGGAAGTAGTTGCCCAACGCGGCGTCGATCTTGTCGGGTCGGTAGATGTTGCCGTGCGCCATCCGCCGGCGTAGCGCCTCCGGGGTCATGTCGACAAGCTCGACCTGCTCGGCGGCCCGGACTATCTCGTCCGGCACGGTCTCCCGCTGGGTGGTGCCGGTGATCTGCGCGACGACGTCGTTGACCGACTCAAGGTGCTGCACGTTGACCGTGGACAGCACGTCGATCCCCGCGTCGAGCAACTCCTGGACGTCCTGCCAGCGCTTGTCGTAGCGGGAACCGGGCACGTTTGTGTGCGCCAACTCGTCGACCACGGCGACCTCCGGCCGGCGGGCCAGCACCGCGTCCAGGTCCATCTCGGTGAACTCGACGCCCCGGTACTCCATCGTGCGTCGGGGCACCTGCTCAAGGTCGCCGAGCATCGCGGCGGTGTGTTGACGGCCGTGGGTCTCCACGAAACCGATCACCACGTCGGTGCCGCGCGCGGCCCGCCGCTGGGCCTCCTCCAACATGGCGTACGTCTTGCCGACGCCGGGGGCGGCCCCGAGGTAGATGCGCAGTTCTCCGCGTGGCACGGGGACCATCCTCCCTGGTCAGATCGGCGGGCGGGGCCGCGCCCGGTCGGCACGGCCCCGCCCGCGAGTGCTCAGCGTGCGGCGAACTGCTTGTCGAGGGCGAGGTTGAGCTCCAGCACGTTGACGCCGGGCTCGCCCATGAAGCCCAGCCCACGCCCGTCGGTGTGCTCCTTGACCAGCTTGCGGACCGCCGCCGGATCCGCGTCGCGCTCCCGCGCGACCCGATTCACCTGCAGTTCGGCGTACGCCGGGCTGATCTGCGGGTCGAGACCGCTGGCGCTGGCGGTGACCGCGTCGGCGGGGACCGCCGGGTCGGCGGGCGCGTCGCCCCGGATCGGGGTGAGCACCCCGCCGGCGGCCACGTAGTCCTCGCCGGGCTGGGCCGGCTCCACCGGCACCCCCTCGTACGAGGTGACGAACGGGGTGGCCGGGGCGGCCTGGTTGACGCTTACCACCCGGGTGACCGGGCCGGTCAGACCGTCGGCGCGGAAGACCGCGAGCACGGCACCCACCCCGTCGTCGGTGCAGAAGGGGCGCCGACCGTCGACGCCGTTGAGCTCGCCGACCTCCTTGCTGCGCCCGCACACCTGGGTGAGCAGGCTCTCGCTGGACTCCTCCGGGTCGGTGGCGATGGTGTCGACCACGCTCTCCGGGCCGAGGTTGCTGGCCGAGGTGGAGGTCGGGTCGTAGCCGTCACCGGCGGCGGAGGGGCGTGACTGGAAGTAGCGGGCGACCGGGTTGCCGTCCGCGTCGGTGAAGGACTGGCCGATCAGGGCGCTGCCGACAGTCGTCCCGCCCGAGGTGGTCAGCGAGCCGCCGGCCTTGTGGTTGAGGCCGGGTAGCTGACCAACCGCCACCAGAGCCAGCGGGTAGACCAGGCCGAGCAGCACCGTGAAGACGAGTACGGCGCGCAGCGCGGCGAGGTGTTGGGCGATCCAGGTGGGTAGACGCATCACGAAATCCCCGGGATGAACTGGATGAGCAGGTCGATGAGCTTGATCCCGATGAACGGCACGATGATGCCGCCCAGCCCGTACACCAGCAGGTTGCGGCTGAGCAGCTTCGACGCGGCGGCCGGCCGGTACCGCACACCCCGCAGGGCGAGCGGGATCAGCGCGATGATCACCAGGGCGTTGAAGATGACCGCGGACAGGATCGCCGACTCCGGGCTGGACAGCCGCATGATGTTCAGCGCGTCCAGGCTCGGGTAGAGGCCGGCGAACATGGCCGGGATGATCGCGAAGTACTTCGCGATGTCGTTGGCGATGCTGAACGTGGTCAGCGCGCCACGGGTGATCAGCAACTGCTTGCCGATCTCCACGATCTCGATCAGTTTGGTCGGGTCGGAGTCGAGGTCGACCATGTTGCCGGCCTCCTTGGCGGCCGACGTACCGGTGTTCATCGCCACCCCGACGTCGGCCTGGGCGAGCGCCGGCGCGTCGTTGGTGCCGTCACCGGTCATCGCGACCAGCCGGCCACCCTCCTGCTCCCGCTTGATCAGCGCGAGCTTGTCCTCCGGCGTCGCCTCGGCCAGGAAGTCGTCCACCCCGGCCTCGTCGGCGATCGCCTTCGCGGTACGCGGGTTGTCGCCCGTGATCATCACGGTCCGGATGCCCATCCGGCGCATCTCGTCGAACCGCTCCCGCATGCCGGACTTGACCACGTCCTTGAGGTGGATGACGCCCAGCGCGCGGGCCGGCTCACCGTCGACGTGCTCGGCGACGACCAGCGGCGTGCCGCCGGTGCCACTGACCGCGTCCACGATCTCGCCGACCTGCTCGGTCGGGTGGCCGCCGTTCTCCCGTACCCACTTCATCACTGCGGCGGCGGCGCCCTTGCGGACCCGGCGGGCCGTGCCCACCGCGCCGCCGTCCACGCTGGCGTCCGGGGTGAGGTCGACGCCGCTCATCCGGGTCTGCGCGGTGAACGGTACGAAGGTGGCGTGCGGCATCACGCCGGGCTCGCGCTCGCGCAGTCCGTACTCGTTCTTCGCCAGCACGACCACCGAGCGCCCCTCCGGGGTCTCGTCGGCCAGGCTGGACAGCTGCGCGGCGTCGGCCAGCGTCGCGGCGTCGATCCCCTCGACCGGGACGAACTCGGCGGCCTGCCGGTTGCCCAGCGTGATGGTGCCGGTCTTGTCCAGCAGCAGGGTGTTGACGTCGCCGGCCGCCTCGACGGCCCGACCACTCATGGCCAGCACGTTGCGCTGGACGAGGCGGTCCATGCCGGCGATGCCGATGGCGGAGAGCAGCGCGCCGATGGTGGTGGGGATCAGGCAGACCAGCAGCGAGATCAGCACCACGCCTGTGACACCGGAGTCGGTGATCGCCCCGCTGTTCGGCGCGGCCGCCTGGTACGCCTTGGAGAAGATCGCCAGCGGCTGGAGGGTGACCACTGCCAGCAGGAAGATGATCGTGAGCGCGGCGAGCAGGATGTTCAGCGCGATCTCGTTCGGCGTCTTCTGCCGGTTGGCCCCCTCGACCAGGGCGATCATCCGGTCGATGAAGCTCTCCCCCGGCTTCTGGGTGATCTTCACGATGATCCGGTCGGAGAGCACCTTGGTGCCACCGGTGACCGCGCTGCGGTCGCCACCGGACTCCCGGATGACCGGGGCCGACTCGCCGGTGATGGCCGACTCGTCGACGCTGGCGATGCCCTCGACGATGTCGCCGTCGCCGGGGATGATGCCGCCCGCCTCGACGAGCACGATGTCGCCCTGGCGCAGTTGCGGCGCGGGCACCGCCTCGTCGCGGTAGGTGTTCGCGCGGGCGCCCGGCTTCCAGTCGATCAGCCGGGTGGCGATGGTGTCCTGCTTGGCCTGCCGCAGCGCGGCGGCCTGGGCCTTGCCCCGACCCTCGGCGACCGCCTCGGCCAGGTTGGCGAAGACCACTGTCAGCCAGAGCCAGATGGTGATCGCCCAGGCGAACACCGACGGGTCGGTCACCGCCAGGACGGTGGTGAAGGCCGCACCGACCTCCACGATCAGCATCACCGGGTTGCGCCACAGGGTGGTCGGGTTGAGCTTGCGGACGGCGTCCGGCAGGGACCGGATGAGCTGCTGGGGGTCGAGCAGGCCCCCGCCGGCCCGGTTGCCCTGCGTTGCCGGGGTGCCGGGAAGCTGCTCTGTCGGGGCGGACGTGACGGACATGTCCTCGTTCCTCATGATGGTCAGAGCCCCTCTGCCAGCGGGCCGAGCGCGAGCGCGGGCAGGAAGGTCAGCGCGACGAGGACCACCGTGACGCCGACGACCATGCCGATGAACAGCGGTCGGTGGGTCGGCAGGGTGCCCTCGGACGCGGGGGTGGGTGCCTGGCGGGCCAGCGAACCGGCCAGCGCGAGCACGAAGATGATCGGCAGGAACCGGCCGAGCAGCATGCACAACCCGAGCGCGGTGTTCCACCACGGCGTGCTGACCGTGATGCCGGCGAACGCCGAGCCGTTGTTGTTGCTGGCCGACGTGAACGCGTACAGCACCTCGGAGAGGCCGTGCGGGCCGACGTTGAGCGCTGTCGAGTTGTTGCCGGTGGCGAACGCGGCCGCCGTTCCGACGAGCACCAGGATCGGCGTGATCAGGAAGTAGAACGAGGCGAACTTGATCTCCCGCGAGCTGATCTTCTTGCCCAGGTACTCCGGGGTGCGACCGACCATGAGCCCGGCGATGAACACCGTGATCACCGCGAGGATGAGCAGGCCGTAGAGGCCGGAACCGGTGCCGCCCGGCGCGACCTCGCCGAGCATCATGTTGACCATGGTCATCATGCCGCCGAGCGAGGTGAACGAGTCGTGGAACGAGTTCACCGCACCGGTCGAGGTGAGCGTGGTGGCGGCGGCGAAGGTGGCCGAGTTCGAGACGTCGAACCGCACCTCCTTGCCCTCCATGGCCGCGCCGACCGCCTGCGGGACCGTGCCGTGGCCGGCCAGCTCGAAGACGTTTGTGATGGCGATGCTGGCGAACGCGAGGATGCCCATCACCGCGGCGATGGCGTAGCCCTGCCGGTTCTGCCCGACCATCCGGCCGAACACCCGGGGCAGGCTGAACGGGATCAGCAGGATCAGGAAGATCTCCAGCCAGTTCGTCCAGGTGGTGGGGTTCTCGAACGGGTGCGCGCTGTTGACGTTGTAGAAGCCGCCACCGTTGGTGCCCAGCTCCTTGATCACTTCTTGGCTGGCGACCGGACCACCGGTGATGGTCTGGGTGCCGCCGGTCAGCGTGGTCACGTCGGTGCCGGCGGAGAGGTTCTGCACCACGCCGCCGATCATCAGCACGATGGCGCCGAGCACCGCGATCGGCAGCAGGACCCGCAGCACGATCCGGGTCAGGTCGACCCAGAAGTTGCCGAGCTGCCCGGTGCGGCTGCGGGCGAAACCGCGCACCAGCGCGACCGCCACCGCGATGCCGACCGCCGCCGAGGTGAAGTTCTGCACGGCCAGGCCGGCCATCTGCACCAGGTGGCCCATCGTCGACTCACCCGAGTACCACTGCCAGTTCGTGTTGGTCACGAACGAGACGGCGGTGTTCCAGGCGCCGTGGGTCATCACCGGGTCGAGCCCCAGCGACAACCACAGGTGGTTCTGCACCCGCTGGAACAGGTACAGGAACAGGATCGAGACCGCGGAGAACGCCAGCACGCTGCGGGCGTACACGCCCCAGGTCTGCTCGGCGGCCGGGTTGACCCCGACCAGTCGGAAGATGCCCCGCTCGACCCGCGACTGCTTCGTGCCGGAGACCGCCCGGAACATGTAGTCACCGAACGGCTTGTAGACGGCGACGAGCGCCGCCACCAGCGTCAGCACGAAGATGACGCCCGCTGTTGTCATGGTCATCAGAAGCGCTCCGGGAACAGCAGGGCGAACACCAGGAACGCGCCCAGGACGATCGCGAGCACCAGACCGACGGCGTTTACCGCGTTCACAGCTTCTCCACCGCCCGGACCACCAGGGCGAGCACCGCGAACAGCGCCACCGTCAGGACCACGAACACCACGTCAGACACGCTGACTCCTCATACCGGAAAGGTTCGTCGCGACCGCCTTCCGGTCGCGCCGGGCAATCAAAGCCCCACCACCCGCCGGACGGCAGGGGTCATAACGCGACCGTGACGGAGGCGAACCTTTTCTTGACGTGGTTTTCACACCCGCACCTGAACAGGTGAAATGCGGCACAGACCGCTCGGCGGTCCGGGAGGTCAAGACCAGTTGTCCGCCCTTTGCTCTGCACCTGCGGAGGCACCAGCTACAGACCGTGAGTGTCGCCTCCGCGGGTGCAGAGCAAAGGGCGCACGGGAGAGACCATGCGCGACCCGGACGGGGTGGCGCATGGCGCGGCGGGGGGTGCGAGGCCGGGTCAGGCCGGGCGGCGGGCCACCAGCACGTCGCGCATGATCGACTGGTCGACCCGGTGGCGCAGCGCGCGGTAGGGCTCCGCGTCGACCACGGTCAGGCCGGCGTCGGCCAGGGCCGCCGCCGCGTCGTCGCGGCTGGCGACATGGGTGTTCCAGGAGATGCCGAGCGCTCCGCCGGGGCGCAGCAGCCGCGCCCAGACCGGAGCGGCGTCCGCGAGCAACGCCAGCGGATCGCGGGTCAGACCATGATCGGCGGTACGGCTGCCGTGCTGCACGCCGTACGGGGCGTCCGCGACGACCAGGTCGACGGTCTCCGGGCGGAAGAACTCCGCCGAGCGGGTCGTGTCGGCGTTGACCACGTCCAGCAGCTGCGTCCGGCCGGCCTTGTGCTCCTCGCGGGTCGGCGCCAGCTCGATCCGCACCCGCCGGCCGACCACCTTGCGCTCACGACGCACCGGCCCCGACTCCAGCACCCGGTGCTTGATCCGCTTCTGCTTGAGCCAGGTGGTGATGAACGCCCGGTACGCCTCGACGTCCTTCTGGTCGCGTTCGATCCCGGCCGCGTCGAAGCCGTACATCAGCGCCTGGTTGAGGGTGGTGCCGCGACCGCACAGCGGGTCGAGCACCCGGAACCGCCGGCTGGTCAGCTCGCCGGCCCAGTCCGAGGCGAGCAGCGTGACGTTGAGCAACAGCTTGGTGAACTGCTCGTTGGTCTTGCCCGGGTACTTCTGGATGGTGAGCAGATCGTCGTCGTACCGGTCCAGCCGGCTCCACTCGATCGGGCGCAGCAGCTCGCCGACGATCTCGAACAACGCGTACCCGGCGGAGAGATTACCCAGGACGGCCAGGTCACGCTCGGTCAACCCGTCACCGGTGAAGGTGACGTAGGAGGCCCCACCGACGACCTCGGTGTCCAGCTCACCGATCCGGCCGTCGAGCGCCGACCGGCCGAAGATCTCCAGCTCGGCCCGGGTCAGGTCGATGGCGGAGCGGGCGTACACCCGGTTGGTGGCGGGCAGGATCAGCAGGCCGTAGCGCGTCATGGTCCGGCGAGTATTCCACAACGCGTCCCGGTCGCCGGGAACCGGAGCGGCCGCCGGAGCGACTACCGGTACATGGGGTGTGAGCAGTGGCGGGAGGTCCTATCCGCGCAGTTGGACGGGGAGGAGACCGCCGCCGAACGGACGGCGGCACAGGGGCACCTCGACGGGTGTGCCGAATGCCGGGCCTGGTTCAGCGCGGCGGCCTCGGTGACCCGCCGGATTCGTACCCGACTGGTCACCGATGTGCCCGACCGGACCGCGGCGATCCTGGCCGCCGCCGCGGCGGCACCGCCGCCCCGCAGGTCGTGGTGGCGACCCCGCCTGCCCCGCCGTGGCCCGCTGGTCGCCGGGCTGCGCGCGGCACTCGGACTGCTCGGCGCGGTGCAACTGGTGCTCGGCCTGGCCCAGGTGGGCCGAGGCACGACCGCCGACCACCTGCACCCCACCGGCCAGCATCTGTGGCACGAGTCTGCCGCCTGGAACGTGGCGGTCGGTGCCGGGTTCCTCTTCGTGGCGGTACGCCGCAGCCCGCCCGCCGGTCTGCTGCCGATGCTCAGCGCCTTCGTCGGCACGTTGCTGCTGCTCTCGGTCAACGACCTGGCCACCGGATCGGTGGGCGGGGAACGGCTGGTCAGCCACGGATTCCTGGTGGTCGGCTACCTGATCACCGTGCTGCTGTCCCGGCCCGGCCTGCGCCCCGGCGGGCCCTCGCCGCAGCGGCAGCCGACGCCGTCGCGCTGGCGGTTCGGCGCGGACGAGGTCGACCGGCCCCTGCGGGTCGTACGCCCCGAGTCGTATCCGGCGCAGGCGGCCGACCGGTACGCCGCCCCGGCGGCGCGTACCGACCGGCGAGCCGCCTGAGCAGCCGTCAACGGGTACGCCCGTAGTCGGCCGGATCCAGCCGGGCGGTGCGGCGGCGGTACTCGGCGGCCATCCCCGGCCAGTTGGTGACGATCCGTCCGCTGGCCGTGCGGTACCAACTCCGGCACGCCGTCCACACACTCCCGGCCAGCCGGCGCTGCACCTCCGCGTCGTGGTCGGCGGCCACCTCGGGGCGTACCTCCAGGGGTGGACCGCCGGCGGCGAGCAACCGGACCGCCTGGGCGATGTACCGGGCCTGCGCCTCCAGGAAGTAGATCACCGACGTGTTGCCGGTGTTGGTGTTCGGGCCGTACATCAAAAAGAGGTTCGGGAAGCCGGGCACGGCCATCCCGAGGTACGCGTACGCGCCGTCGCGCCACTCCTCGTCGAGCCGGCGGCCGGCACGACCGGTGACCCGGATCGGCACCAGGAATTCGGTGGCCGCGAAGCCGGTGCCGTAGACCAGCACGTCGCAGGGGTGGACCCGATCGTCGGCCGTCCGCACGCCGTCCTCGGTCAGCTCGACGATCCTCTCGGTGACCAGGTCGACGTCGGGTCGGGCCAGGGTGGGCAGCCAGTCGTTGGTGAACAGCACCCGCTTGCAGCCCATCGGCTCCACCGGCGTGATCCTGGCGCGCAGCTCCGGGTCGCGTACCTGCCACCACCGCTGCGCCCGCGAGAGCCCTCGCAGCACCGCGGCGGCGGCCCGGTTGCCGGTCACCGCCAGCCCGGTGACCACGGTGGCCGACCAGAACGTGGCCCGGGGCAGCCGCATCAGCGCCGGCACCCGCCGGTAGAGCGCCCGGCCCAGCCGACCGTGCCGGCGATCCGGCTTGGGCAGCGTCCACGGCGGGGTGCGCTGGAAGACGGTCACCCGGGCCGCCCGGTCGGCGATGGCCGGCACCAACTGCACGGCGCTGGCACCGGTGCCGATGACCGCGACCCGGGCGCCGTCCAGCCGTACCGTCGGGTCCCACCGGGCGGTGTGCAGGGCCGGGCCGGCGAACCGTTC
The DNA here is from genome assembly GCF_006228125.1 of Micromonospora orduensis. Classification (GTDB taxonomy): domain Bacteria; phylum Actinomycetota; class Actinomycetes; order Mycobacteriales; family Micromonosporaceae; genus Micromonospora; species Micromonospora orduensis. The sequence goes on along the minus strand of NZ_VDFY01000114.1, from coordinate 10,537 downwards.
CGCGCCCGGCAGCACCGGCACCACCGGCCGGGAGAGCTGACCGACCGCCGGCACCAGCACGTCCGCCGTCAGTTCCGCGCCATCGGCGGTACGCAGCCGCCAACAGGCGGCCGCCTCGTCCCACGAGGCGTCAGTGACCTCGGTCCGCAGCCGCACACGATCGGTCAGCCCCAGCTCGGCCACGCAGCGGTGCAGGTAGTCCAGGATCTCCGAGTGCGGCGGGAAGCGCCGCGACCAGTCCGGGTTCAGGGCGAAGGAGTACGAGTAGAGCGGCGCCGGGATGTCGCAGGCGCAGCCCGGGTAGGTGTTGTCCCGCCAGACGCCGCCGATCCGGTCGGCCCGCTCCAGCAGCACCACATCCGCGTCGCCGGTACGGGTCAGCGCGGCGGCCACCGCCACCCCGCCGAACCCGGAACCGATGACCGCGACCCGGACCCGACGCTGGGTGCCACCGTTCACTGCGGTAGTGGTTGGTGCGGTGTCGGTCATGGGCCGCCCGGGCGCGCCGACCGCGCTGCACCGTCACCGGCGATGACCTGCGGGACGACCTGCTCCACAATGGTCAGCAGCGTGGTGGTGAGCAGCAGATGCACCTGCGCGCGGGTCAACGCGCCACGCTGGAGCCACTCCCGGGCGGTGGACGTCGCCAGCCCGCAGTACGCCCGGACCATCCCCCGCAACTCCTCGTGGTCCTCCGCCTCCTCGGCCAGTCCGACGGCGACGAGCATCCGGTCGGCGGCGACCTCCTCGGCCTCGGCGAGCACCCGTTCCACGTCGGCGTCGCCGCCCATCCCCCGCGCCGTGACGGCGGCCAGCCAGGAGGTGCTGTGCCGCGACACCACGTCGAGAAACCACGAGACACTGGCATCGACCCTGGTCCGCAGATCCCCCTTGGGCAGCCGCTCCACGGCGACCTCGGGAATGGTCACCATGACCCGTACGACCTCCAGATAGAGGTCCTTCTTGGTGCCGAAGTAGTGGTTGACCAGGCCCCGGGCGACGCCCGCCTCCCGGGCCACGTCGGTGGTCGACACGTCCGCGTACGGCCGCTCGCCGAACAACCGGACCGCACAGGCCAGGATCTGCCCGCGCCGGGCGTCCGGCTCCAATCGGCGGCGGCGGGGAGCCGTCTCGACACTCATCTGCCCGACCCTAGCGGCAGCCCATCGGCCGGCCGCCGTCCCGCACCTTGATCAGGTGATGCTCACCAGGGCAATACCGTTGCGTCAGGGCGGCGCCGGCCAGGCAAGACCCTGATCACCAGCCGCCCTCGCCGTGGTGAGGGTGCACAGGCCACTCCCTTTGCTCTGCATCCCAATAGGCACCGGTCGCAGACCGTAGCCGTCGCGCCCGCAGGTGCAGAGCAAAGGGACAACTGACCATGCCTCACCCCCTGGCCGCCTCAGACCTACGCCAGCAGAGGCACCAGTGATCACATGACGGACCGCAGGGCAGAAAGGGGTCCGCACGCCCGGACACCCCATATCGGCGAGCTGGAGTGGACCACCAGTCGATTGATAAAGGGTGCAGGGGTGGGCACCCGACATGCGAGGGTGGGCGGATGCGGCGAGGAGATCGGGACTGGCTTGCCCACTCGCGGCGTGGTGATGGTCCGCCGCTGGTGCTCATTCATGGCATCGGCAGTCGCTGGCAGGTGTGGTCGCCGGTGCTCGACGAGGTGGCCCGGCACCGGGACGTGATCGCGCTGGACCTGTCCGGCTTCGGCGCCTCGCCACCGTGGCCCGAGCCACCGGCACACCCCTCGCCCGGGTCGGTGGAGCATCTGGCGGACCGGGTTGCCGCGTTTCTGGACGCGCTGGGCGTGCACCGGCCCGCCGTGGCCGGCAACTCGCTGGGCGGCGGCATCGCGTTGGAGTTGGGGCGGCGCGGGCTGACCCGCTCGGTGATCGCGTTCTCGCCGATCGGGTTCTGGGGTGCGGTGGGGCGACGCTGGTGCCAACTGACCGTCGGGGGTGCTCGCTCTGCGGCCATCGCGCTGCGACCGGCACTGCCCCGGCTGCTGGCGAGCCAGGCCGGGCGGGTGACGTTCTGCGGGCTGTTCTACGGCCATCCGGGACGACTCGGTCGGGACGAGTGCGTCGATTCCGCGGTGGCGCTGGCCGACGCGCCCGGCTTCGCGGCGGCGCTCGCCGCGTTCGCCGGATGGCAGCTCCGCCGGGAGACGACCGGCGCGCTCGACGACATCCCCGTGACGGTCGCCTGGGGTACGCGTGATCTCGTGTTGCCGTACCCCACTCAGGCCCGGCGGGCCCGCGCGGCGCTGCCGGCGGCCCGGCACGTGCCGCTGCCGGGCTGCGGACATCTGCCCTTCGCGGACGACCCGAAAGCCTGTGCCCGGCTGCTGATCAACACTTATTGACATGCCGCCAACAGCGCGTCAGGGTGGTGCACATGCCCCCACCCGACGGTCCCCCCTCGCCCTGGCGAGAGCCGGAGCACGACGACCTGGCCGAGCTGGCCCGCACCTTCTTCACCAAGGAGGTGCTGCCGCACACCGAACGCCTGCTGGCGCAGGGCCACCCGGACCGCGAGCACTACCGGCGCGCCGGTGAGCTGGGGTTGCTCGGCCTGTCCGTCCCCGAGGAGTACGGCGGCGGGGGTGGCGGCTTCACCCACGAGGCGGTGCTGCTGCACGAGCAGGCGTACTCCGGGGAGAGCAGCCTCGGGCTGGCCGTCCACAGTGGCATCGTCACCGGCTACCTCGTGGCGTACGGCAGCGAGGAGCAGAAGCGACGCTGGCTGCCCGGCCTGTGCAGCGGGGAGCTGGTCGGCGCGATAGCGATGACCGAGCCGGACGGCGGCTCGGACCTCCAGGCGATGCGGACGCGGGCCGTCCGCGACGGCGACGACTACCTGGTCAGCGGCGCGAAGACGTTCATCACCAACGGCGGCGTGGCCGATCTGATCATCGTGGCGGTGAAGACCGACCCCGAGCAGCGGGCGGCCGGCGTCTCCCTGCTGATCTGCGAGGTGGGCGACGACCCGGAGGGCTTCCGCCGGGGCCGCCTGCTGTCCAAGATCGGGCTGCACGCCAACGACACCGCCGAGCTGTTCTTCGACGAGCTGCGGGTACCAGCGGCCAACCTGCTCGGCGGCGCCGAGGGGCTGGGATTCATCCAGCTCATGCAGCAACTTCCGCAGGAACGGCTGGTCATCGGCGTCGGGGCGGTCGCCGCCATGGAACGCGCGGTCGAGCTGACCGTCGCGTACGCCAAGGAGCGCAGCGCCTTCGGCAAGACGCTGATGGGCCACCAGAACACCCGGATGGTGCTCGCCGAGTGCGCCACCCGCGCCCGGGTCAGCCGCGTCTTCCTGGACGACTGCATCGTCCGGCACAGCCGAGGCGACCTGGACGTGGCGACCGCCGCGATGGCGAAGTCGTGGCTCACCGACGGGCAGTGCGAGGTCGTCGACCGCTGCCTGCAGATCTTCGGCGGCTACGGCTACACGACCGAGTATCCGATCGCCCGCATGTACGCAGACGCCCGCGTCCAGAAGATCTACGGCGGCACCAACGAGATTATGAAGGAGTTGATCGCCCGTGCCCTCTGAGGCGTACGTCTATGACGCGGTCCGCACCCCGCGCGGACGCGGCCGGGACACCGGCGCGCTGCACGGGGTCAAGCCGATCTCGCTGGTCGTCGGTCTGATCGACGCGCTGCGCGAGCGCAACCCCGGCCTGGATGTCGGCCGGTTGGAGGATCTGCTGCTCGGCATCGTCACCCCGGTCGGCGAGCAGGGCGGTGACCTGGCGCGGGCAGCGGCGCTGCTGGCCGGGCTGCCCGACGAGGTGGGCGGGGTGCAGCTCAACCGGTTCTGCGCCTCCGGGCTGGAGGCGGTCAACTCCGCCGCCGCGCGGATCCGCTCCGGCTGGGAGCACCTGCTGCTGGCCGGCGGGGTGGAGTCGATGTCCCGGGTGCCGATGGGCTCCGACGGCGCGGCCTGGGCGACCGACCCGCAGACCGCGCTGGCCACGTCGTTCGTGCCGCAGGGCGTCAGCGCCGACCTGATCGCCACCCTGGAGGGCTTCACCCGCGACGACGTGGACGGCTACGCGCTGCGGTCACAGGAGCGGGCCGCCAAGGCGTGGGCCGGCGGGTACTTCGCCCGGTCGGTGGTGCCGGTCCGGGACGGCAACGGGCTGGACATCCTCACCGTCGACGAGCATCTCCGCCCCGAGACCACCCGGGAGGCGCTGGCCAAGCTCACCCCGTCCTTCGCCACGATGGGCGAGGCGGCCGGCTTCGACGCGGTGGCGTTGCAGAAGTTCCACTGGCTGGAGGCGATCGAGCACGTCCACCACGCCGGCAACTCGTCAGGCATCGTGGACGGCGCCTCGCTGGTGCTGATCGGTTCGGAGCAGGTCGGGCAGGACCTCGGTCTCACCCCGCGCGCCCGGATCGTCGGCGCGGCGGTCACCGGCGCCGACCCGACGCTCATGCTGACCGGCCCGATCCCGGCCACCCACAAGGCGCTCGCCGCCGCCGGGCTGACAGTCGACGACATCGACCTGTTCGAGATCAACGAGGCGTTCGCGGCGGTGGTGCTCAAGTACGTCCGCGACCTGGGCCTCGACCCGGACCGGGTGAACGTCAACGGCGGCGCGATCGCTCTCGGCCACCCGCTCGGCGCGACCGGAGCGATGCTGCTCGGTACGGCGTTGGACGAGTTGGAGCGCCGCGACCTGCGCCGCGCCGTCGTGACCCTGTGCATCGGCGGCGGCATGGGCGTCGCCACCGTTCTCGAACGCTGCTGACCCGGAGGACGACAATGACCGACACCATCCGGTACGACCGCGGCGCCGACGGCATCGTCACGCTCACCCTGGACGACCCCACCCAGTCCGCGAACACCATGAACCGGGCGTACGCCGCGTCGATGAGCGCGGTGCTCGACCGGCTGGAGGCCGAGCCCGATCTCGCCGGAGTCATCGTGACAAGCGCGAAGGCGACGTTCTTCGCCGGTGGTGACCTGCCGGAGATGATCCGGGCCACCCGCGAGGACGCGCCGGCGCTCGCCGACCTGCTCGGCACCATCAAACGGGACCTGCGCCGCCTGGAGACGCTGGGCCGCCCGGTGGTCGCCGCGGTCAACGGCTCCGCGCTCGGTGGCGGCCTGGAGATCGCGCTCGCCTGCCACCACCGGATCGCGCTTGACGCGCCCGACTCGCGGCTCGGGCTGCCCGAGGTGACCCTGGGTCTGCTGCCCGGGGCCGGCGGTGTCACCCGGACCGTACGGATGCTCGGCCTGGCTGGCGCGTTGACCACCGTGCTGCTCACCGGCCGGCGGATGCGCCCGGCCGACGCCCTGGCCGCCGGCATCGTGGACGAGGTGGCAGCCACGCCGGAGGAGATGCGGGAACGGGCGCGCGCGTGGATCGCGGCCAACCCGCAGCCGAAGCAGCCGTGGGACCGGCCGGACTACCGGATGCCCGGCGGCACACCCGCCAGCCGGTCACTTGCCGCTCAGCTCCCGGCGTTCCCGGCCACCCTGCGCAAGCAGCTCAAGGGCGCCCGACTGCCCGCGCCCGAGGCGATCCTGGCCACCGCCGTCGAGGGCGCGCAGGTCGACGTGGACACCGCGTTCACCGTGGAGACCCGGCACCTGATCGGCCTGCTCACCGGGCAGGTCGCCAAGAACATGATCGGGGCGTTCTTCTTCGACCTGAAGGCCGTGAACGGCGGCGCCGCCCGACCGTCCGTCGACGTTCCGCCGGTGCGGAAGGTGGCGGTGCTCGGCGCGGGCATGATGGGCGCCGGTATCGCGTACGCCTGCGCCAGCGCCGGCCTCGACGTGGTGGTCAAGGACGTCACGGAGGAGGCCGCCGGCCGGGCCCGGGAGCACGCCGAGCGGCTGCTGGCCCGCAAGGTGCGCAAGGGCCGCGCCACCGAGGCCGACGCCCGCGCGGTGCTGGACCGGATCACCACCACCGACCAGGTGGACGCCCTCGCCGGGTGCGACGCGGTCATCGAGGCGGTCTTCGAGGACCCGGCGCTGAAGAAGTCCGTGTTCGCCGAGGTGCTGCCGGTGCTGGCACCGGACGCGCTGATCGCCTCCAACACCTCCACCCTGCCGATCACCGGGCTGGCCGAGGGCGTGGACCGGCCGGCCGACTTCATCGGCATGCACTTCTTCTCCCCGGTCGACCGGATGCCGCTGCTGGAGATCGTGGTCGGCGAACGGACCGGCGACCAGGCGCTGGCCCGCGCGTTCGACCTGGGCCGGCGGATCGGCAAGACCCCGATCGTGGTCAACGACGGCCGGGGCTTCTTCACCAGCCGGGTCATCGGCCGGTTCATCGACGAGGCGGTCGGCATGGTCGCCGATGGCGTACCGGCCGCGTCGGTGGAGCAGGCCGCGTTGCAGGCCGGCTACCCGACCGGGCCGCTGGCGCTGGCCGACGAGGTGAGCCTCACCCTGATCCAGCGGATCCGCCGCCAGTTCGAAGCCGCCAGCGAGGAGTTCCTGCCGCTGCCAGCGCACCGGCTCGTCGACGAGCTGGTCGACGCGTACGACCGGCCGGGCCGCGCGGCGGGGCGCGGCTTCTACTCGTACGACGACGGCACCCGGGGACGGTTGTGGACCGGCCTCGCCGACCTGGTCACCGACGCCGGCCGGGCGGTGCCGTTCACCGACCTGCAGGAGCGGATGCTCTTCGCCGAGGCGCTGGACGCGCTGCGCTGCCTCGACGAGGGTGTGCTGCGTACCGAGACGGACGCCAACATCGGCTCGATCTTCGGCATCGGCTTCCCCGCCTGGACGGGAGGGGTGATCCGCTACGTCCGGCAGTACGCGGGCGGCCCGGCCGGCTTCGCCGCGCGCGCGGCCGAGCTGGCCGACCGCTACGGCGACCGGTTCACGCCCCCCGCCGACCTGGTCCAGCGGCTCGCCGCCCGTACCGCCGAACCGTCGGGCGTCGCGTGACCGCGGCGCGGGGCGGGCCGCTGGCCGGGGTGCGGGTGGTCGAGTTGGCCAGCCTCGCCCCGGCGCCGTTCGGCTGCATGGTGCTCGCCGACCTCGGCGCGGACGTGGTGCGGGTGGACCGGCCCGGCGCACCGGGAGCGGGCCGGCTGGCCGCGCCGACCGGTGGGCCGTTGCAGCGCGGCCGGCGGGTCACCACGCTGGACCTGAAGTCCCCGGACGGGGTGGCGGACCTGCTGAGCCTCGTCGAGCGGGCCGACGTGCTGGTCGAGGCGTACCGGCCGGGGGTGGCCGAGCGGCTCGGCTTCGGCCCGCAGGTGTGCCAGGAGCGCAACCCACGGCTGGTGTACGCGCGGATGACCGGCTGGGGCCAGGACGGCCCGCTGGCGGCCCGGGCCGGGCACGACATCGACTACATCGCGGTCGCCGGGGCGTTGGAGCCGCTGGGACGCGCCGGCGAGCGCCCGTACGCGCCGATGAACCTGCTGGGCGACTTCGGCGGGGGCGGCATGCTGCTCGCCGTCGGAGTGCTGGCCGCACTGCTGCAACGGGAACGCTCCGGGGTCGGCCAGGTGGTCGACGCGGCAATGGTGGACGGGTCGGCGCTGCTCACCTCGTTCCTGCACGGGCTCATCGGCACCGGCCTGTGGGCGGCGCCGCGCGGGCACAACATGTTCGACGGCGGGGCGCCGTTCTACGACACGTACGCCACAGCCGACGGCGGATTCATGGCGGTCGGCGCGATGGAACCGGCCTTCTACGCCGTACTCCTGACGGGTCTCGGTCTCGCCGACGACCCGGACCTGCCCGCGCAGTACGACCCGAGCGGCTGGGACGAGCTGCGGAGGCGTTTCACCGAGCGGTTCGCCGAACGGACCCGGGACGAGTGGACGGCGGTCTTCGCCGACCTGGACGCCTGCGTCGCCCCGGTGCTCGCCCCCGGCGAGGCGCACCAGCATCCGCACAACGCCGCTCGGGGCACCTTCGTCGAGGTGGGCGGTGAGATCCAGCCGGCCCCGGCGCCCCGCTTCGACCGCACTCCGGCTGACCGGCCGACACCAGCGCCGGACCCCGAGCGGGACGTCGTGCCGGTCAAGGAGATCGTCACCGGGTGGCAGTGACCTCGGGCTGATCAAGGATTTCGCGTCACCGCACCGCCTTGTCGTGACGCGAAGCTCTTGATCGTCTGCAGTGGACGGGCCCGGGAGCGGCGGCGGTACCACGTTGCGAAGAGGGCCACCGCCAGCAGGAGTTCGGCCAGGTCGCCGCCGTAGTACATGAGTTGGGCGGCCGCCTGGAATGCGGCAGGGTCCCGGTCGGTGAGGCCGGGCGGGAGGGTTCCGGCCTGTGCGTACAGGTACTTGGCCAGCACGACGTGGCCGGCCGACGCGCCGAGCAGCGCGCCGACCCGCACGGCCAGCCCGGGGCGGCGGGGTGCCGGGTCGGGCCCGGCCAGCGACCAGGCGAACAGGTATCCGGCGGCCACGTAGTGCAGGTGCAGGGCGTGGTGCAGGACGGGTAGGCGCTCGGCCGTCGCGTACAGCGGGGTGAGCAGCACCAGGGCCAGCCCACCCGTGGTGAGTAGCGCGGCGGTGACCGGGTGGGCGACCAGATGCAGCCCTTGGGCGCGCAGCAGCCGGCCCACCAACCGACGCGTCGGTAGAGGGGCGACCCGCAACAGCAGGGTCACCGGGGCGCCGAGCACCAACCCGAGCGGGGCGACCATGCCGAGCAGCAGGTGCTGCGCCATGTGCCCGCGCGGGTCGTCGGAGAGGTGGGCCAGCGGCCCGACGGCGACCGCCAGCACGGCGCAGCCGAGCAGCCAGGCGGCGCTGCGCCGGTGGTCCCAGCCGCGCGGATCGCGGACGGCGGCCAGCAGATAGCCGACGGCCAACACACCGACCACCACCAGCGGAAACCAGGACGGGCTCTCCGCCGCGTGGCCGGCGTGCGCGACGGCCGGCAGGTCGGCCCGCGTCACCGGGGGCCGTCGCCCGATCGGCGGGCGCCGTCGCCCACCCCGTCGGCACCGTCACCCCGCCCGCGGGACCGGGTCCGCCAGACCAGGGCCGCGCCCGCGAGCAGCAGCACCGCGCCGCCCGCGATCCACACCACGTCGTACGGCAGCAGGTGCACGCCGTAGCGGATCTGGTGCAGCCGGAGCACCTTGTGGTCGACCACCCCGTCGAAGACCTGGAACCCGCCGGCGCCGAGCAGGAAGCCGCCCCAGGCCAGGCCGACAGGGCACGCCTGCGCCGTAGGTCGGCGAACCAGAAGAATCCGCCGACCAGGGCGATCAGCTCGGCGGCGTGCAGCAGCCCGTCCGAGAGCAGGGCGACCGACGGGGTGGACCGGTCGTAGAAGTGGTGCCAGGCCAGCAACTGGTGAAAGACGATCTCGTCCACCGCGGCCATGACCGCAACGCCGATCAGGACGCCGGCGAGCGTGGAGGAACGACCGTCGAGAGTGCGTGCACCGGGCAGACTCGAATCGGCCACCACACACCTCGCATCCATGCCGGGTCAGGCCCGAACTACCCCGAACCGCGTCGACCATGCCTTGCGGCTCCCCGTTTCGCGACTCCCCCACGGCTGGCGGCATGATCATGGAGCCTGAAGGGGAGTCGAGAGGGAGGTGCACGTGCCGGACGCGGACGAACTCGTCGCCGACGCGCTCGCGGCGGTGCGCGGCACCGACGTACGGCAGGCCGAACGGCAGCTGGACCGGCTGATGGTCGGCACCGGCGCGACGGATGGCAGCACGGCGGTGGACGCGGCGCTGCTGCGTCGCCTGGTCCGCGGCCTGGGGCGGTTGTGGCCACGCGGCTGGCAGCCGGTCGACGTGGACCGGATCGCCAGTCGCCGACTCGACGCCCGCGCGGCCCGGCTGGTCCGCGACGCGATGGCCGCCCAGCGGCGCGAGCAGGCCGAGCCGGTCCCCACCTGGTGGGACGACCAGTTGGGCGGGCTGACGGCCGACGTCCGGGACGACGACCGGGGCGTGCTGGCCGGCTGGGCGACCCGCGAGGGGCTGGACCGGGTCGACGCGCTGCGCACCGCCGTCGACGTCCTCGCGCTGGTGGAGAGCCTGCCGCCGATCGCGGTGCTGCGCCCGCCGCCCGGCTCGACCGGCGCGGCGACACCCCGCGCGGCAGGTACGGCCCGCAGCGGCTCCCCGATGCTGGACCGGGTGCGGGCGCTGCTGGCGAAGGCCGAGTCGACCACCTTCCCGGCCGAGGCGGAGGCGCTGACCGGCAAGGCGCAGGAGCTGATCGCCCGGCACAGCATCGACGAGGCGCTGCTGGCCGCCGGGTCGACGACCGGGGACCTGCCCGGCGGGGTACGCCTGAGCACCGACCCCCCGTACGCGGGCGCGAAGGCGCTGCTGGTGCAGGAGGTGGCGGCGGCGAACCGGTGCGAGGCGGTCTGGTCCGACGACCTGGGGTTCACCACCGTGCTGGGCTGGCCGGCGGATCTCGTGGCGGTGGAACTGCTCTACACGTCGCTGCTGGTCCAGGCCACCGCCGCGATGCTGCGGGGGCGGGCCGAGCGGCGGCCGGGGTCGGGGCGTTGCCGGGGTACGACGAGATCCGGCT
>NZ_VDFY01000034.1 GCF_006228125.1 Micromonospora orduensis | reverse complement strand
TACTCCAACGTCACTTGGCTTTGTCGTTGGGCGTGGCGTGGGCGTGAAGACGGCCACCGCGTTGATCATCGATGGTTTGTGAGGACAATCGAAGATCGTGCGGTGGCCGCGTGCCACAGCGTAGACCCCGCCGGGTGGCGGGTCATCCTGGACGAGGCGATGACGCGTGTCGCGGGCCGGTTCGTGCGGGCCGAGCCGCGGGCGACGGCCGGGCAGTTCGTAGAGGGGCTGCTGTCGGAGGCCGAACGAAAGACCTGCTGGTCGCTTGCGGAGCGGGCGGGTCACGGGGATCCACAGGCGATGCAGCGGCTGCTGCGCACGGCGGTGTGGGATGCCGACGCCGTCCGCGATGACGTACGTTCCTGGCTGATCGAGCAGCTCGGCCATCCCGACGCGGTGCTGGTGACCGACGAGACCGGGTTCTTGAAGAAGGGCGTGTGCTCGGTCGGGGTGCAGCGGCAGTACACCGGCACCGCCGGCCGGATCGAGAACAGTCAGGTCGCAGTGTTCCTGGCCTACGTGACACCTGCCGGGCGGGCGATGATCGACCGCAGGCTCTACCTACCCGAGACGACCTGGTGCGACCAGCCCGACCGCCTCGCCGCCGCTGGGGTCCCGGACGACGTCGAGTTCGCCACGAAGCCCGCTCTGGCCCGGCAGATGATCGCCGCCGCCCTGGAGGCCGGAATCCCGTTCGCATGGGTGACCGGGGACGAGGTCTACGGCGCCGACCCCGCCCTACGCGACAACCTGGAACACCGCGGGATCGGCTACGTCCTCGCGGTCGGCTGCGACCGACGCGTGGCGGTCAACGACGGCCGCACCCTGATCCGCGTTGACGACCTCGCCGAGCGGATCCCCACCGCCGAGTGGCAACTGCACAGCTGCGGACCCGGAGCGAAAGGTCCACGCGAGTACCTGTGGGCGTGGATCACCACCGCCACCCGGCCGGATGAACACCGGTGGCTGCTGATCCGCCGCAACCGCACCACCGGCGAGCTGGCCTTCTACCTGTGCTGGTCACCCCGCCCAGTGCCGCTGCACACCCTCGTGACCGTCGCCGGATCCCGCTGGAGCATCGAGGAGCTGTTCCAGACCGGCAAAGGCCAAGTCGGCCTCGACCACTACCAAGTCCGCGGCTGGACCGGCTGGCACCGGTTCATCACCCTGGCCATGCTCGCCCTGGCCGTCCTGACAACCCTCGCCGCTCAGCAACCCGACACCGACCCGGAAATCATCGCGCTGACCATCGCCGAGATCCGCCGACTCCTCAACGCCTTCGTCCTCACCGCATCACTCCCGCCAGAACACACCCTGCACTGGTCAATCTGGCGACGAACATCCCAAGCCCGAGCCCGCCGATCCCACTACCAGCACAGACAGGCCAAGTGACGTTGGAGTACTA
>NZ_VDFY01000014.1 GCF_006228125.1 Micromonospora orduensis | reverse complement strand
GGACCCGGGTGGCGGGGCGTAGCCCTCCGGCGGGGCGTACCCGGTGGGGGGCGCGGGGTCGAGCGGGTCATCCGGGATGTCGGCCGGCAGGGCCGCCTCACGGCGGTACCGGCGGCGGTTCCAGATCAGGAAGACCCCCAGCCCCACGAGCAGCACCAGCACCACGGCGATACCGATGCCGATCACCATGACCTGCTGGTCCGTGGGACCACCGCGGTCGCCGTGCTGGGTGACGTCGAACTCCTCGTCCGATGCGTCTGCGGGGGCTGGCGTCGGGTTCGTCACGGCTGACGGATCCAGCAGTGGGTTGGCGGCGACCTGCGGCACGTTCGCGCTCAACGCGGTCACCGGGTCGATCAGGCCGAAGCCGAACTGCGGGTCCCGGCCAGCCGGGCCGGCGTCCCGGGCGGTCCGGATGATCCGGTTGATCACGTTGGCGGCGTCGAGGTTCGGGTACTTCGCCCGGACCAACGCGGCGACACCTGAGACGATCGCGGCCGAGTCGGAGGTGCCGTCACCCCAGCCGTAGCCCTTGTTCGGGCCCGCGTTGTAGACGCCGTCGCCGGGCGCGGCTATCACCGCCTCCGGCCCCTTGGCCGAGCCGGACCAGAAGGCGCCACCCCGCGTCGTCCCGGTCACGGCGAGCACGCCGGGGACGTTCGCGGGCGCGCTCACGTCGACGTCGCCCTTCGCGGTGTTGCCGGACGCCACCACCACGACGACGTCGCGGTCCAGGGCGTACCGGATGGCGCTCTCCTCCTCGGCAGTGGCCTCCGACGGCTTGCCCTGGGACAGGTTGATCACCGTGGCGCCGCCGTCGACGGCCATCCGGATGCCGAGGGCTACCGCGCTGTCGTCGTACGGTGGGTTCTTGCCCGCGTACAGCTTGATGGGCAGGATCCGCGCGCCGGGTGCGATGCCGGCCACGCCGTCGCGGCTGGCGTTCGTCGCCGCGATGATGCCGGCCATGTGCGTGCCGTGCCCGTCCTCGTCGGCCCGCCCGTCGCCGCTGCCGCCGTAGCTGCGGCCACCGGCGAGCACCTGACCCTTCAGATCCGGGTGGCTGGCGTCGACGCCGCTGTCGATCACGGCCACGACCACGCCCCGCCCGGTCGAGAGCTTCTGCGCCTGCTCGATCCGGAGCTCGTCCAGATACCACTGTTCGGCTCGCCGGGGCGCGGCGGCCGCCGGTTGGGCGGCCCCCAGCACCAGGAGCCCCGCCAGCAGGCCAGCCGCGACCGGCCGGAGCGCTCCGACGTTCACCCTCATCCGTCCATCCTCATCGCAGGACGCCCGGGGACGCACCGTCACCGGGGCCCCACGGATCGTCGTCCTCAGTCAACCACGACGAGTGCTCGGAGCCCGTGCCACCGGCGCCGTGTCCGGCGCCGCCGGCGCCGCCGGCGCCGCCCATCATGCCGCCGCCCATCATCCCGGCACCGCCACGCGCGCCGCCCGCCGCTCCGGCGCCACCGGCGCCCGCCGCGGCACGCAGCGCGTTGGCC
>NZ_VDFY01000189.1 GCF_006228125.1 Micromonospora orduensis | reverse complement strand
CCAACGCCGTTCAGTTAGGTCGGTGGCTGGCCTGTCAAGGTTCGTTGGTGATGACGTCGATGTTGGTGGTGGCTTTGTAGGTGCGGCGGTCGATGTTCGGTCCGCGGGCCTGGTATTTGGAGTTCGAGCGTTTGATCATCCGGGTTTTGGTGCGGATGCGGCGGTCGGGTAGCAGGTTCGCCAGGACGCGTTCGCCGATGGCGCCGACCAAGTCGATGACGGTGTCGGCGATGACGCCGGCGGCCAGGGTGATCTGGTCGCGGGCGGCGTTGAGGGCGGTGGTGAAGCTGGCCCGGTCCGGGTCGAGGCCGGGTCGGCTGTCGGTGGCGTCGGCCATCGCGGTGCGTAGCACCTGGTAGGTGATCAGCAGGGCGTGGAGTTCCTGGTCGATGCCGTCGGGGGTGCGGGCTCGCAGGACTCGTCCGCCGAGGATGCTGGATTTGAGTTCGAGGTAGGCGGTCTCGATCTCCCAGCGCTGGTGGTAGAGCCGGGCAAGGTCGCCGGCCGGGTGGCGGCGGACGTCGAGGAGGGTGGTGATCAGCCGGTAGTCGCCGGTGTGGCTGCCGCCGCTGGTGGTGATGCTGATCCGGGCATCGACAACGCGGACCCGTAGGCCGCTGACGGCTGAGAGCCAGGATCCGTCCGGGTAGCGGCAGAGCACAGGTAGTTTGCGGCTGCTTTTGCAGCGGATCAGCAGGTCGGCCCCGGTCGCGGCGATCCTGGTGATCAGGTCGGCGCTGGCGTAGTTGCGGTCGCCCAGCAACAGCATCCCGGACCGCAGACTGCGGGCCAGATGTTCAGCTTGGGCGATCTCGCCGGTGCTGAGTGGGTCGAACACCGCGTCGAGCACCGAACGGGTGCCGCAGGCCAGCAGTGCGCTCAGCCGCAGCGTGGGATAGCCGGAACCGCCATTGTTGCCCCGTTGCTTGCCGTAGCGGCGCAGGTTGGCCGGCGAGTCCGCGACGGTGAGTACGGTGCCGTCGATGACGACCGGCATCAGGCCCCGCCACCACACCGTGGCAGCACTGGTAGCCGCCGGGCCGCGGAGCAGTTCGAACAAGGCCCGCATGGGTGCCGGGCCCAGCCGCTGCCGGGCCTGGCGCAGGGCGCTGCCCGACGGCTCGGGCACCGGCAGCGGATGCAGACCGCCGATGAGTTTCGACCACACCTGCCGGTAGCCGAGATCGGCGAACAGGCAGCCCGCGATCAGCAGATAGACCACGACCCGGGCGGGCAGCAGCCGGATCCGCTGCTGCGTACGTCGGGTCGCAGTCAGAACCTCATCGATCATCTCGAACGGCAACAGCCGGGTCAGCTCACCGAGGTGACCCGCCGCGAACGGCCCCGCCGCTACCGTGACCGTCCGGGTTATGGCAATCTGATCCACCAAGCGGAGTTCCTGGTTCTGGGTTGTCTTGGAGTGACAAACCTTGATACCGGAACTCCGCTTCTCACTCCCTGATCAACACACCCCTTGACCGGCCTCGCCCACGCCTAACTGAACGGCGTTGGGACTAG
>NZ_VDFY01000015.1 GCF_006228125.1 Micromonospora orduensis | reverse complement strand
CACCGCGGGCGGCGGGCAGAGATGGTGTGAGCGTTATACCTGGGAGTCATAGATATGACTCCCAGGTATAACGCTCGTTGGTGTGCAGCCGTCGGCTCCGCGGCGTCCGCCCAACCGCTGGGTGGCGGGCGTGCGCCGATCAGGCCCGGCCGTGCGGGGCACAACCCGGCCGGGCCTGATCGGCGTTGCGGTGCGCCGGAGCGGGGCCGTCGGCCTGACCGACGGCCCCGCTCCCGGTCGTCAGGTCAGGGCAGGACCCACTTCTGGTTTGCCGCGTTGAGGCAGGTCCAGAGGTGCACGATGGTGCTGTCCGCCGAGTTGTTGCCGGAGACGTCGAGGCACTTGCCCGACGACGGGTTGCGCAGGCTGCCGTCGGCCTGGGCCGCCCAGTTCTGCGCCCCCGTGCCGTTGCAGGTCCACAGCTGGATCTTGGTGCCGTCGGCGGTGCCGCTGCCGGACACGTCGAGGCACTTGCCCAGGGCCTTGATTGTCGAGTTCGGCGTCACGGTCCAGGTCTGCGCGGCGCTGCCGTTGCAGGTGTAGATCTGGATCTGGGTGCCGTCGGCCGTGGCGCCGTTGCGCACGTCCAGGCACTTGCCGGCCAGGCCCTTCACCGGACCGACGCCGGTACCGCCGCCAGTCCCCTTGACCAGGGTGAAGTCGTCCACGTCGAAGAGCCCGGTGCCGCTACCGGTGAACGTGAGGTAGAGGTTCTGGGCACCGGACGGGACGCCGGACAGGGCGGTGGTGACGTTGGCGAAGGTGGTCCAGCTGCCGGTGTTCGGCACCGCGACCGAGCCGAGCACCGGGCCGGTGGCCGAGCCGGTACGCACCTGGATGGTGCCGCCCGCGCCGCCCGAGACGACCCGGGAGGTGAACGAGGTGACCCCGGTCAGGTCCACCCCGTTGTACGCGGCCCAGTCGCCCGGGTCGATGTAGCCGATGGTCTGCCCGCCGTTGGCGCCCGCCTTGGTGAACGGGGTGACCCCGTTGGCCGAGCTGAACGCCTCGGCCTGGATCGTGCCGGTCGGCGGCGGCGTGGTGCCCAGCTCCTTGATCCGGATGTTGCGGAACGAGGCGTCGTCACCGGTGCCGTGGTTCTGGATGCCGATGTGGCCGGCCAGCGACCGTACCGGATTGGTGTTGGTGAAGTCGTTGATCTTCACGCCGTTGAGGAAGATCTGCAGCCGCTCACCCTCGACCAGCAGCTCGTACGTGTTCCACTCCCCCGGCGCGTTGAGCGCCGCGTCGCGGGCCGCGATGTCGGCGGACTTGAACGTGTAGACCGCCCCGGTGGTGCGGTCCACCGCGTCGGTGGCGTCGATCTGGATCTCGTAACCGTTGTCCACCGCCGACCACGGGTCACTCGACGGCGGGAACCCGATGAAGATGCCGGAGTTGTCGTCCCCGGCCAGCTTCCAGTCCAGCTTCAACGAGTAGTTGGTGAACTGCTTGCTTGATATTTAACCTGCTGGGCGGTGGTATCGACCCCGGCTGATCATGACGACAGCCCTTGATCGATCATTCCTCTTGTCTAGGGAAGAAGATCGCAAACCAAGGGCTGTCTGGTGATCAGTGTGC
>NZ_VDFY01000017.1 GCF_006228125.1 Micromonospora orduensis | reverse complement strand
GCTTGATATTTAACCTGCTGGGCGGTGGTATCGACCCCGGCTGATCATGACGACAGCCCTTGATCGATCATTCCTCTTGTCTAGGGAAGAAGATCGCAAACCAAGGGCTGTCTGGTGATCAGTGTGCACGATGGCGGAGCGTTCGACGCGGTCGGGCGGCTGGCCGCGTTCCGGCGTGAGTTCCATCGTTGTCTGACCGCTCGTGGGGATGCGTTGTTCGAGCTGGCGGACGCGCTGTTGTGCGGGGATGCGCCGGTGCGTTCGCTGGTCGAGTTGTCGCTGGTGGGTGAGCACCGCCGCGGTCACGGCTCGCTGTATGCGGCGTTGAACCGCGGCCGGATCGACATCGAGCGGCTGCGGACCGCGGTCGCGGCGGTGCCGCTGCCGCGGGCCGCGGACGGGCGGATCGTCCTGGCGGTAGACGTGACGTGCTGGCTGCGCCCGGAGGCGCACACCTGCCCGGAGCGGGTGCTGTGCCACACCTACGGGCGTGGCAAGGACACCCACATCGGGGTTCCGGGCTGGCCGTACTCGTTCGTCACCGCCCTGGAGGCCGGGCGCACCTCGTGGACCGCGCCGTTGGACGCCCGCCGGCTGGCGCCCGGCGACGACGCCGCCACGGTCACCGCCGGCCAGTTACGAGACGTGGTGCGGCGGCTGATCGCTGCCGGGCAGTGGCAGCCCGGTGATCCGGACGTGTGGATCGTCGCGGACGCCGGCTACGACGGGCCCCGGCTGGCGTTCCTGCTGGCCGACCTACCCGTTCAGGTGTTGGTGCGGATGCGGTCCGACCGGGTGCTGCGCCGGCCCGCGCCACCCCGGCTGCCCGCCACCACCGGCCGCCCACGAAGGCACGGCGGCGAGTTCATCTTCGGCGACCCCGCCAGCTGGGGCGACCCGGACGTCGCCACGACCACCGACACCCGCCTCTACGGCACCGCGACCGCGCGAGCCTGGCACCGGCTGCACCCCAGGCTGACCCACCGCACCGCCTGGACCGCCCAACACGGCCCGCTACCGATCATCGAAGGCACCGTGATCCTGCTGACCGTCGACCGACTGCCCAGCGGCGCCACCGCGAAACCGGTCTGGCTGTGGTGGTCGCAGGCAACCGCCACCGACGCCGAGGTTGACCTGCTCTGGCAGGCGTTCCTGCGCCGCTTCGACATCGAACACACCTTCCGCATGCTCAAGCAAACCCTCGGCTGGACCAGCCCGAAACTGCGCGACCCCCACGCCGCCGACCGCTGGACCTGGCTCGTGCTGGCCGCCTACACCCAACTCCGGCTGGCCCGCACCGCCGCCAGCGACCTCCGCCGGCCCTGGGAACGCCCCGCACCACCCGAACGGCTCTCACCCGCCCGCGTCCGCCGCGCGTTTCGGCACCTACGCGCCAAAGCCGGCTGCCCCGCCGCCGCACCGAAACCGAGCCGACCAGGCCCAGGACGACCACCCGGACACCCCAACCGCCACCGAGCCGCCCGCCACGACGTCCACATCGTCACAGCCGCCACCAGCAACAAGCCGAACAGCAACACCAAGAAAACGAAGACCCCGAATAGCCCGAGGCCACGACGCACAGGTTAAAGATCAAG
>NZ_VDFY01000018.1 GCF_006228125.1 Micromonospora orduensis | reverse complement strand
CTTGGCGAACTACCCCACCCGCCTCAGCGACGCCGCAGGCCCCCACGCCGACCGCTTCGACCTACTCGACCGACTGCTCGCCAAGGAACGACCCACCGAACCCCATTACCACCTCGCGTTCCTGGCCGTACAACCCACAGCCAGACGCTCCGGACGCGGCACAGCCTTGCTCAACCACCACCGCAGCCGACTCGACCACGTGAACCTCCTGTCCTGGACCAGCACCACCACCGATGCCCAGAACATGCACATCCGCCACGGCTACACACCACAACCGACCATCAGCCTGCCCGAAGGCCCAACCCTGAGCACCATGCGCCGAAACCCGCTCCATCACACCCCTGGCCAACCAAAGCCAGTGCCACCACAGGACAACGAACCCGCGCCGTTCCATCGAGTTCCCTGAGCAAGCGATCCGCAGGCCAACCGTCGACAGAAAGGACGACGGCTCCCCCACCTCCCATCGTGAGCCGCCAGCCCAGTGCTTTGGTGGGAACCAGCGCTGGCTCCCGCAGCCGCATCGGCCGATCGGGGACTCGCGATCGCCGCGCCTTGTCAGCTGCGGCCCGCCTGGTTGAGATAGTCGGCGGCGTGGTCACCATCGCTGCGGTGTGCGGCTGTCTGGCATGCCGCCCCGCGGATCAGCGAGCCCTACACCGCCGCCTGCAAACAGATCACGGGGCCACTACGTGCACCACCGGCCGATCCTGATCGAGGCCATGCAGGACGGCACCGCCATCACCTACACACGCGCGGCGCTGCACGAGACCGGCTACCGGGTCGACATGGAATTCTGGGGCGGTGAGGCCAAGTCCTGCTGGCCGCCGAATCCGTCTCAGCCGGGCACGTAGCAGTGGGGAGACCAGATGCGTTGCGACTGGACTGCCCTGCCGGAGAGTGTCACGGCAGGGATCGCCGAACGGGTCGGCGGAACCTTTGACGTCACCTCGGCTTCCAGTGGCGACCACGCTGAGATCGCCTCGACGGTGACCGGACCCGCCGGGCAGGTCTTCGTCAAGGCGGCCTCCGGCGAGTTGAGCGTTCGGTCGCTGCGCTACGAACTCGCGGCCACCCGAGCCATCGACCGGCACCCGCCCGCGGTCCTGTGGCAGTTCGAATCCGATGGCTGGCTGGTGGTGGGGACCGAACATCTTGCCGGTCCCCACCCCGACCTGTCACCCGGCAGTAGGGACCTCGATCTGCTCCTCGCCGCGTTGAAAGCACTTCAAGAGACGCCTGCGCCTGGCGAGATGTGGTTCACCCCGGCAGCCCGGCTCGGGTTCGCGCACCCGGCGATGAATGGCGAGACACTTATCCACTCCGATCTCAACCCGGCCAACTTGATCGTGACGCCACTCGGCCTACGGATCGTCGATTGGGCGTGGGCCGCCAAGGCCGCCGCATGGGTCGAACTCGCGCTGCTCGTCCAGTGGCTGATCGGTAGCGGCCACAGCGCGGAACAGGCAGAAGAGTGGCTGACCCAGTTTCCCGCATGGACGGCGACTGACCGTCAGGTCCTAGATGTTCTGTGCATAGACGTTGGTGACGGGTCGGATCTTGAACGGGTGAGGACCTCCGGGGTAGGTGTGGAGCTACCAGACAGCCGCACCTGACCCGTGGAGGTCCTCATGGTCCACCGTAACGCCCCC
>NZ_VDFY01000019.1 GCF_006228125.1 Micromonospora orduensis | reverse complement strand
TTAGGCTCCGGTCTCGTGGGCTGGGAGAGGTGTATAAGAGACAGGGGTGATTGGGGTGCTGCGGGGTTGACGGCGGATCGGTTTGTGCCGGATCCGTTTGGGTCGGTGGGGTCGCGGTTGTATCGGACTGGGGATGCGGTGGCGTGGCGGTCGGACGGGACGGTGGAGTTCCTGGGTCGGTTGGATGCGCAGGTGAAGGTGCGTGGGGTGCGGGTGGAGTTGGGGGAGGTGGAGTCGGCGTTGCGGTCCTGTGTGGGTGTGCGGGATGCGGTGGCGTCGGTGGTGGAGGTTGGTGGTCGGCGGGTGTTGGTCGGTTATGTGGTGCCGGTGGGTTCGGGTGTTGATGTGGTGGGTGTGCGGGGGGTGTTGCGGGGTGTGTTGCCGGAGGTGTTGGTGCCTTCGGTGGTGATGGTTGTTGATGTGGTGCCGGTTGATCCGAATGGGAAGGTGGATCGTCGGCAGTTGCCGTTGCCGTCGGTGGTGGATGAGCCGGTGGGTGTGTTCGTGGCGCCGGTGTCGGTGTTGGAGCGGGCTGTGGCTGCGGTGTGGGCGCGGGTGTTGGGTCGTGACGTGGTCAGTGTCGAGGCGAGTTTCTTCGATCTCGGTGGTGATTCGATGCTGGCGGTGACGTTGGTGGGGGCGTTGCGGGCGGCTGGCTGTTCGACGAGCGTGCGGGATGTCTTCGCTTACCGGACGGTGCGTCAGTTGGCGGCGTCATTGGATGGGGCGCAGGATGAGTGGCAGCCGGTGGCGCCTTTCGCGCTGCTCGCCGAGTCTGACCGGGCGGCTGTGCCGGACGGCCTGACCGACGCCTACCCGGCCACCCAGGCCCAGGTGGGCATGGCTGTCGAGATCGCCAAGGACGAGGCCGCGACGCCGTACCACATCGTGCACACCATGCGCGTGCACGACGAGCTGCCCTTCGACGTCGAGCCGCTGCGCGCCACCCTCGCCGAGCTGGTCGCCCGGCACGACACGCTGCGCACCTCGGTCGACCTGACCGGCTACTCGGTGCCGATGCAGCTCGTACACGCCGAGGCGCAGGTTCCGATCGTTGTGCATCCCGACGCGAGCGGCCATCCGGCGTACGTCGCCGCCGAGCGTGACCGGCCGTTCGACCTGGCGACGCCGCCGCCGCTGCTGCGGGTGGCCGTGCACCGCGAGGACGATCGGGCCTGGTGGCTCACCGTCTCCGTCAGCCACCTGATCACCGGCGGCTGGGACCTCAACCTTCTGCTGGCCGACCTGCGCGACGGCTACCACCGGCGGCGACGTGGCGAGCAACCGACGCCTGCCGAGCCGGTGGCAGTCCGGTACGCGGACTTCGTGGCCGCCGAACTGTCGGCGCTCGACTCCGAGGCGGACGCCGACTACTGGCGGGACGTGGTGACCGGCACGCCGAAGCTCACCCTGCCCGGCACCCCGGCGACCGACTCCGGCCCGCGGCAGGTGTGCCGCACCGAGCTGGACATCGCCGACCTGGACCCCGCGTTGCGCGGGCTCGCCAGCAGCCTCGGCGTACCCGTCAAGGCTGTCCTGCACGCGGCTCATCTGAAGGTGATGAGTCAGTTGTCTGGTGAGCGGCGTTTTTACACGGGGTTGGTGTGTGATGCGCGGCCGGAGGTGCGGGGTGCGGAGCGTGTGCATGGGATGTACATCAATGTGTTGCCGTTTGGTTT
>NZ_VDFY01000225.1 GCF_006228125.1 Micromonospora orduensis | reverse complement strand
ACATCCAGACACGCCGCATGCGTGCAGTGCTTGCACACATCCGACATCATCAACCAGCGGAAATCCGTCCGCCCCTGCGCACCAGAACCCCGCCCCGGCGGCTGCGCACCAGGCATCCCCAGAAACTGCGGACCCGGACCGGTGGGGGCCGGCTCACCGAGCACGTCGGTCGTACGGGGTTGCTCGATGAACGCGACGTGCCGCCACGAGTTCGCTGTCAACGCCCCGGTGTTGTCGTACGACATGCCGAGCAGGTCGAGGCCGCTCTCCGGGACGAGATTCCACTCCTTGCAGGCCACCTCGCAGGCCTTGCACCCGATGCACACGCTGGTGTCGGTGAAGAACCCCATCCGGGGTGGCGCGTCCACATAGCCGGCGTCGGGCGCCGGGTCCAGCGGCCCGTACAGGCTGTTCGGGTCAGGAATCACCGCGCGCCTCCCCCTCGCTGTCGGCGGTGACGGCCGGGGCGTGCTGCCCCGGGGTGATCCCGGCGCGCCGCTGGTAGTCGGCGACCAGGTCCAGCAACGCCGGCCCGGTCGGACGACGGCCGGGCCGCACGTCGCAGGTGCCGACCTTGCTCTCCTGGATCAGCACGTTCGGGTCCAGGCTGATGCCGAACAGGTCGTTTGCCGAGTCGCCGGTCACGAGGCCCTCGAAACCGAAGTGGTACGGCAACCACACCTGGTGGATGATCCGACCCTCCACCCGCAGCGGGGTGAGCCGATCCGTGACCAGCACCTTCGCCTCGATCACCGCCCGACCGCTGACGAGGTGCGCCCAACCCAGATGGTCGAGTCCGCGTTCGGCGGCCAGCTCCGGCGACACCTCGACGAACATCTCCGGCTGCAACTCCGCCAGCGGCGACACCGTCCGGCTCATCCCACCTGCCGTGTGGTGCTCGGTGAGCCGGCTGACCGTGAACACGTACGGGAACACCTGGCTGTGCTCCTGAGGCGGACTCGGGTTCACCGAGTTCACCGGATGCGCGTACATCTTGCGGGTCGGGTTGGCCTGCTGGCGGTACAGCGGGTTGCGCACCGGCGACTCCACCGGCTCGTAGTGCGTCGGCAGCGGCCCGTCCAGGACACCGCTGGGCGCGTACAGCCAGCCCTTGCCGTCGCCCTGCATGACGAACGGGTCGGCACCGGCGATGCCCTCCGGCCCGGACGCGCCGGCCGGCGGCCGGTACGACGGCGGCTTGGTCTTCTCGAAGTCCGGCACGTCGTAGCCCGTCCACTCGCCCCTGTCCGCGTCCCACCAGACGTAGCGTTTGCGTTCGCTCCACGGGTTGCCGTCCGGGTCGGCGGAGGCACGGTTGTAGAGGATGCGGCGATTCGCCGGCCACGCCCAGCCCCACTCGGCGGCCACCCAGTCCTGCTCGTGGCGGGACTTGCGCCGGGCCGCCTGGTTCACACCGTCGGCGTACACCCCGGTGTAGATCCAGCAGCCCACCGCCGTGGAGCCGTCCGCGCGGGCCTCGGCGAAACTGGACAGCGGACGGCCGGTCGTCACGTCGTACCCGTTGATCTCCCGCAGGACCGCCTCTGCGCTCGGCTCCGCGTGCGGACCGTGCGTGGGGTAGTCCCAGGTGAGGTCGAGCAGCGCCCGGTCGCGCGGCAGGTCGGAGTCGGCCGACTTCTCCCGCAGCTTGCGCCCGAGGTGGTAGAAGAACCACAGCTCGGAGCGGGCGTCGCCCGGTGGCTCGACGGCCTTCTCCCGCCACTGCAACAACCGCTGCGTCTGGGTGAACGTGCCCTCCTTCTCCACGTGCGAGGCGGCGGGCAGGAAGAACACCTCCGTCCGGCACTCCTCTGGCACGATCTCAC
>NZ_VDFY01000020.1 GCF_006228125.1 Micromonospora orduensis | reverse complement strand
CCTACCACCGCCGTCGACGCCAACGATCCCTGTCCCGGTTGACCCCTATCGAGTACGAGACCATCATGACCCCACCGGCCAGTCAGGCCGCGTGACTGAAACTGTCACCTATCGGTGCAGCAGACCCTACTGCTGCGCCGACGGTATGGATGCCGTCCACGCCGTCGGTGTTTGCGTCCACGATCTGGCGGGCGTACTCGATCAGCTCACGGTCGTCGTCGGTCAAGTCACGCATGGAGGTCCGCATCGGACGAGGCTACCGAAGCCGAGCACGAGCGAGGTATCGATCATGTCAAGCATCTGGTGGGACGCGAGTGTCAAGCATCAGCCGTGACGGGACACAGGCCGATCGGTAGCAGTTGCCGAATTCCGCTCTATCAGATCAAGGCGGCCGGCAAGCGGGCCGCGCCGGCCGCGCTCGGCCTGCTGGCGGCGCAAGCGCCGGCATTGGCCGGCGCGCCGGCCAATGAAGGGCATGCCTCCGGCGGGGGCCAGACGACTCCGAGATGGAGTTGCCGAACGGTTCCGGTTCGTGGGTGGTGGATGCCATCCCGCCAGCCACCGACCCAGGCAAGCCGAGCAGACCAGGGCCAGCGCGTGCTGTTCAGCGCAGCCCGCACAGCTTGAGGATGTCGATGATGATCGCCGACTTGCCCTGGACGTACAGCGCCATGTCCATCGGGTGTTCCTGGGCTACTCGGTGCTTCTCGGCCGCGTAGCGATCGCGATCTTCTGGGTGGGTGCGAAGCCAGTCTCTGAGGATCAGGTGGCGGAGGTACTCATCGCAGTCAGGGCCGAAGACGTGCAGATTCACGCCGTGGTCGTGGGTCCAGAGGCAGCGGTGCTCGTACCAGTCAGGGTCGCGAGTGCGGAGGAAGTAGCCGGCGGCTTCCAGCGGCGGCACGTAGGCATCCTCATCTGCCGGGTCCGCAACGATGAGGTCGATGTCGAGTCGATCCTTGGCCGCCAGACCGGGCACCGCGGTCGACCCGACGTGCTCGACCGCAAGCGCCTTGGCGCCAAGCGCAGCCCGGATAACGGCCTCCTCCTTGGCGAACATGGCGGGCCACTCAGGGTTGTAGGCGTCGATCGTGATGGGTGAGGTGACGTTCGCCGGACGGTTGCCGACTGCTCGCTTTGCAGCCTTGCCGCCGGTGAGCTCCAGCGATGCCTTAGGCAGAGGTGGAATGCGCATTGGAGGCACCTTAGTGAGGCAGCCCGTGATTCGCAGCCCCGTTCGCCTACCTCGTCAGGGAAGTTTGCGAAGGGGCACCCGGCTGCGCGGGCGGCGGCACCGGACCACGAAGATCAGGGGAATGCGGGCGTGCCCGTCGCGTGCCCGATGGGACACCCGAGGGTCAACGGCGGTCAGCTCCTGGACGTGGCAGCCAGCGTGGCGGCGCAGGTCAAGCGAGGTCACTGCCGAGCAGCTTCCGCCCGTGTCCACACTTCCTAAACCGTGTGGCTGTACAGCCATCCGTACAGCCAAGCCGGCTGACGAACACCAGTGATGAGCGACGGCGGCCGACAAGCCGAGCAGGTCAACGGCGGTCACCGACGCCGGCCGATGCAGCATCGGCTCACGTGGGGTTTACGGCGCTTTCCACACTTGATTCGGGAGAGGTGGGCGCATCGGAAGGCAAGCAGGCAGGCGCGACCCTAACTGCCGGCCTCTAGCTCAGAGGCATGCGGATCGGCGGCAGACCTTGGGGTGTCAACGCCGCCTCAACCCTGACCACCGTGGTCCGGCTGAAAGTGGACCACCTCGGGTTGGTTGATCTTTAGTCGTTTGTCTTGGTGGCCGGTGGGACGCGGCCGAGGTCGCGGTCTTTGAGTCGG
>NZ_VDFY01000090.1 GCF_006228125.1 Micromonospora orduensis | reverse complement strand
TAGCTCGGCAGCGTGATCCACGCCGCCGTTCCCGCCACCAGGACAGCCCCGCCGACCACGGCCACCAGCGTGCGCCGCCGCCGTCGGCTACGGGCCGACGTGCCGCCCGCGCCGATCACCGGCAGCTCGGCGGTCATCCCGGCCTCGCCCCGGCGCAGGTCGACCTGCTGGAAGGCGAGCCAGTCGAGAATGGCTGGCAGGCGTACCGTCAGCGCCTGCCGGAGTTGCTGCTCACGCGGCTCGTGCTGCTCGGCCGACCAGGCGCCGTGCGTGGTGACCTCCCGCACCGCGAGTCGCGAGCCCTGCTTGGTGGCGGTGACGGCACAGGTCAGCTCGGTGAGCCGGCCGGCCTCGTCGCAGCGCAACGAGAGCAGTTCCGGCGCGTTGCGCTCGGTCACCTCGACCTCGACGTCGCCGTCGAAGCCCGGCAGGCCGGCCGTGTGCAGCAGCAGGCGGTCCGGCACACCCTCGACCGTCTCGGCCTCCACGAACCATCGGCCGAGCAGCTCCAGATCCGTCAGGGCGAGCCAGACCCGGTCGGGCGGGTGGGACAGGTCGACCTGTGTGCCGATCTCGATCACGGCGAGACTCTAACCGGTTTCCCGTCCGGCGCCGCCCGCCCGCCCGGTCCAACAGTGGACGCGCTGGTCACCCCCAGTGGGCCGACCGCCGCACCGCCCCCTTCAGGGCCGCCCGGGCGTCGGCGCTCAGCTCGGCGAGCAGGTCGGCCGCCGGCATCTCCCGGGCCAGCGGGTGCGACTGACCGGCCCACAGGTTGGCGACCGACGCGTCCCCGGCCCGCCGGGCGGCGGCGAGCAGCGGCCGGGTCAGGTGCAGCACCTGCGGGTAGCCGCTCGGCGCCGCCGCGTCGTGCCGCCGCAGGAAGTCGTTGACCACCCCCCTGGCCCGCTTGCCGGTGTACGCCCGGGTCAACGCGGTCGGGTCGCCGCTGGCCACCGCCGCCCGGTGCAGCGGCGAGCTGCCCGCCTCCGGGCAGCGCAGGAAGGCGGTGCCGAGCTGGGCGGCTGCGGCCCCGGCGGTCAGAACGGCGGCGACCCCGGGACCGTCGGCGATGCCGCCGGCGGCCACCAGCGGCCGGGCGCACCGGGCGGCGGCCAACCGCAGCAGCGGCAGCAGCCCGTAGTCGTCGTCGTCCGGCACCCCACCGCGGTGCCCGCCCGCCTCGGTGCCCTGCACGACGACGGCGTCCACGCCCAGCTCGACGGCGGCCGTGGCCGCGTCCGGCCGGGTGACCGTGGCCCACACCTCGGTGCCCCGCTCGCGCAGGGCGGCCACCGCCGCCCGCTCCGGCAGGCCGAACACGAAGGACACCACAGGCACCGGGTCCGCGAGCAGCGCCGCCAGCTTCTCGGGGTACGCGTCGTCGCCGCCCACCGGTTCGCCCAACCGCACGCCGCGCTGGTCGGCCTGCGGCGCGAGCCGCTCGGCGTACGCCTCGATGGCGGCCTCGTCGACCGGGCCTGAGCCGGGCAGGAAGACGTTGACCCCGAACGGGCGGTCGGTGCGGGCGCGGACCTCCGCGACGTCGGCGACCAGCCGCCCGGCGTCGATCATCCCGGCGGCCAGGAAGCCCAGGCCACCGGCGGCGGACACGGCCGCGACAAGCGCCGGGGTGGACGGCCCGCCGGCCATCGGGGCGGCGACGATCGGATGACGCAACGTGGACAGGACGGACATCCGCCCATCCTGCCGTACCGGGTCCGTGCCGGCGGACGAGCCGTCGGTCACCGCCTGTCGGTGTGCCGCCGCCACAGCACACCGCCGACCGCGAGGAGGCCCAGGAGGGTCCCGGCCCCGGCGGCGAGGGGCCAGATCCGGCCGCCGCCGTCGGCCTGCTCGGCGGCGGCCGGATC
>NZ_VDFY01000113.1 GCF_006228125.1 Micromonospora orduensis | reverse complement strand
CGGAGTTCCTGGTTCTGGGTTGTCTTGGAGTGACAAACCTTGATACCGGAACTCCGCTTCTCACTCCCTGATCAACACACCCCTTGACCGGCCTCGCCCACGCCTAACTGAACGGCGTTGGGACTAGTCCCCGACAAAGCGGAGGCAGAGGGCGCTGCTGCCCCGGCTCGAACCCTGCTGCTCGATCCGGAACAGCTCGACATCGACGCCCATCCGACGAGCTTGGAAGCGGCAGGGACCACCACGCGACCGACGCGGGCGTCCGCACATCCTGCACCGAGGGGCCGTCTGTCGGGTGCTTGCCGCATTGTGCACGCAGCCGCGCTGGCTGCGCGGCGACCCTCGCGCATAGCAGATCCACCCTTTCGGCGGGCGTTGTCCACAGGTGCCTGCGTTATCCACAGGGCGCCCTTCAAGGACGGTGAGCGGGACCGAGCGAGAGCAGTGTCGGCGGCACAACCGAGCCCGACCGCTGGAGGCCGCGATGCCACCCCGTACCTCCGTTCCGCCCCCGATCCGCCGGCTTCCCCTGCTCGTCACCGGCGACGATGACCTGCTCGACGATCTGCTCCGGCTCGCCGCTGCCGGCGGCACCGAGGTGGAGTTGGCCGCCGATCCGGCGGCGGCCCGTACCCGCTGGCTTCCCGCGCCTCTCGTCCTGCTCGGCGCCGACCAGGCGCAGTCGTGCCTGCGGGCCCGGCTGCCCCATCGGCCCCGGCTGGTGCTGGTGGGCCGGGCCGGTCAGCTCGACCCAGGCTGGCAGATCGCCGAGCTGATCGGCGCCGAGCATGTCGCCACGTTGCCGACTGCCGAACCGTGGCTGGTGGACCGGTTCGCCGAGCAGGGCCCCGGTGACGCCGACGGCTCCGGCGCGCGGATCGTCGCGCTGCTCGGCGGGCGGGGTGGTGCCGGCGCGAGTGTGCTCGCCGGTGGGCTGGCCGTCACCGCGGCGCGGGCGCGGCTGCGCACCCTGCTGGTCGACGCCGATCCGCTCGGCGGCGGCCTCGACCTCGTACTCGGTTGGGAGCAGTTGGAGGGGCTGCGCTGGCCGTCGCTGAGTGGTGCCGACGGGAGGGTCGACGCCCCTGCGCTGGTCCGGGCGCTACCCAGCCGGGGTGACCTGGTGGTGCTCTCCTGGGATCGCGGCGACCTGCTGGCGTTGCCCGCGTCGGCGATGGCGGCGACCGTCGATGCCGCCCGACGTGGCCGGGACTTCGTGGTCATCGACCTGCCCCGGCAGTTGGACGACGCCGCCGTGGTCGCGTTGCAGGCGGCTGACCAGGCGTACGTCGTCGTACCGGCGGAGTTGCGCGCTGTCGCCGCTGCCGCCCGGGTGGTGGCCGCCACCGCCCCGCACTGCGCCGCGCTCTCGGTGGTGGTGCGCGGGCCCGCCCCGGGCCGATTACGTGCCACCGAGGTCGCTCGGGCGCTCGGGCTTCCCCTCGCCGGCACGCTGCGCCCCGAGCCGGGGCTGTGTCGAGGATTGGAACGGGGCGAGGCGCCGGCCGCCGCCGGGAAGGGTCCGCTGGCGGCGCTCTGCCAACGGATCGTCGCCGACCTCACCGGCGTACCCGCGACAGGTGCGGCATGACGGGCCGGCCGGACGACCCCTCCCTCGCAGCCCGGGTGCGGCAGCGCATCGCCGGTGCCACCACCCCGGTCACGCCGGCGGCGATCGTGTCCGCGGTACGCGCGGAACCCGCCGCCGCGGTGCTCGGCGACACCGCCGTGCTGCGCATCGCGGACCGGGTGCACGACGACCTCGTCGGCGCCGGGCCGCTGGCACCGCTGCTGGCCGACCCGGAGGTCACCGACGTGCTGGTCAACGGCGTTCGCGTGTGGGTCGACCGGGGAGCGGGGCTGCACCAGGTCCCGGTGCCGGTGGGCACCGTGGAGGACGTCCGCCGGTTGGCGCAGCGGCTGATCGCCAGCGCCGGACGTCGGCTCGACGACGGCTCCCCGTACGCGGACGCCCGGCTCGCCGACGGCACCCGGCTGCACGCCGTGCTGCCGCCGGTGGCGACCGAGGGGCCCTACCTGTCGCTGCGCACCTTCCGGCACCGGCCGTTCACCCTCGACGAGCTGGTGCGCCAGGGGACGGTGCCCCGTCCGGTGGCGCCCGTGCTCGCCGCCGTCGTCGCCGCCCGGCTGGCGTACCTGGTGACCGGTGGCACCGGATCGGGCAAGACGACCCTGCTCAACACGCTGCTCGCGCTGGTGCCGGCGACCGAGCGGATCGTGCTGGTGGAGGACGCCGCCGAGCTGCGGCCGGGGCATCCGCACGTGGTGGGGCTCCAGGCACGTACCGCGAACGTCGAGGGGTCGGGCGTGGTCAGCCTCGGCGACCTGGTCCGGCAGGCGCTGCGGATGCGGCCGGACCGGTTGGTGGTGGGTGAGTGCCGGGGCGGTGAGGTGGTCGACCTGCTGGCCGCGCTCAACACCGGTCACGACGGCGGTGCCGGCACGTTGCACGCCAACGCGCCGTCCGACGTACCGGCGCGGCTGGAGGCGCTCGGCATGCTGGGCGGACTGCCCCGTGCCGCGCTGCACGCCCAGGTGGTCGCCGCGTTGCAGGTCCTTTTTCAGGTACGACGTGGCGACCGTGGACGCGTCCTGGAGTCGATCTGTCTGCTGCTGCCGGAGGGGCCGGATCGGCTGGTCACCGTGGTTCCCGCCTGGGTGCGTGGTCGTGGCCTGGGGCAGGCGGCGCGGGCGCTGGGGGCACTGTTGCGCGAGCGGGGCGTGGCGGTGCCACCGATCCTCGGTGAGCCGTGGCCCGGAACGGCGGGTCCGGCATGAACGCCGGGTCGATGCTGGTGGTGGCGCTGCTCGTGGGTGCCGCGGTCCTAGTGGCGTGGCCTGTGCGGACCATCCGGGCCCGCCGCCGTCGGGTGCTGGCCGTGGGTGCCGGCACCGCTGGCGGTGATCCGGACGAGGCCTTAGTGCAGTGGGTGAGGGAGCTGGGCCGCACGCCTGGAGATCCGCCAACTTCTGGCCGGCCGACCACCGTTTCGCCGCAGTCGTCGACCGCCGGTGGCGGGCAGACGCTGGCCGCCCGATCCACCGGGGACACTCTGAGCGGCACGAGGTGGGCGGGGGCGGCGGTGGGACCGACGCGTCCGCCGGGCCCGGCCCGTCCGCCGAGCCGTCGGGATCTCCGTCGCCCCGCCGGCACCACCCGGCCAGGAGCGGTGATCCTGGACCTGGATCCGCATGCCGGCAGTTCCATGGCCGTGCCTGCGACCGGTGTCGGAAAGCCTGAGGTCGATCGTCTGGTTGGCCCTGCGACTGTCGACGCGGTCGACAGTCGCAGGGCCCTGGACGCGGACGATCTGAGCCGCAGCGCGGCTGCGATGTCGACGGTCCGGCCCGGCCATGTCGACAACGGTGACCCACAGGTCACCGACCCCGACGACCGGGAAGGCGGAGCGCCGAGCGCGACCGCCGGTGTGCGCGGGCCGGCGCGCCTACTGCTGCTGGTCTGCCTGGTGGGGGCCGGTGTCGGTGCCGTGGTCGCCGGTCCGGTCGCCGGTGTCGCGATGGGCGGGTACGGCACGTTTGTCGTGCGCGGCCTGTTGCGTCGGCGGGCCAACCGGCGCGCCGAGCGGGTCCGGCGGCGCGGGTTGGACCAGCTCTGCGGTCTCGCGGCTGACCTGCGGGCCGGCCTGCCCGTGCCGCCGGTCATCGACATCGCCTCAACCGCCGGCGCGGACCGGCTCCGCCAGCTGACCTCGGCTGCGGTGCGGTTGGCGGACCGGACGGGCGCACCGCTGGCGGAACTCGTCGAGCGGATCGAGGCGGACGCGCGGGCCACCGATCGAGGGCTCGCCGCCGCCGCGGCGCAGGCGGCCGGCGCCAGGGCCACGGCCTGGCTGTTGGCGGCCCTGCCGGTCGGTGGGATCGGGCTCGGGTACGGGATCGGCGTCGATCCCGTGGCGGTGCTCCTGCACGACACGGTCGGCGGGATCTGCGCGATCGTCGCGGTGGCACTTCAGGTCGTCGGCCTGCTCTGGGCCGAGCGGCTGGGCGGAGCGCCGGGGCGGGCCGGCTGATGTCCCCGGTGGTGCTCGTGGCCATCGGCCTGGTGATCACTGCCCTGCTCGTCGCGCCACTCCGACTACGCCAGCGCGGACCGGCATCCCGACCCGGACCGGCAAGCCAGCGCGGGCCGGCAAGCCAGCTCGGGCCGGCGAGCGAAAGGGGGCCGACGAGCCAGCGCGGGCCGGCAAGCCAGCTCGGGCCGGCGAGCGAAAGGGGACCGGCGAACCGGCGCGGACCGGTGAGTGGGCCGGCAACCGCGCTCGGACCGGTCGACCGGAGGCCGACAGGCAGCCGCCGGCGGCCGGACATCATCCGGCTTGCCGCAGGCCTGGGTGGGATCGCCGTGGTCGTGGTGATCGAAGGGTGGTTCGGGCTGCTCGGCGGGGTCCTGACGGCGTACCTGCTGGACGTGGGGCTGCGGCGGATCGAGCCACCGGCCGTCCGCAGACGCCGGCTTCGGGAGGCCGCCGACCTGCCGCTCGCCGCCGACCTGTTGGCCGCGGCGATGCGGGCTGGTGCTCCGGTGGACCGTTCGGTGCTGGCCGTCGCCGAGGCGTTGGACGGCCCGCTCGCCGGCAGGCTGGCCCGGGTCGGTCGCACCCTGCTGCTCGGTGGTGGTCCGGCGGAGGCGTGGTCCGCGCTGGACGGGGTGCCGGGAGCGGAGCGGTTGGCGGCGGCCGCGTTGCGCTCGGCCAACAGTGGCGCCGCCCTGGCCGGCGCGCTGACCCGGCTCGCCGACGACCTGCGCGCCGACCGGGCCACCGCCGCCGAGGCGTCGGCCCGCCGGGCGGGCGTGCTCATCGTGCTGCCGTTGGGGCTCTGCTTCCTGCCGGCGTTCATTCTCGCCGGCCTGGTGCCGGTGATCGTCGCTGTCCTCGGCGACGTGCTCTGACCCATCGAGAAAGGGAACAGCCATGCGCAAACTCATCAGCCGCCTGAGGGGCGACGCCGGGATGAACACGGCCGAGTACGCCGTCGGCACGCTCGCCGCTGTCGCGTTCGCCGGGATTCTGTTGAAGGTGCTGACCTCCGGCAACGTCCAGTCGGCGTTGACGGCCGTCATCGACCGGGCGTTGAAGTGATCGGGCGCCGGCAGGCCGGCCGCGATCGGAGGTCCGACCGTTCCGGGCGTGCGGCTGGTGGTGGGGGATGGAGCTTCCGCGCTGCGGCACGGGCCGCCGGCGGGGACCGGGGGTCGTTCACCGCCGAACTGGCGGCCGGCCTGCCGGCGCTGCTTCTGCTCCTGCTGGCCGGGCTGACCGCGGTCAACGCCGTCAGCACCCAGGCGAGCTGTCTACACGCGGCCCGGGAGGCGGCACTGGCCGCCGCCCGAGGTGCGGGAGGTGGGTCGTCGGGACCGTCGGGGGCGGAGGTGTCGGTGACGATCGACGGCGAGCGGGTGCGGGCGACGGTCCGCGCGCCCGTCCGGACGCTGGGCGGCCGGCTGGGGCGGATCACCGTGTCCGCCACCGCCGTCGCCGCGATGGAACCGGGCGCCCCCGAGGGAGTCGACAGTGCGCCGAACTGACGGTTCGCCGGGCCGCTTCGACCACGGACCGGATGCCGAGCGACTCGACGATGGTCGGCTGGCGGCGGAGCGAGGTGGTGCCACCGTCCTGCTCCTGGCGATCGGGCTGGTCTTCGTGCTGTTCGGGACGTTCGGCGCCGCCGTCGCCGCAGCCGGGATGGCGCGTCAGCGGGCGGCGGTGGCAGCCGATCTCGGCGCCCTGGCCGGTGCCGCCCGGGCGCTCGACGGCGACGAGAAGGCCTGCGGGTCAGCCGGTGACATCGCCGGACGCAACGGCGGTCGGCTGGTCGGTTGTCACCTCGACGGGCTGGACGTGCTGGTGACCGTCGAGGTGGCGTTCACGCCCCTACCCGGAATGTCCCGGGTCGCGGCGTCGACTGCCCGGGCCGGCCCGCTGCGCGGCTGAGCTGGAACCCCTTGACGCCAACGCGCCGCCCGCCGCGGATCAGCGGCGGGCGGTGCGCAGGGCCGGTCTGTCAGCGGGACTGGAGCGCGTCGAGCGCCACGGCCATCGCGATGACGAGGCGGCGGTCGAGCTGCGGGTTCTGCACCTCGACGACGTACTTGTCGCGCAGGCCCCACTTCTTCACCACGGTGAAGGCCGGCTGGCCGCCAGCGGTGAAGTCGAAGTGGTACGGCAGCCAGGACAGCGAGTCGACGAACCGGCGCAGCAGCGCCACCGGCAGGCTGCGCTCCTGACCCGTCACCTGCGGCAGGCCGGCCTGCTCGACGTGCCAGGTGGACCGCAGCAGCGACTGGGCGAAGTCCTTGCGGAACAGGCCGATCGCGTTGCCGGCGGCGTCGGTGACGTCGTACGTGGCACCGAGGTCGAGGCGCTGACGGGCCTTGAAGCCGAGCAGGGGCTGCTGCTTCGAGTCATCCGTGTAGATCGTCACCTGCTCCTTGAAGGCGAGCCGCTTCTGCTGCGCGAACGCGAGCAGCTCACCCTCGGTGCCGTCCGGGGAGACCGCCCGGACCTCGTACTGGTTGACCATCATCCGCAGCCGCTGGCGGACGTGGAACTGCTGCTGGCTCTGCAAGTTGTCGAGCTGCATCTGATCTCCTCAGGGAAATGATGCGCCGGAGTCTCGCACAGCCCGGCAACCCAGCGCGCCCCCGCTCTCACCACCGGTGCCGGCGACGAACGGTGGCGGCAGCGGCCCTCGACGCCCGGGTCGAGTCGGCCGTCAGCGGCTCTCGGCCGTGGCGGCGCGGAGCGCCCACGTGTTGAGGACCTGGTGGATGCCGCGCAGCCGTTCGTTGATCTGCTCCAGTCGTTCCGCCTGGGCCAGCGCGGCCAGCGCGGAGCCGAGCGCGATCTGCTGGTCGAGGGTGAGTTGTTCCTGGTCGATGGTGTAGAGCAGGTCGACGGTCTCGGCGATGGTGTCGGCCACGGCTCCTCCTCAGGGCGCGGGGGTGAACAGCAGGACAGGCATCGATGGAAGCGCTCCCATGCATTGTGCCCCGTGCCGGGTGGAATCATGCAAGGTCGATCAGGCGGGCAGGTTCGCGAGGACCATGTCGAGCACCCGGACCGCGTCCAGCTTGGACAACGGGTTGTTGCCGTTGCCGCACTTCGGTGACTGCACACACGACGGGCAGCCGGCCTCGCAGCCGCACTCCGCTATCGCGTCCCGGGTCGCCCGCAGCCACGCCGACGCCGTCCCGTACGCCCGCTCCGCGAAACCCGCGCCACCCGGATGCCCGTCGTAGACGAACACGGTCGGCGCCTCCGTGTCCGGGTGCACGGCCGTGGAGAGCCCTCCGATGTCCCACCTGTCACAGGTGGCCATCAGCGGCAGCAGGCCGATCGCCGCGTGTTCGGCGGCGTGCAGCGCACCCGGCACGTCGGCCGGCTGGACCCCGGCGGAGGCCAACGACTGGGGCGACAGCGTGAACCACACCGCCACCGTGCGCAGCTCCCGGGTGGGCAGGTCGAGCGGCCGGGTGTCGATCACCTCGCCGGTGGCGATCCGCCGCCGCTGGTACGACACCACCTGGCTGGTCACGTCCACCTCGCCGAGGAACATGCCGACCGGGCCGGCGTCCACGTAGGAGCGCACCGACACCACGGACAGGTCCGTGACGTCCCGCGCGTGGGTGGACCAGTCCGGTTCCTCGACGTGCACAAGCGCGCAGCCGTCGGCGAGGTCGAGGCCGTCGACGACGTACGAGACGCCCTGGTGCAGGTAGACAGCGCCGGGGTGCAGCAGGAAGTGCGACGAACCGCCGTCGACCGTGCCGAGCAGCCGGCCGGTGGCCGACTCCACGACGCAGACCGGCGCGCCGCCCTCGCCGCGCAGGTCCACCTCGGGGCGTTCCCGGTGCCGCCAGTACCAGCCGGTGGGCCGCTGCCGCAGCGCCCCGGCCGCCACCAGCTCGTCGATCGCCTCCTTCGCCCCGTCGCCGAAGAGCGCCAGGTCGGCCGGGGTGAGGGGCGCCTCGACCGCGGCGCAGGCCAGCTGCGGAGCCAGCACGTACGGGTTGGCCGGGTCGAGCACCGTCGCCTCCACAGGCGCCCCGAAGATCGCCTCCGGGTGGTGCACGAGGTAGGTGTCGAGCGGGTCGTCCCGGGCCACCAGCACGGCGAGGGCCTCCTGCCCGGAGCGCCCGGCGCGGCCCGCCTGCTGCCACAGTGACGCCCGGGTGCCCGGATACCCGCAGATCAGCACGGCGTCCAGCCCGATCAGGTCGACGCCCAGCTCCAGCGCGTTCGTGGAGGCCAGGCCGAGCAGGTCGCCGTGCAGCAGCGCCCGTTCCAGCTCGCGCCGCTCCTCGCGCAGGTAGCCACCCCGGTAGGCGGCCACCCGGTCGCCGAGCCCCGGCACCGCGTCGTCCAGTGCCCGACGCGCGTTGGCCGCCACCACCTCGGCGCCCTTGCGGGAGCGGACGAACGCGAGTGTGCGTACCCCCTCGGCGACCGTGTCGGCGAGCAGGTCCGCGGTCTCGCGCAGCGCCGATCGACGGACCTGGTGGAGGTCGTCGTGGTCGCCGGTGGCCTGCGGCGGGACCGGGGGTGCGGAACCCGAGTCCGGTGGCAGCAGCGGTGGCTCCCAGAGCGCGAAGGTGACCCCGCCGCGCGGTGAGGCGTCCTCGGTGACAGCCGTCACGGGCAGGCCGGTCAGCCGCCCGGCCGCGGTCGCCGGGTCGCCGGAGGTCGCCGAGGCGAGCACGAACACGGGGGTGGCCCCGAACCGGGCGCACTGCCGGCGCAGCCGACGCAGCACGTGCGCCACGTGCGAGCCGAAGACCCCCCGGTAGGTGTGGCACTCGTCGATCACGACGTACGCGAGCCGGCGTAGGAAACCGGACCACTGGGCGTGCCCGGGCAGGATGCCGTGGTGCAGCATGTCCGGATTGGTCAGCACGAACCGGGAGTGTCGGCGGATCCACTCCCGCTCGGCGCGCGGAGTGTCCCCGTCGTAGCAGGCGGGGCGTACCCCCTCCAGCTCCAGACCGGCGACGGCCCGCAACTGGTCGGCGGCGAGCGCCTTGGTCGGCGCCAGGTAGAGCACGGTTGCCCGGGGGTCGGCGAGCAGGGTCGCCAGCGCCGGGAGCTGGTACGCCATCGACTTGCCGGACGCGGTGCCGGTGGCGACGACGACGTGCCCGCCGTCGTACGCCAGGGTGGCCGCCTCGGCCTGGTGCCGCCAGGGCGCGGCCACGCCGCGACGGGCGAACGCGTCGCGCAGCTCCGGCGGTGCCCACGGTGGCCACGGCGTGGGCACCCCGGGGCGGGCCGGCACCCGTTCGACGTGGGTGACCGGGTCGCCGGCGCTCCGGGCACGCAGCCGACGCAGCAGGTCGACAGGCGTTGGCC
The DNA here is from genome assembly GCF_006228125.1 of Micromonospora orduensis. Taxonomy (GTDB): domain Bacteria; phylum Actinomycetota; class Actinomycetes; order Mycobacteriales; family Micromonosporaceae; genus Micromonospora; species Micromonospora orduensis. The sequence goes on along the minus strand of NZ_VDFY01000113.1, from coordinate 47,895 downwards.
CGAAGCCTGGACCTGCGGATACGGTGGCGCTGGCCGACGGCTCCAGGTCGTGCCGCGGCGACAGACGCGCGGAGCTGAAGTCGTCGGAGGTCACGCCCTGCACTCTCGCACTGGTGTTCGGAGATGAAAAGTCGGGCCGGGGGGTAAGGGGAAGCCTCCGCCGGCGACCGCAGGCCGGCCCGGCGGTAGTGGTTAGATGCCCAGAAGAGTTTACGGCTCTGGCGAGGAGGTCCGATGGAGCTGTCACTGGCGACCCGCACCGTGGGTGAGCACACGGTGCTCGAGGTCGGCGGTGAGGTGGACGTCTACACCGCGCCCCGGCTCCGCGAACGGCTTCTCGAACTGATCGACGGCGGCGCCCGGCACGTGGTGGTCGACCTCGGTCGGGTGGACTTCCTCGACTCCACCGGGCTGGGTGTGCTGGTCGGCGCGCTCAAGCGGCTGCGTACGGCCGGCGGCTCGTTCGCCCTGGTCTGCGACAAGGAGCCACTGCTCAAGATCTTCCGGATCACCGCGTTGGACCAGGTGTTCCCGCTGCATCCCACGGTTGATGCCGCGGTCGGCGCGGAGCCGAGCGGCGCCAACGCGTGATGGCGACAGTCCGGCTCTCCTTCTCCCCGGCGCCGGTGCACGTGCGCACCGCCCGGCTGGTCGGCGTCGCCGTCGCCCGGCGCGCCGGGGTCCGTGAGGACCTGCTGGACGAGGTGCGGCTGGCCATCGGCGAGGCGTGCACCCGGGCGGTCGCCCTGCACCGGCAGTACGGCCTGCCCGATCCGGTGCTGGTGGAGATGTCCGACGGCGGCTCGTACGCGGTGCGCGTGGTCGACCGGGCGCCTATCGAGGCCAGCATCGGGTTGGCTGCGCTGCCGCCGGACGAGCTGGCCAACGAGTCGCTCACCGACGAGGCGTTGACCACAGGCGTCGGCTTCGCACTGCTCGCCGGATTCGTCGAGGACCTCCAGGTGCGACCCGTCGACGAGGGCGTCGGCACCGAGGTACGCATGGTGTGGCCGGTCGGCCGCTGATCCACGACTGCTGCACGAAGGCCGCATCCCCGTCGGGATGCGGCCTTCCTGTCATGGACCGATCCCTATATCAGATTTCGTTTCATAACACAGCGATGAAGATCATCGAGACACGGTGCCACCTGCGTGTGACCTCCAACACTGTGGAGGGCTACAGTACCCGGGTTGTCAGCAAGTGATCCATCCCGCAGCCAGCGGGAATGGGTGGTCATCGCTGGTCCGCTGGTGTGGGTTGGCGCGCTTGCGATTCCGCATCCAGGCGCTGGTCGGTGCGTCTCCACCCACCGGCGCGAGTGTTCGGTAACAGGAGGACGCAGATGTCCGAGACCTTGGCCGCCGACGGCGGCGGGCTTTCCCTTACCGGAAGCAATGTGACGTACGTCGTCATCGCCGCGGTGATCGCGCTGGTGGCGCTCGTCTTCGCCGCCGCCCTCACAAAGGCGGTGCTGGCAGCCGGCAAGGGCACCACAAACATGCAGGAGATCTCGGGGGCGGTCCAGGAGGGCGCCTCCGCCTACCTGCTCCGCCAATTCCGCACCCTGGCGATCTTCGTCGTGATCGCCGTGGTGCTGCTCTTCCTGCTGCCGGTGCACGACACCGACGGCAGCGAGACGGCCGTGAAGATCGGCCGCTCGCTCTTCTTCGTGGTGGGCGCCCTGTTCAGCGCGTTCATCGGCGGCGCCGGCATGTGGTTGGCCACCCGCGCCAACCTGCGCGTCGCCGCCGCCGCCCGGGAGCGACAGGGTGGCCGCGAGGCCGCCATGAAGATCGCCTTCCGGACCGGCGGCGTGGTCGGCTTCCTCACCGTCGGCCTGGGCCTCTTCGGCGCGGCGCTCGTCGTCCTGGTCTACCGGGGTGACGCGCCGACCGTGCTGGAGGGCTTCGGCTTCGGCGCCGCGCTGCTGGCCATGTTCATGCGGGTCGGCGGAGGCATCTTCACCAAGGCCGCCGACGTCGGCGCCGACCTGGTCGGCAAGGTCGAGCAGGGCATCCCGGAGGACGACCCGCGCAACGCCGCCACCATCGCCGACAACGTGGGCGACAACGTCGGTGACTGCGCCGGCATGGCCGCCGACCTGTTCGAGTCGTACGCGGTGACGCTTGTCGCCGCGCTCATCCTCGGCCGGGCCGCGTTCGGCGAGGACGGCCTGGTCTTCCCGCTGATCATCTCCACGATCGGTGTGCTCGTCGCGATCGTCGGCGTCTTCATCACCCGCCTGCGTGCGGCGGACCGCAACGCGCTTACCGCGATCAACCGGGCCTTCTACCTCTCCGCGGTCCTCTCCGCGGTGCTTGTGGCGATCGCCGCGTACGCGTACCTGCCGGCGACCTTCGCCGGTCTGGAAGGCGGGCTCACCGACGTCGACCGCAACCCACGGCTGGTGGCCATCGGCGCGGTGGTGATCGGCATCGTGCTGGCCGCCGCGATCCAGGCGCTGACCGGCTACTTCACCGAGACCAACCGCCGTCCGGTGCAGGACATCGGCAAGAGCTCCCAGACGGGTGCGGCCACCGTCATCCTCGCCGGCATCAGCATCGGCCTGGAGTCGGCGGTCTACTCGGCGCTGCTCATCGGCGCCGGTGTGTTCGGCGCGTTCCTGCTCGGCGGCAGCTCGATCACCCTCTCGCTGTTCGCGGTGGCACTGGCCGGCACCGGCCTGCTCACCACGGTCGGCGTGATCGTCGCCATGGACACCTTCGGGCCGATCTCGGACAACGCCCAGGGCATCGCGGAGATGTCCGGCGACATCGACGAGCACGGCGCGCGGACGCTCACCGAGCTGGACGCGGTCGGCAACACCACCAAGGCGATCACCAAGGGCATCGCGATCGCCACGGCGGTGCTGGCCGCCACCGCGTTGTTCGGCTCGTACACCGACTCGCTGCGCACCGCGTACGCGGACGCCGGGGTGGGCGACGTGGGGTCGGAGATCCTCAACTCGCTGAACGTGGCCAACCCGCGCAACCTGGTCGGCCTCATCATCGGCGCGGCTGTGGTCTTCCTCTTCTCCGGGCTTGCCATCAACGCGGTGTCCCGCTCGGCCGGCGCCGTGGTGATGGAGGTCCGCCGGCAGTTCCGTGAGCTGCCCGGCATCATGGACCGCACCCAGCGCCCGGAGTACGGCAAGGTCGTGGACATCTGCACCCGGGACGCGCAGCGCGAGCTGATGACCCCCGGTCTGCTCGCCATCCTGGCGCCGATCGCGGTCGGCTTCGGTCTCGGGCCCGGCGCGCTGGCGTCGTACCTGGCCGGGGCGATCGGGGCGGGCACCCTGATGGCGGTCTTCCTGGCCAACTCCGGTGGCGCCTGGGACAACGCCAAGAAGCTCGTCGAGGATGGCGCGTACGGCGGCAAGGGCTCCGAGGCGCACTCCGCGACGGTCATCGGCGACACGGTCGGTGACCCGTTCAAGGACACCGCGGGCCCGGCGATCAACCCGCTGATCAAGGTGATGAACCTGGTCTCGCTGCTGATCGCGCCGGCCGTGGTGGCGTGGAGCGTCGGCGACGACCGGAACGTCGGTCTGCGGGTGACCGTCGCGCTGGTGGCGACGGCGATCATCGTGGCGTCGGTGGTGTTCAGCAAGCGCAAGGGCATCGCGATGGACGACTCCGACGCCGGTGGCAGCACCGGCGCGGGCAGCACGGACCACCGCCCGGAGACGGTCAGCGCCTGACCGTCGACGGCACCGGGGTCCCCGGTCGACGTACGCGTCGACCGGGGACCCCGGCCATCCGGACCGGTGCCACGCCTGGCCAAAGGTCGTACGCTGCAACGCATGCGTACGTGCCGGGCGTCTGCCGCCGGAAAGTTCACGGTGGTCCTGGCCACGATCGTCGTCGTGCTCACCGGCTGCGGAGGAAACCCCAGCCCCCGGGCCTGGGCGGCAACCGTCTGCGGTGCGCTCACCCCGTGGCGCTCCGAGATCGACAAGTTGACCAGCAGCACGGATGAGCAGATGACCGCGCAGACGACCCCGGCGCAGGCCAAGGAGAACCTGGTGCGGCTCTTCGGCGGGGCGGAGCAGGCCAGCGAGACCGCACGCCGCAAGGTGGAGCAGGCCGGCGTGCCGGAGACCGACAACGGCGAGGTGATCTCCGCCGGTTTCCGTGGCTCCCTGGAGAAGATGCGGGACGCCTACGGCCGGGCCCGGGACACCATCGACAAGCTGAGCACCAACGAGCCGACCGCCTTCTACGCCGGCGTGCGGGCCGCCGTCGAGACGCTCAACAAGGAGTACGACGCCAGCGCCCTGGACACCAGCCAGCTCAACTCCGAGGAGCTGAAACAGGCCTTCGACGAGGTGCCGGAGTGTCGCTGAGCGGGCTCGGTGACCCCGGGAAGGCGCAACCGCCCCCGGCGCTGTTCCCCGCGCCCGAGCCCGACGTGTCAGTGCCCGCGCGGCGGCGCGGCGTCCCAACCCACCCCGACCCACAGGTCCCGGCTGACGACGCCGGCCGGCAACTGGTCTTCTTCGGCGCCGACGCGGCCGAGCCGACGGTCGCCGACCTGGCCGGACTGCTCGCCGGTCCGGGTGAGGTGGTGCGGATGGGCGGCACCGCACGCCTCTCGGTACGGGTGGACTCCGCCTGGCGGGTGCACGTGCTCGTCGCCGAACTGGGACAGCGCGGGCTGGCGGCGAGCTGGGAGCCGACCGGGGACGAGCGACACGCCGTCCGTACGTCGTACACCCGGGTCTTGAAACCGCTCGCGGCGGCGTGGCTGCACGGCCCGGCGAAACGCCCACCGGCCACCTTCCATCTCACCGGCCGGCGGCTGCGGCTGTGGCTCGCCGCCGCCGGGACGCCGGAGCCGCCCGGCGGGTTCCTGCTGCGGCTCGGGGAGAGCGACCAGGAGTGTTGGGAACCGGTGGGCGCGGCGCTCGCCGCCGCCGGGCTGGCCGGCACGTTCATCGGCCCGGACGAGGGCGGACCGGCGTACCGGATCACCGGCCGCCGCCGCCTGGCCCGGCTCGCCGAGCTGGTCGGCGGCCCCCCGCCAGCCACGCCGGCCGACGCCTGGCCGGTACGTTCCTGACCCCTTGCTCGGGCGGGAGCGGGCCTGGGCGGCGCGGTGTCCGGTGTAGGACAGTCCGGCGGGTCGATCCAGGCGGAAAACGGGCGGGTCGGACCTCGGCCGACGGTCCGCCATCGTCACAGTGACCCGCTTCGGGGCCTACCCACGGTGTACGGTGGCGCCGTCCGGCAGTGCCGAGCGCGGCGGAGCGGGAGTTGACCGCCGCGCGGTGGCGGTTTGCCGCCCGCGAAACCCGAAACGCGGACGGCGCGTTACGTTGGACATCCGGACCGCCGGTGCGACGGCGGGGTCGAGAGCGGTCGCTGTCCGGGCGCCGGCAGACCACGAGCAGGAGTGAGGTCGGGGAGAGACGTGCCGAGCAACGCTGGAACCACCCGTCTGGTCATCGTCGAGTCACCGGCGAAGGCCAAGACGATCTCGGGCTACCTCGGCCCGGGGTACGTCGTGGAGGCCAGCTTCGGTCACGTCCGCGACCTGCCGCGCAACGCCGCCGACGTGCCGGCCAAGTACAAGGGCGAGTCCTGGGCCCGCCTCGGCGTGGACGTGGACAACGGCTTCCACGCCCTCTACGTCGTCTCCGCCGACCGCAAGCAGCAGATCAGCAAGCTGGTGAAGCTGTCCAAGGAGGTCGACGAGATCTTCCTGGCGACGGATGAGGACCGCGAGGGCGAGGCGATCGCCTGGCACCTGGTGGAGACGCTCAAGCCCAAGGTGCCGGTCAAGCGGATGGTCTTCCACGAGATCACCAAGCCGGCGATCCAGGCGGCGGTGGCCAACCCCCGGGAGATCGACCGCGACCTGGTCGACGCCCAGGAGGCCCGGCGGATCCTCGACCGGCTCTACGGCTACGAAGTCTCGCCGGTCCTGTGGAAGAAGGTCATGCCGAGGCTCTCGGCCGGCCGTGTCCAGTCCGTGGCGACCCGGATCGTGGTCGAGCGGGAGCGGCAGCGGATGGCCTTCCGCACCGCCGAGTACTGGGACATCCTGGCCACCCTCGCCGTGGCGAACGCCGGCGAGGGTCCGCGAAACTTCAACGCCACGCTTATCGCGTTGAACGGCGACCGGATCGCCACCGGCAAGGACTTCGAGCCGACCACGGGCCGCGTCCGCGCCGGCGCCGGGGTCGTCCACCTCGACGAGAGCGGCGCCCGTGGGCTCGCGGCCCGCCTCGACGGGCGGCCGTTCACTGTCACCCGGGTCGAGGAGAAGCCCTACCGCCGCCGCCCGTACGCGCCGTTCATCACCTCCACCCTCCAGCAGGAGGCGGCCCGCAAGCTGCGCCTGTCCTCGCAGCAGACGATGCGCACCGCGCAGCGCCTGTACGAGAACGGCTACATCACCTATATGCGTACCGACTCGGTGAACCTGTCCGAGACCGCCATCTCGGCGGCCCGCCGGCAGATCGTCGAGCTGTACGGCGAGCGCAGCGTGCCGCCGGAGCCGCGCCGCTACACGGGCAAGGTGAAGAACGCGCAGGAGGCGCACGAGGCGATCCGCCCGGCGGGGGACAACTTCCGCACCCCGGGCGAGGTGGCCAAGGAGCTGTCCGCCGAGGAGTTCAAGCTCTACGAGCTGATCTGGCGGCGGACCATCGCCTCGCAGATGACCGACGCGGTCGGTTCCAGCGTGTCGGTGCGCATCCGCGCGGTCTCCACCTCGCAGGAGGAGGCCGACTTCGGCGCGACCGGCAAGACCATCACCGACCCGGGCTTCCTGCGCGCGTACGTCGAGTCCAGCGACGACGAGAACGCCGAGGCCGAGGACGCCGAACGCCGGCTGCCCACCCTGGTCAAGGACCAGCCGCTGACCGCCGACGAGTTGGCCGCGCAGGGTCACCACACCCAGCCGCCGTCGCGTTACACCGAAGCGTCGCTGGTCAAGGCCCTGGAAGAGTTGGGCATCGGCCGCCCGTCCACGTACGCGTCGATCATGCAGACGATCCAGGACCGGGGGTACGTCACCAAGCGCGGTCAGGCGATGATCCCGACCTTCCTGGCGTTCGCGGTGATCGGACTGATGGAGCGGCACTACCCCCGCCTCATCGACTACGACTTCACCGCCACCATGGAGAACGAGCTGGACGAGATCGCCGGCGGTGACCACGCCGCTGTCGACTTCCTCACCGCGTTCTACTTCGGCAGCTCCAACGGCGCCGGCGACCAGGACATCGCCCGCTCCGGTGGGTTGAAGAAGCTGGTCACCGAGAACCTGAGCGACATCGACGCGCGCAGCGTCAACTCGATCCCCCTCTTCACCGACGACGACGGCCGCGAGGTCGTGGTGCGGGTCGGCCGGTACGGGCCGTACCTGCAACGGGAGCTGCCCGGCGGCGAGCAGCCCTCCGCCGCTCCGCCTTCGGGCGACGGCGAGGAGGGCGGCACCCAGGGCGACCGGGCGCCGATCCCCGAGGGTCTCGCCCCGGACGAGTTGACCCCGGAGAAGGTCCACGAGCTGTTCCTCGGCGGCGGCGGTGAGCGCAAGCTCGGCGACGACCCCGCCACCGGCGAGCCGATCGTGCTCAAGTCCGGCCGGTTCGGCCCGTACGTGTCCAGCGGCGAGCGCAAGTCGTCGCTGCTGCGGACGCAGACACCTGACTCGCTGACCCTGGACGAGGCGCTCAAGCTGCTCAGCCTTCCCCGGCTGGTCGGTGTCGCGCCGGACGGCGTCGAGGTGTTCGCCAACAACGGCCGCTACGGCCCGTACGTCAAGCGGGGCGAGGAGTTCCGATCGCTGGACTCCGAGGACAAGATGTTCACGGTCACCCTGGACGAGGCGCTGGCCCTGCTGGCCGCCCCGAAGACCCGTGGCCGTCGCGCCGCCGCGCCCCCGCTGCGGGAGATGGGCGTCGACCCGGCGACCGAGAAGCCGCTGGTGATCAAGGATGGGCGTTTCGGCCCGTACGTCACCGACGGGGAGTTCAACGCGTCGCTGCGGCGCGGGCAGACCCCGGAGGCGTTGAGCCTCGAGGAAGCCTCGGAGATGCTCGCCGAGAAGCGGGCCAAGGGTCCGGCGCCGCGCAAGAAGGCGGCGGCCAAGAAGGCACCGGCGAAGAAGGCCACGGCGACCAAGAAGACGGCGGCCGCCAGCAAGTCCACCGCCGCGAAGAAGACAACCACCGCCAAGGCGACGGCGAAGAAGGCTCCGGCGAAGAAGGCGGCCCCGAAGAAGGCCACCGCCAGTCCTGCCGAGGAGTGACAGCCAACGGGCCGCCCCTAATGGGTTAAATGTCCAATTCGGTGGCGTGGCTCTGGTCTGGACTGCCTAACGTGAGGGGATGTTCGCAGCCCCTGTTTCGCGCCGCCGCGTCCTCGTCGGCGCTGCGGCGGGTGCGCTGCTGCTCGCCGTGGGCGCGGTCGGCATCCGGACGATGGACGCGGACAGCCCCTCGCCGGCCGGCGCCACCGCGTCGCACGCTCCCCCGCAGACGGTCGCCCCCGGGTCGTCCACCGGGCCGACCCGGGATCCCGCCAACCGGCGGACCGTGCGACTCGTCGCCGCGGGTGACGTTCTGATCCATCCAGCGGTGACCGACCAGGCGCGCCGGGACGGTGCCCGTGCCGGCGGCATGGACTTCGCCCCGATGTTCGCCGGGGTCGCCCCGGCGGTCCGCGGCGCCGACCTGGCGCTGTGCCACCTTGAGACGCCACTGGCCGATCCCGCCGGCCCGTTCGCCGGCTATCCGTCGTTCAACGCGCCCCCGCAGGTGCTCGACGGGCTGCGCGCCACCGGATTCGACGGCTGCTCGACCGCCTCCAACCACACCCTCGACCAGGGCGCCGACGGGGTGGCCCGGACAATCCGCGCACTCGACGCCGCCGGGCTCGGGCACACCGGCAGCGCCCGTAGCGCCGCCGAAGCGGCCAGGCCCCGGATCTACCAGGTCGGCGACGTCCGCGTCGCCCACCTGGCGTACAGCCTGAACTTCAACGGGCTGAGCCGCCCCCCGGGCCAGCCGTGGCTGGCCAACCTGATCGATCCGCCTGAGATCCTCGCCGCCGCCCACGAGGCGCGCGCCGCCGGCGCCGACATCGTCGTGCTCAGCCTGCACTGGGGTACGGAGTATCAGCACCTGCCGGACGCCGACCAGCGGGCCTGGGCCCAGCAGCTGATCTCCTCGCCCGACGTGGATCTCATCCTGGGCCATCACGCCCACGCGGTGCAGCCGTTCCAGCGCTTCGGCGACAAGTGGGTGGTCTTCGGCATGGGCAACGAACTGGCCCGGCACGAGGAGCCGATCGACGACAACCGCGAGGGCGTGATGGCCCGGGCGACCTTCACCGAGACCGCCCCGGGGCGCTGGACGGTGACCCGGATGGAGGCACTGCCAACCTGGACCGACCTGGCACCGGCCCTCCGGCTGGTTGACCTGACCGCAGCGCTCGCCGACCCGGGCACCCCGCCAGGTCTGCGGGGCGACTACCGGGCGGCGTACCAGCGGGTGCTCGGCTACGTCCGGGCCCTCGGTGCCGGCGCGGACCAGGTGGTGGCGTCGGGCGGCTGAGCGCCGCCGCCGAGGACGCGGTCGAGGTGGGCGTTGGCGAACCGGTGGTCGGGGTCCAGGCGGTCGCGTACGGCCAGGAAGTCGGCGAACCTCGGGTAGGCGGGGGCCAGGCTGGCGGCGTCACGGTAGTGCAGCTTGCCCCAGTGCGGGCGGCCACCCAGCCCGGCGGCCACCTCCTCGAAGGCCCGGAAGTACGGCTCGTACGGCATGCCGACGTACTGGTGCACGGCGATGTACGCGGAGTCCCGACCGTAGCCGTGCGACAGCCAGATGTCGTCGGCGGCGGTGAACCGCACCTCGACCGGGAAGAGCACCTTGAACGGCAGCCCGTCCACGATCCGTTGGAGCGCGGCGAGCGCGTCGGGCAGCGCCTCGCGGGGCAGGCCGTACTCCATCTCGACGAAGCGGACCCGGCGTGGGGTGCAGAACACCCGGTCGGAGCGCCCGGTGTACTGCCGTTCAGTGAGTGCGCGGGCGGAGACGGCGCTGATGCCGGGTGCCAGCGCCGGCACGGCCCGGCCGAGGCGGCAGGCGCCGGCGAAGACGGTGTTGGACAGGAAGTCGTCGTCCAGCCAGCCGCGCCAGCGGGGCAGCGGCTGGTCGTTGGCGGGTACCCGGTCGTTGGTCTTGACCTGGACGCGCGCGGTGTAGGGGAACCAGTAGAACTCGGCGTGGTCGTGGCCGCCGATCAGAGTGGGCAGGTCGGCGAGCACATCGGCCAGCGCGGCGGGCCGTTCGTGGGCGTGCAGGACGAAGGCGTCGACGCAGCGCAGGGTGACCTCGACCAGGACGCCGAGCGCGCCGAGGGACACCCGGGCGGCGGCGAGGACGTCCGGGTGTTCGTCCGCCGAGCAGCGCAGCACCTCTCCGGTGCCGGTGACCAGGGTGACGGCCTCGACGAAGGTGGACAGGCAGCCGTAGCCGGCGCCGGTGCCGTGGGTGCCGGTGGAGATCGCCCCGGCCACGGTCTGCGCGTCGATGTCACCGAGGTTGGGCAGTGCGAGGCCGTGCCGGGCGAGCAGCCCGTTGAGCGTGTGCAGGGTCATTCCCGCCGGTACGGTGACGAGCCGGTTCGCGACGTCGACGCTGACGGTGGTGGTCAGCTCGGACAGGTCCATCCGCCGGTCGTCGGCGAGCGCGATGGCGGTGAAGGAGTGGCCGCTGCCGGTCACCCTGATCCGGCGGCCGTCGGCGGCGGCGGCGCGGACGGCCTCGGTGACGTCGGCCACCGAGCCGGGGCGGAGGATGGCGGTGGCGGAGCCACGCTGGTTGCCGGCCCAGTTGGACCAACGGGCGGTGAGCGGTGCGGTGCCGACCATGCGCGCTCCTCATTCATGAATATGAACTGACTTCATATCAGGAACGTTGTACCTGGTAAATACCGCAATCGAGGTCCGCTCGTTGTACCGGTAGTCACGGACTCGTGACGTGTAGATATGTTCATCCGTCGAAGGGGGGTGGCGCCGAGTGTCCACACCAGCCGCCACGACCGGGCCGCTGCGCCGCGTACCGGTGCAGGGTCGAAGTGTCGCGCGGGTACAGCGCATGTTGGATGCCTGCGCCGAACTCGTCGACGAGGTGGGGTACGAGGGGCTGACCACCACCCTGCTCGCCGAGCGTGCCGAGGTGGCGATCGGGTCGGTCTACCAGTTCTTCCCGGACAAGCGGGCGATCGTGCAGGCGTTGACGCTGCGCACGATGGAGTCCTACCTCCAGCGGCTCGACGAGCGGTTCGCCTCCAACGAGATGACCCACTGGTGGGACGGCGTCGACGCGGGCATCGACGAGTACATCACGATGCACCGCACCGTCCCCGGCTTCCGTACCCTGCACTTCGGCGACGTGGTCGACCTGCACCTGCTCGACGAGCAACGGGACAACAACGGCGTGATCGCCGACCAGTTGGCCCGGGTGCTCACCGAGCGTTTCGGCCTCACCGACGTACCGAAGCTGCGCTTCGTGCTGGAGATCGCGGTGGAGGCGGCGGACGCGCTGATCAAGCTGGCCTTCCGCCGCAAGTCCAACGGTGACGAGCGGGTGCTGCTCGAGGCGAAGTCGCTGATCCGGGAGTACCTGCACCGTCAGGTCGACGGCCGGGACAGCGACCGGCCCGCCGACGAGCCGGCCGAGGCGGCGCAACCCGCCTGACGCGGCGCCGGGGCCGGCCTCAGAGGAAGGCCTGCCCCTCGCCCCGGTAGGTGGGCACGGTCGCCACGACCGCGTCCCCCTCGACGAGGTGCAACTCGTTGACGCGTTCGCACAGCTCACCGGCCTTGGCGTGCCGGAACCACACCCGGTCGCCGATGCTCAGGGTGGCCGCGGCCGGGCCGGCCAGCGGGGTCTGCACCTCGCCGGCACCCTCGGTGCCGACGAGCTTCAGGCCGGCCGGCAGCCACGGCCGGGGCAGGCGGCTGTCGGCGGCCGGACCGGAGGCGATCCAACCGCCGCCGAGCACCGTCGCCAGCTCCGGCGTCGGCCGACGGACCACCGCGCAGGCGAAGAACGCCGCCGGGGTGGGCCGCCAGGCGCGGTAGGCGTCGAACAGCGTCGGCCCGTACAGGCCCGATCCCGCGGTGACCTCGGTGACCGCGGGATCGGCGCTGGTCGCGGCCACGCTGCCGGTGCCGCCGCCGTTGACGAACTCCAGGTCGGCGTGTTCGCGTACCGCGGCCACCGCCGCGCCCCGGCGGGCCAGCAACTCGCGGTACGACCCGCGCTGGGCCAGCCTGATCGCGCCGGCCAGCAGCATCTGCCCCGGCGGCGCGTCGCCCAGGCCGGCGATCTGCGCCTCGTACGACATGAGCCCGACCAGCCGGAAGCCGGCCCGGCCGGCGACGGTGGCGGCGAGCGAGCCGGCCGCCCGGGCGCTGTGCACAGGTGAGCGGCGCACGCCCACGTGCACCCGCCCGCGCAGCGGTCGCCAGGACGCGTCCAGGTCCAGGCAGAGCCGCAGCTCGGCGCGCTGCCCGGGGGCCGTGACGTCGTCGATGAGGTCGAGCTGACCGGTGCCGTCGATCATCAGGGTGATCGCGGCGGCCAGTGTCGGGTCGGCGGCCAGTTCGGCGAGCGCCGCCCGGTCCGCGCTCGGGTACGCGACCAGCACGTCGTCGCTCACGCCGGCCCGGACCAGCCAGATCGCCTCGGGCAGGGTGAACGCCATCACACCCCGCCAGCCGCGCCGACTGAGCGCCCGGCTGATCAACTCCCGGCTGCGGACCGACTTGCTGGCGAGGCGGACCGGCTTTCCGGCGGCGCGTTCGGCCAGCGCGGCCGAGTTGGCGTCGAAGGCGGTGAGGTCGACCACGGCGTACGGCGGGTCGAGGTGGGTGGTCGCCCAGTCCAGGCGCTCGCGAAGTTTGTCGCTTTCGATGGCCACGTGTGCACGCTAACTGTCCGACGATGAATGCGAAACACCCTCGCGTACGTCCGGGCTGCGGTCGGTGCCGCAAGCGGCCTAGGCTCAGCGAGCAGGAGAATGTCGCCAGTGGGGCGGCCCCCCACCGGGACTAGAGTGTTCCACCGGGGATGCCCAGCGATGGGCCGGCACGTGGAGGTACGGCCATCGAAAGCCAGAACAGCGGCGAGTCGCCCGGCGTGTCGCGCCCGGGGGATCAGTCGGGAAGCGCCGCCAACCAGCCCAACGGCGGCCAGGTCGACGCGTCCGGCTACGCCGCCATCCGCTCGGTGCTGCGCATCCGGCCGTTCCGCCGGCTCTGGATCGTGCTCGGCGCGGCCTCCTTCGGGGACTGGCTCGGCCTGTTGGCCACCTCCGTCTTCGCCGCCTCCCAGGTGCAGGGCAACACCGCGAAGGGCGCGGCCTTCGGTGGCGTGATCGCCATCCGGCTGCTGCCCGCGCTGGTGCTCGGGCCGATCGCCGGTGTCCTCGCCGACCGCTTCGACCGCCGCTGGACGATGGTCATCTGCGACCTGCTCCGGTTCGTCCTGTTCGCCTCGATCCCGATGGTGGCGCTGGCCGGTGCCAGCGGTGCGGTGGTGGTCCTGTGGGCGACCGTCGCCACCTTCCTGATCGAGTCGATCACGTTGATCTGGATCCCGGCCAAGGAGGCCGCGGTCCCCAACCTGATCCCGCGCGCCCGACTGGAAGCGGCCAACCAGCTCACGTTGATCACCACGTACGGCCTCACCCCGATCCTCGCGGCGGTCGTCGCCGCGGTGCTCGACCGCAGCGTCCGGGCCGTCGCCGGCGGCGACCTCGGCTGGGCGGAGCCCGCCCAACTCGCGCTCTGGGTCAACGCCTTCTCCCGGCTGGCCACCGCCCTCGTGGTGGCATTCGGGATCAGGGAGATCAGCCGGGCGCAGACCGGCGAGCGGGAACGCACCGATCAGAGCATGCGGCGCCAGTTCGCCGAGGGCTGGAAGTACATCGGCCAGACGCCGCTCGTCCGCGGCCTGGTGCTCGGCATCTTCGGCGCCTTCGCCGGCGGTGGCATCGTGATCGGCACCGCGAAGTTCTTCGCCGCCTCGCTCGGCGCGGGTGACGCCGCCTTCTACCTGCTCTTCGGTGCCATCTTCATCGGCCTGGCCGTCGGCATCGGCCTCGGCCCGATGATCGTCAAGGAGATGTCCCGGCGTCGCTGGTTCGGCATGAGCATCGTGCTGGCCAGCGCCGCCGTGATGACCCTCGCCTTCGCCATCCACCTGTCGATGGCGATCGTCGGCGCGGTGCTGGTCGGCGCCGGTGCCGGCATGGCCTTCCTGGCGGGCACCACCCTGCTCGGCGGCGAGATCGAGGACGAGGTACGCGGACGGGTCTTCGCCGTGGTGCAGATCGGCACCCGGCTGGTGCTGATCCTGGCCATCGGGCTGAGCAGCCTTCTGGTCGGTGTCGGCGGCTCCCGCAAGTTGACAATCGCGGACCTCGGCATCTCCGTCTCCTCCACCCGACTGCTGCTGCTGGCCGCCGGTGCCGCCGGCATCTTCGCCGGGATCAGCGCGTTCGGGCAGATGGACGACAAGAAGGGCGTGCCGGTCCTCGCCGACCTCTGGGGCTCCATCCGGGGTCGCCCGCTCATGCCGGCCGAGCCGTTCGTCTCCGCCGGGCTCTTCGTGGTCTTCGAGGGCGGCGAGGGCGCCGGGAAGTCCACCCAGCTCACCGCGCTCGCCGAGCGGCTGCGCGATCAGGGACGCGACGTCGTCGTCACCCGCGAACCGGGGGCCACCGGCATCGGTCGGCGGATCCGGTCACTCGTGCTGGACACCTCCGGCGACGACGCGCCGTCACCACGTGCCGAGGCGCTGCTGTACGCCGCCGACCGGGCGCACCACGTGGCCACCGTCGTCCGTCCCGCGCTGGTCCGGGGTGGTGTGGTGATCAGCGACAGGTACGTCGACTCGTCCCTGGCGTACCAGGGTGCGGGGCGCACGCTCCCGGTCGACGAGGTCTCCTGGCTCTCCTCCTGGGCCACCGGCGGCCTCAAGCCGGACCTGGTGGTCCTGCTGGACGTCGAACCGCGCACCGGCCTGTCCCGGGTGGCCTCGCGCAACACCGGCACCGACCGGCTGGAGGCCGAGTCCGTCGCGTTCCACGAGCGCGTCCGGTACGCCTTCCTCGACCTCGCCGCCGCCGACCCGAAGCGCTACCTGGTGCTCGACGCGGCCAGGCCGGTCGACGAGATCACCGGGCAGGTGGTCCGCCGGGTCGAGGAGATGCTCGGCAAGCCGGGCGGCATCGTGCACCCACGCCCGGCGCAGGGCCCGGACACGTCGGTGCAGCCTGAGTTATCCGACGCGGAGCTGGTGACGATGGAGCACAAGACCTGATGCCTGACGTCTTCGCCGACCTGGTCGGTCAGGACGAGGCGGTCGCCGAGCTGCGCCGGGCCGCCGCCGCAGCAGCGGCCGTGCTGCGTGCCGGTGCCGCCGACCGGGAGCCCGCGCTGATCGCCGCCGGCCCGGCCAGCGGCGCCGACGCCGCGCCCGGTGGCGTGGACCCGTCGACTGGGATGACCCACGCCTGGATCTTCACCGGCCCGCCCGGCTCCGGCCGCTCGGTCGCCGCGCGGGCCTTCGCCGCCGCGCTCCAGTGCGCGTACGGCACCGGCTGCGGCGAGTGCCCCGGCTGCCACACCACGATGGGCGGCACCCACGCCGACGTGCGGATGGTGGTGCCCGAGGGGCTGTCCATAGGCGTCGGGGAGATGCGTGCGCTGGTGCTGCGCGCGGCCAGTACCCCGTCCGGTGGGCGGTGGCAGGTGGTGGTCATCGAGGACGCCGACCGGCTCACCGAGGCGGCCGGCAACGCGCTGCTCAAGGCGATCGAGGAGCCACCACCGCGTACGGTCTTCCTGCTCTGCGCCCCGTCCACCCACCCGGACGACGTCTCGGTGACCATCCGGTCGCGCTGTCGTGTCGTACCTCTGCGGCAGCCGCCGGCCGCGGCGGTGGCCGAGGTGCTGGTCCGTCGGGACGGCATCGCGCCCGACGTGGCGCAGTGGGCGGCGGCGGCCGCGCAGGGGCATGTCGGTCGGGCCCGCCGGCTGGCCCGCGACCCGGAGGCCCGTAAGCGGCGCGAGGCGGTGCTCGCCGTTCCTCGCCGGCTGACCGGTGTCGGCGCGGCGTTCGACGCGGCGTCGGCGCTGATCGAGGCGGCCGAGGCGGAGGCCGAGGCGTCGGTCGCCGAATCGGACACGGCCGAGCGGACGGCTCTGGAGACGGCGCTCGGCGCGGGCGGCACCGGGCGGGGCGCGGCCGGCGCGATACGGGGCGCCGCAGGCCAGCTCAAGGAGTTGGAGAAGCGGCAGAAGTCCCGGGCCACCCGGGCGCAGCGTGACGCGCTGGACCGGGCGCTCGTCGACCTGGCCGGCTTCTACCGGGACGCGCTCACCATGGCGCTGCGCGCCCCCGTCGCCCCGGTGCACACCGACACGGCGGCGCTGGCCGGTGCCGGCGCGCAGAAGTGGGACGCCGAGGGGTCGCTGCGCCGCCTGGAGGCCGTGCTCGCCTGCCGGGCGGCGATCGAGGCGAACGTCAAGCCGCGGATCGCCGTCGAGGCGATGATGCTCGCCCTCTGGAAGGGCTGACAAGCGCCTCCCGGCCGTTGTCCACAGGCATCGACACGCGCGATTGCTGTGCGGTACGGTCCGGTGTGCCGTGGTGACGGCGACGGCACGCTCAGTAAGGGTCATCCGGGAGGAGTCGGCCGATGCCGCGGGGGGAGATCGACGAAGCCTGGATCGAGGAGGCGGTGCGGCGCTACCGCCGCATCGAATCCCTCCAGGCCGAGTTCGACCAGGCGGTGTCGACCGTCGAGGTCACCGTCCGGTCGCCGGACGGCCTGGTCGAGGTGGTGGTCACCGCCGGTGGGCGGATCACCGACGTCCGGTTCCTCGGCCCACTGCACAGCCGCAGCCCGCGCGACGTGGCCGGTTCCGTGCAGGCGGCGGTCACCGCGGCGGCCGACGCCGCCGAGTGGGCCCGGGAGAAGCTGCACAACGAGACGTTCGCCGCCTACCGACCGCTCGCGGGGGCCTGAGATGGACACGCTGCGCGCGCTCTCCGCCCGGCTGGACGAGGCGAGCGCCACCCTCACCACCCTGTCCCACCGGGTCACCGCCAGCGATCCGGCCCAGGTCGCGTTCGGCGCGGACGCCCCCGGCCGCCCCGGCGAGATCGGCCGGGCACTGCACCGGCAGTGGACCGCCGCCACCGACGACCGGGCACGTGAGGCGCGGGCCGCCGCCGTGCGGCTGGCCGCCGCCGCCTCCGCCGTCCGCGAGGCCGCCGACCGTTACGGCGAGGTCGACCGGGCCGCCCGCCGCCGGCTCACCGGGGAGCCGTGATGGATCCGCTGGACCGGCTCGCCGAGCCCGGCCTGGACCTGCTGCACAGGGTGGACGCGCTGCTCGCCGCCGGCGTCCCCGAGGGGCACCGGGTCTGGCCGCTGCTGCGCCGCATGCAGGTGCTGCCGGGCGACGCGGTCCGCGGTTTCCTCGACCTGCATCCGGTGCCGCTCGCCGGCGCCGGGCACGCCGTGCGCCGGCTCGTGCGGGGGTACGACGACGTCTGCGCCGCGCTCACCGACCCGGTGCTGTGGTCCGGTCCGGCCGCCTCCGCGTACGGGCAGGAACGCGCGGCGCTGCTGCGTCACCTGGACGAGGGGCCGGACAGCCTGGTCGGCCGGCTCGACTCCACAGCCGGGTACGCGGACGCGCTCGCCGACTGGGTGGAGGGCAGCCGACTGGCCCTGGCCCGGGCACTCGCCGACGTGCTCCGTTCGGCCGAGGCGGTCGCCGTGGTCGCCGCGACCGCCGCGGGTCCGCCGCTGCCGCCGGGGCCGATCGGGCCCGGGGTGGTCGACGCCGCCGAGATCGCCGCACGGGTGTTGTCGGTGCTCTGCGTCGCGTACGACGGCGCGGAGACGCTGCTGCGTCAGTGGGCCCCGAGTCTGGCCGAGTCCGCCTGGCGTCCGCCGGTGGACGGCAGACCCCGCTACGGGCAGCCCACCCGGGTCGGCTGGTAGCCGCGTCCCGGACAGACCACGGCGCCGCTCGCGGGCACCGACGTGAGCCGGCGCCCACGGCGACGCCGGGGTCTTTCCCCTGCACCCCCCGCAGGCCTGCCTCCACTCAACGCCGCCCGGACGCGTTTGTCCTGCGCGCCGGCCGGGATTCAACCGTCCGGGCGAGGAGCAACGGCACGACGGGTCGCCGGGCAATAGGTCGAGTCGACGGTCATGGATGGCAGCGGGACGTGGTCGGCCGGTGCGCTCTCGGCGGTGACCCGTCGTAGGGTGGGGGGATGGGCATGCTCTGCGCGGTCAGCTTCAACCGGTACGGGCGCCTCTACTACCTCGATCCGGGTGACCTGCGTCCGCAGGTCGGCGACCGGGTGCTCGTGCCGACCGATGACGGGCCCGAGGTGGCCGAGTGCGTCTGGGCCGCCCAGTGGGTGACCGAGGAGACCGACGGGTTTCCCCGGCTGGTGGGGCTGGCCGGCGACGACGACCTGCGTCGGGACGAGGCGTTACGCCGCCGTAAGGCCGAGGCGAAGGTGGCCGCGAAGCGGCTGATCCGCGCGCACGGCCTGCCGATGAAGGTGGTGGCCGTCGACCATGTGCTCGGCTCCGCCGAGGGCGGCGGTGAGCGCAGCACCGTCTACTTCACCGCGCCGCACCGGGTGGACTTCCGCTCCCTGGTCCGCGACCTGGGCGCCACCCTGCACTGCCGGGTCGAGCTGCGCCAACTCTCCGCCCGCGACTCGGCGCGGGTGCAGGGCGGTATCGGTTCGTGCGGTCGCGACCTGTGCTGCGCGACGTTCCTCACCGACTTCGAGCCGGTGACCATCCGGATGGCCAAGGACCAGGACCTACCCCTGAACCCGCTGCGCATCTCCGGGGCGTGCGGTCGGCTGATGTGCTGCCTGAAGTACGAACATCCCCTGTACCAGCGATTCCAGGAGACCGCCCCGGCGGTCGGCAGCCGGGTCTCCACGCCCGAGGGCGACGGCCGGGTGGTCGGCCACAGCGTCCCGCGGGACGCGGTGACGGTCCGTCTGGACGCCGACGGCTCCCGCTCGATGTGCTCCCGCGCCGACGTCTGCGGCTCCCGCCAAGCCCACGACCAGCACTACACCCCCTGACCACCCGGCCGCTCAGGGCAGGGTGATCGGGGGTTCGGCCAGGCGGGGGGTCAGCGGGGTCTTCGGGGTCAGCCAGCTTGCCGCGGGCGCCTGGTCGGGATTGATCTGCCAATCGCGGGAGACCCGGTCCACCGCGATCGGGTAGATGGTCAGGGTGCCGTCCGGGTCGATGCGCAGCCGCAGGAACGCCTTGGAGTCCTCGATGCCCTGACCGGCGAAGAGTTCGTTGACGTTCACCCCGAACCAGCCCGCCACCAGCAGGTACGCCGCCACCAGTTGGCTGGCCACCAGCCCGATCACCGGGCCGTACAGCACTGCCGCGGCGACCGCCGGCAGTGGCCACGGCCAGTGGTAGAACGGCAGCGACAACCAGACCCAGGTGCCCGCCGCGGCCAGCGCCACATGGGTCACGCCGTGGCCGACGCCGAGGATCCAGTGCCGCGCGTGTCGCTTGCCGCTCACGCTTGGCGGCTTGGCGAACAGGGCCGCCGCCACCACGGTCACGAGCACCATCACCACAAGCGGAACGCTGAACAGCCGCTGGCTGGTGCTGTCGGCCCAGTTCGCGGTCGTACCCGCCATCGCCAGCATCAGCAGGGTGTGCAGGGTGCCGAGCAGCGTGGCGAAGCCGGGGTTGCGGAACGGCAGCCGGCCGAAGATGCCCCAGCCGTAGCGGCGGGAGCGGGCCGCGTCCGGGTAGCGGGCCACCAGGTCGTACGGCTGGGTGCGGCTGGCACGCCGGGTCGGCGTGTCCCGTGGCGGCACCTCGATGCGCTCCGGCAGCTTGTGGGTGGGGTAGAGATACGCGCCGCCACCACCACAGGTGATCAACTGCCGGTCCGTGCCGGCGTAGCGGGCGTAGTGGTGCAGATCGCCGGAGAGCAGCAGCCGGACCTGTGCCCCCGTCGGGTCGATGATCGTCCGGATGAAGTAGTCGATCGAGTCGTACGCCGTCGGGTCGTCCGCCGCCTTGACCCAGGTCGGTGCCGGCGCCGCGATGATGACCTTCGACTCGGGGTCGAGCCGGCGGGCCACCTCGTCGAAGTACGCCAGCTGCGGGTCGTCCAGGTACGAGCCGGACTGGTCGTCCACACCCAGCAGCCACCAGCCCGCCGGCAACTCGACAGCGAAGTACGACCGTGACTGCCCGGTACGCCAACCGGCGAAGTTGCGGTCCCGGGAGCGGACGAACAGCCGCAGGAAAGCGGTCAGCCCGTCGTACCAGTCATGGTTGCCGGGCACCGCGAACAGCGTGGGCTGCTCGGGTGGCATCACCGGCAGCGCGGCCTGGTACGGGCCCTTGCAGCGGTCCTCGTACGAGGCGTACGCCGCCGACGGATACACCTGGTCGCCGCCCATCACCAGGGTCTGCGCCCGGGGCAGCCGGTGCCCGTCCACGGTCAGCTCGGCCTGCGCCAGCAGGTACGCCACGGAGTAGGTGGCGTTGAAGCCGTCGCCCAGGTCGGCGACGTAGTCAAGCCACACCCCGCCGTCCGGCCCGACCTGGCGGAAGACGTCGTCGCCGAACGCGTTCTGCAACTCCCGCTTGTCCAGGTACGCCCCGAAGAGCACCGCCAGCAGCGTACGGATGCCCGTGCTGATCAGCAGGAACGGTGCCAGCCACGGCACCGGCTTGCGCGGCGTGAAGCCCAACTCCAGCGGATCGGTGCTGCGTGGTCGTGGGACGGCCCGTTCGGGGTGGTCGCGTTCGTCGCTCACCCGCCGCAGCGTAGTGCCGGACCCGATCATGCGCTGTCCGGTAAACGGCCAGATGGCGGCCGATGTCCGGTTGGTCGTACGGGGGCGGGGAGGGGTATCCCGTTCGGCCGGTCGGCGAGCGGTGCCGTACACTTGCTGATCGTTGCCGCCTTAGCTCAGTCGGCTAGAGCGACGCACTCGTAATGCGTAGGTCGACGGTTCGATTCCGTCAGGCGGCTCGGTACGGAAGCCCAGGTCAGAGACCTGGGCTTCGCCGTTTCCCGAGGTCGACAATGGGCTGGGTCAGGGCTCGCGGCGGGCGAAGATGATTGCGCCGAGCTTGCTCTCGGGTGAGGTGACTGTCGTCTCCGACTCGACCCGGAATCCGCTCTCCCGCAACCGGGCCGACACCTTGGCCGGCTGGCGGCGATGCACGTGGATCTTCATGGGGTGGCCGCCATAGCCCTCCGTCTTGAGGGTCGTCTCGTCGCCCACGTGGAAGCCGAGCAGCAGCGGGCCGCCGGGGCGTACGACCCGCCAAAAGTGCGCGAGGACCGCGCCGAGCTGGTCGTCGGGGATGTGGATGAGCGAGTACCAGGCGATCAGGCCGGCGACTGAGTCTTCGGGGAGGTCGAGGTCGGTCATCGAACCCACCTCGAACCTGAGGTCCGGGTGGTCGCGGCGGGCCACGGCGATCATCCCGGGCGACAGGTCGATCCCGAAGGCGTCGACGCCTAGTGTGTGCAGGTGGGCGGTGATGCGCCCCGGTCCGCAGCCGACGTCGGCGACCGGTCCACCTCCGGTGGTGGCCACGAGTTCGGCGAACAGCGCCAGGGCGGCTCGTTCGTACGGTGCCTCCGCCAGGAAGTCGCGCACCAGGTGCGCGTAGTCGACAGCCACGGTGTCGTAGGAGGTGCGGGTGTCTGCCAACCAGTCGTCTACGGTCACCATGGCACGCTAATTCAGCGAATGCTGGTGCGGTGCCCGTGCCCGTCCACGTTTCTGGAGGCGTCCGACCATGACCTTCGCGCCGGTGATCGTCAGCCTGCCCATCGCCGACCGTCCGACCTCGTACCGCTTCTACCGCGACGGGCTCGGGCTCGACGCGGTGGGGGAGCTGGCCGACGACGGGCTTCCGGAGCCGTTGCAGTTCGCGGTGAACGACGGGCTGCGGCTGATGCTGGTCCCGAGCGGTGGCTTCGGCTGGGTGATCGGTAAGAACGAGGTCGCCGCGCGGGGGCAGAGCGAGTGCGTTCTCAGCCTCGACGTCGCCTCGCCCGCCGACGCGGACGCGCTCGTCGAGCGGGCGCGCGCCGCCGGCGCCGAGGTGGTCACCGAGCCGGCCGCGCAACCCTGGGGGTACGCGGGCACCTTCGCCGACCCGGACGGTCACCTGTGGATGGTGTCGGTCGCCCCGGAGTGAGCGGGTCCGGGTGACCGCGGTCAGGCGTAGATGGTCTTGACGTACTCCGGGCCGTAGTGCCGTTCCAGGTCTTCCAGGCTCTCCGCCGGCGCCTCGACCTCTTTGATCAGTCGGGCCCGGGTCGGCAGCACGTCGGGGTGCCAGGTCTCCGGCTGCCACAGCGCGGAGCGCAGGAACGCCTTCGCGCAGTGGTAGAAGATCTGCTCGATCTCCACCACGACGGCGAGCACCGGCCGGTGTCCCTTGACCACCATGTCGTCGAACCAGGGCGCGTCGCGCACGAGCCGGGCCCGCCCGTTGATCCGCAGCGTGTCGGTGCGGCCGGGGATGAGGAAGAGCAGCCCGACGTGCGGGTTGTCGAGGATGTTGCGGTAGCCGTCGGCCCGCTTGTTGCCCGGCCGCTCGGGCAGCGCGATTGTCGTGTCGTCGAGCACCAGGGCGAACCCGGCCGGGTCGCCCTTGGGCGACACGTCGCAGCTGCCGTCCGCGCCGGCCGTGGCCATCAGGCAGAACGGTGCGGCGGCGAGCCAGTCGCGGTCGCGTTCGTGCAGGCGGGGGCGGTCCTTGTTGGCGGCCCGGGGATGGGGCACCCCGAGCAGCTCGCGTAGCTCCTCATGCGAAGTGATCTCCACCGTCACGTCGATCCTCCCTCGACCGTTGAGCCGGTGGCGGGTACCACCGGTGGTCAGCCTAGGCCGCCGTGACCAGCGCGAGGTTTGCGCCGGGTCGCCGGGGGTACGGCCCGCCGTACGAGACCGTCGCACAGTGCAGCCGACACGTGGAGGCCGGGAGATGGAGAGCCGACTCAAGGTGCTGGGTCACCCAGTCCATCCGATGCTTGTCATGTTCCCGGTCGCGCTGCTGGTCACGGCTGTGTTGTTCGACGTGGTGGACACGGTCGGCGGTCCCGACTTCCTCGGCGAGGTCGCGTACTGGAACATCACGGTCGGTCTGATCGGCGGCCTGCTCGCGGCGGCGGCCGGCTCCTTCGACCTGCTGGCGATCCCGACCGGCACCCGCGC
This sequence comes from Micromonospora orduensis, assembly GCF_006228125.1. Lineage (GTDB taxonomy): Bacteria > Actinomycetota > Actinomycetes > Mycobacteriales > Micromonosporaceae > Micromonospora > Micromonospora orduensis. The sequence continues at coordinate 24,590 of NZ_VDFY01000113.1, read as the reverse complement.
CAAGCGGGTGGGTCTGCTGCACGCGGGAGCCAACGTCGCGGTGATCCTGCTCTTCGCGGCCGTCTGGGCGGTCCGGCTCAACGCGGACTCCCGGGCCGCCGGCGGCGCGCTGATCGCGATCGAGATCGTCGCGGTGGCGATCCTCGGCATCAGCGCCTGGCTCGGCGGCGAGCTGGTCGACCGGCTCGGCGTGGGCGTCGACCGGGACGCCGGCCTGGACGCGCCCAGCTCGCTGCGGCCGACCACGGCCCCTCAGCGGATCGGAGAGGTGTGATGAGCGAGCAGCAGAGCGGCGGTTTCAGCCGGGGGTGGCGAGGCCGCCAGCAGGGCTGGGACCCGATGGGTGAGTTGCAGTCGTTGCGCGCCGAGCTGAGTCGCCTGGTCGGTGGCCGGTCCGCGTCGTCCGACGTCGAGCTGACCGAGACCTCCGACGGCTGGGAGGTCGTCGTCCGGCTGCCCGGGGTGGCGCCCGAGGAGGTGGCGGTCGAGCTGGACGACCGGGAGCTGTGCGTGCGGGCCCGTTCCGAGGCGGAGGTGAACGCCGACCAGGGCATCCCGGGCGGCTTCGAGACGCGTGGCTTCGAGTACCGGATCGACCTGCCGTCCCGGGTCGACCCCGACGGCATCGACGCGGTGATGGACCACGGTCTGCTCCGCGTCCGGGTGCCCCGAGCGAGGCGGCCCACGCCGCGCACCATCACCGTCGGCCGCACCGGGCCGCGTTCCGGCAACGCCTCCGGGGGTACGCCGATGCCGGCCGATCCCGCGGCGGACCGGGAGCTGCACCACCCGGACACCGTCGGCGAGATCGACCGGCCGTAGCGGCCGCGTGGCCACCCCGTCCCTGCTCGGCCCGACGGCTGGGCTCGTCCCCGGCGTGCGGCGGATCGCCGTGCTGCGCGCGAACGCGCTCGGTGACTTCGTGTTCGCGTTGCCGGCCCTCGACGCGCTGCGTGCCGCGTACCCCTCGGCGGAGATCGTGTTGCTCGGTGCGCCATGGCACGTGAAGCTCTGGCGTGACCGGCCCGGCCCGGTGGACCGGGTCCTCGTGGTGCCGCCCGCGCCCGGCATCCGTACGCCGGAGCCGGGTGAGCCGGAGTCGTCGATGGACGACTTCGTGGCCGCCGCCGTCGGCGAGGACTTCGACGTGGCGGTGCAGATCCACGGCGGCGGCGCCAACTCGAATCCGTTCATCAGTCGGCTCGGCGCCCGACTGACCGTGGGTCTGCGCGCCGACGACGCACCGCCGCTGAACCGGTGTCTGCCGTACATCTACTACCAGCACGAGGTGATCCGCTACCTGGAGGTGGTGGGGTTGGTGGGCGCTCCGGCGACCACAATCGTGCCGACGCTGGCCGTCACCGACGACGACCGGGCCGAGGCGGCCCGGGTGCTCGGGCCGGCCGACCGGCCCCGGGTGGCGCTGCACCCGGGTGCCACCGACACCCGCCGCCGCTGGCCCGCCGAGCGCTTCGCCGAGGTGGCCCGCGCGCTGCACGACGACGGGTACGAGGTGCTGGTGACCGGTACGCCCACCGAGCAGGAGGTGGTGGACCGGGTCGTCGCGGCGGCCGGGGTGCCGGTCCGGCCGCAGGTGGGCACGTTCAGCCTCGGCGGCCTCGTCGGTTGCTACGCCGACTGCGCCCTCGTCGTCTCCAACGACACCGGCCCGGTGCACCTGGCCGCCGCGGTGGGCACGCCCACGGTGGGCATCTTCTGGGTCGGCAACCTGATCACCACGGCGCATCCGCTGCGTGGCCGCCACCGGCCGATCAGCTCGTGGATGGTGCACTGCCCGGTCTGCGGGGTGGACTGCACGCCTGGCATCTACCCGCACCGGCCCGGCGACGGCGAATGCCCGCACCGCGACTCGTTCGTCACCGACGTGCCGGTCATCGAGGTGTTGGAGGCCGCGCGGGACCTGCTCGGCCGGTAGGGGCGCTCAGGCCGGCTGCGGGGTGTCCTCGTCGGCGAGGACGACCTCCCACGCCTCCACGTCCCGCTCGGTGACCGTGGTGGGGGACTCCAGGTGGTAGGCGCCGCTGGGCAGGATGCCCGCCCCGCCGTGCCGGGCCAGCACGGCGAGCTGGGCGGCGACGTCCTCGCCCTGGTGCTTCTCGTGCACCCGACGCCAGAAGTCGAACCCCCCGGAGTCGACGAGCTTCGCCCGGTCGTAGAGCACGCACCCGCCGATCCAGGAGACCTTGTACGCGCGCCATGCGCCGGGCGGCGGCGCCACCTGATCCGTGACGTGCAGCAGGTTGGCCGCCGAGTGGATCCGGGCCCGGTCCCACTCCGGGGTGCCCGGCCGGATCCGCTCCGGTGCGGGCGGCCCGGCCCACTCCTCGTAGTGCCCGTGCGCCTCCGGTCGGACGTCGTCGACGTACGACAGGCCGTGCACGCCGTTGCCGACGAAGCCGCAGCCCAGCTCCCCGATCGCGGTGACCAGTCGGTGCAGCGCCCCCGGTTCCAGCCAGACGTCGTCGTCGAGGTTGAGGACGTACCGGGCGGCCGAGGCGGCGAGCAGGTACGCGCGGTGTTCGGCGAGCCCGCGTCGGGGCAGCCGGCGGGTCAGCAGCACCGGGTGCCCCCGGTGCCGCAGCGCCCGGACCATGGTGGCCGCCGCCGGGTGGGCGTACGCGGGCTCGGCGTCGGACTGGTCGCTGACCACCACCCCGAAGCCGGGCACCCCTTCCTGGGCGGCGAGCCCGGCCAGGGTGACCGCCAGTTCGGCCGGCCGGTTGCGGGTCGGGATCAGCACGTCGACCAGCCGATCGGTGCGGAACGCCTCCGGGGTGCCGGCGTCGAGGGGGCGGTTCACGACGCGCGGGTGCGGGTGTTCAGCGACGGGTCGGCTTCCCGGGCCGGCTCGGGTTCCCGGTCCTGGCTGTGCGCCCGGATCCGTTCGATGATCGCGGACGTGGACCGGTCCGGCACGTACCCCAGGGTGCGCACCTGACCACCCAGCCGGCGCACCAGCGGCGCCTCGGGCACCAGCTCCGGTGGGTAGTCGCCACCCTTGACGTACACGTCCGGGCGGACGGCCTCGATCAGCGCGGCGGGTGAGTCCTCCTCGAAGACCACCACGTGGTCCACACAGGACAGGGCGGCGAGTAGGGCGCCGCGGTCCTCGACCGGGTTGACCGGCCGGTCCGGGCCCTTCAGGCGACGGACGCTGCCGTCCGAGTTGACCGCGACGATGAGCAGGTCGCCCAGGGCGCGGGCCTGCTCCAGGTAGCGGACGTGTCCCCGGTGCAGCACGTCGAAGCAGCCGTTGGTGAACACCACCGACCGTCCCGCCTCGCGGTGCTCGGCGACGAGCGCCTCCAACTCGTCCGTGCCGACCAGCGACGGGTGCCCGGTGGTCTCCGGCGGCAGGTCGAGCGCGGTCAGCAGGTCCTCGCGCCGGCACACGCAGGTGCCGGTGTCGGACACCGTGATGGTGGCCGCCAGCTGGGCGAGCTGGGCGGCGGTGGGCAGCGGTGCGTCGGCGGCCAGGGCCAGCGTCATCGCCGCCAGGTACGCGTCGCCGGCCCCCACGGCGTGGCTCGCCGGGACCGGTGTGCTGTGGCTGCGCCGTGGCTCCCCGTCGGCGCCGCCGACCACCGCGCCCTCGGTGTCCAGGGTCACCGCGACCACGTCCGCGCCGGTGTGGGCGCGCAGTTCGGCGAGGCGTGACTCGGCCAGTACGGCCCGGTCGACGCCCGCCCCGGCCTCGGTGTTCACGGTGACGCCGGTGCCCGTGACGCTGAGCCCGTCACCGGTCAGGGCGACCCGGCCCTCGCCGGGTGTGGGCTCACCGACCGGGCCGGGGCGATCGGTGCTGTCGTCGTTGGTGTGGGCTCCGCCCGGGGCGGCGCCGACGCTCAGTTCGGACGGGCCGTCGGCCGGGTCGTGGTCGGGGTGTTCCAGGTGCAGGCCGGGGCCGGCCGCCGGTCGGGTCGCACCGCCGGCGCGGGCCAGCAGGCGGGTCGCCTCGGCGAAGCTGGGGGTGACCACGGTGGGCGCGAGGCCCCGCCAGTCGGCCAGGTCGTGGGCGTCCAGCGCGACCGTGGCGTACCGCTCCCGCTGCTCGACCAGCCAGGCGCGCACCGGCGCGGGCAGCGCGCCGAGGCCGTAGTCGCAGACCACCAGGGTCGGCGCCTCCCCGCCGGCTGCGGCCCGCAGCTCCTCGGTGGCGCAGTCCAGGGCGGTGATCAGTCGGGTCACGCCGTCCGGGTCGAGCGCGTCGTCCGGGTCGCCGGAGTCCTCCCGGAGCAGGATCTGGTTGCCGGCCAGCATCCGTCGCTTCACCGGGGTGGGCCGGCCCGGCTGGTTGACCGTCCGGTCCCAGACGCCGGCACGGTCCAGGCAGTCGTGCAGTTCGTCGCCGGCGACGTCCGCGCCGACCGGTGCGACAAGCACCGCCCGACCGCCCAGGGTGGCCACGTTGACCGCGGTGTTCGCGGCCCCGCCGGCGGCGGAGATCCGCCGACGCAGGGTGAGGACCGGGGCGGGTGCCTCCCGGCACAGCCGGTCGGACTCGGCGAACCGCCACTCGTCCAACATGGCGTCGCCGACGACGAGGACCGGGCGTCCGAGCCAGCTCTCCACGACGGTGGCGAGCCGGCGCTGTTCCGCTGCTGCTCCTGCCATGCCGCCCCGGGTCCCCAGCGGCCTGCCGGACAAACCTGCGCGGCGACGGGTCGCACCCTTCCTTACTGGCTGGGGCCGTTTCGGGCGTTGCGGGCCGGGAAGGGAACTGTGGTACCCCTCGGAAAGGAGATGTACCGAGATGGCAGCGACACTTCAGGGCAAGCGGATCGCCTTCCTGGCCGCCGACGGCGTGGAGGAGGTCGAGTACGTCCAGCCGCGCGAGGCGGTCGAGAAGGCCGGCGCGACGGCCGAGCTGGTCTCGCTCAAGCCCGGTTCCATCCAGGCGTTCAACCACCTGGACAAGTCCCGCACGTACGACGTGGACGTCACCGCGGACAAGGCGGACGCGGCTGGCTACGACGCGCTGGTGCTGCCCGGCGGGGTGGCGAACCCGGACTTCCTGCGCGGCGACCCGGACGCGGTGCGGTTCGTGAAGGCGTTCTTCGACGCGGGCAAGCCGGTCGGGGTGATCTGCCACGGCCCGTGGACGCTTGTCGAGGCCGACGTGGTGCGGGGCAGGCGGATCACCTCCTGGCCTACCCTGCGGACCGACCTGACCAACGCGGGCGCCACCTGGGTCGACGAGGAGTGCGTGACGGACGGCAACCTGACCAGCAGCCGCAACCCGGACGACCTGCCCGCCTTCTGCGCCCAGATCACCAAGACCTTCGCCTGAATCCCTGTTGATCATGAAGTTGTTGCCATCGCGGCCGGCGTGTCGTGGCAACAACTTCATGATCAACGCCGGCGGGGCGGGGTTGGGGGTTTTTCGCGGTTCGGCGCATGTTCTGCGGCTTGCCGGATAGAAGGGCACATGACCACCGAAGCCTCCGCCGCGCCGGTGCTGAACCGTCAGCAGATCCGGCTGCTCATGTTCGGTCTGATGACCGGCATGCTGCTGGCCGCACTCGACCAGACCATCGTCGGTACGGCTCTGCCGACAATCGTCGGTGAGCTGGGCGGCATCAACCACTACTCGTGGGTGGTGACCGCGTACCTGCTCGCCTCGACGGCGTCGACGCCGCTGTACGGCAAGATGGCCGACCTGTACGGGCGCCGCCCGGTGTTCCTGTTCTCGATCGGCACGTTCCTGGTCGGGTCGCTGCTGGCGGGACTGTCGCAGAACATGACCCAGTTGATCGTCACCCGGGGCATCCAGGGTCTGGGCGCCGGTGGTCTGCTGACGTTGGCGTTCACCATCATCTCGGACGTCGTGTCACCCCGCGAGCGTGGCCGCTACCAGGGGTTGTTCGGCGCGGTCTTCGGCATCTCGTCGGTGGCCGGTCCGCTGGTCGGCGGTTACTTCGCGGAGACCGACTGGCGGTGGATCTTCTACATCAACGTGCCGCTGGCGATCCTGGCCATCGTGGTCTGCTACCACGTCATGCGACTGATCCCGTTCGAACGCCGCGACCACGCGATCGACTGGCTCGGTGCCGGCCTGCTGGTCGCCGGGGTGAGCTGTCTGCTGCTGGCGCTGAGCTGGGGCGGCAACGAGTACGCGTGGGGCTCCGGGGTGATCATCGGACTCTTCGTCGCGGGTGCCGTGCTCGCCGTGCTCTTCGTGCTCCAGGAGGCCCGGGTCGCCGAACCCATCCTGCCGCTGCGCCTGTTCCGCAGCGCCACGTTCGCACTCGCCAACTCGGCCGGGTTCGTCCTCGGTCTGGTGATGTTCGGGTCGATCATCTTCATCCCGCTGTACCTCCAGATCGTCAAGGGCGCCTCGCCGACCCGCAGCGGTCTGCTGATGCTGCCCATGATGACCGGCATCATCGTCACCTCCATTCTCACCGGGCGGGCGATGAGCCGGATCGGCCGGTACAAGTGGTTCCCGGTCGCCGGGTCGGTGACCCTGCTGGTCGGCATGTTCCTGTTCACCCAGTTGAAGGTGGGCACCTCGCTCTGGCTCGCGTTCGCCTTCATGGTGGTGATCGGCGTCGGCCTGGGGCTCTGCATGCAGTCGCTGGTCCTCGCGGTGCAGAACGCGGTCTCCGTGCGCGACCTGGGCGCCGGCACCTCGTCGGCGACGTTCTTCCGGTCGCTGGGCGGTTCGTTCGGGGTGGCGATCCTCGGCGCGGTGCTCTCCGCGAGGCTCGCCGGAGGGTTGTCCGACCGGCTGCCCGGCGCGATCGCCCAGCTCCCGCCTCAGCAGCAGGCGCAGGTGGCGGCGAGCGGCGGCACGAACATCTCGATCAACGACCCGGCGACCATCATGGCCCTGCCCGGGCCGGTGCGGTCGGCCATCCAGAACGCCTTCGTCGACGCGCTGGACATGGTCTTCCTGACCGCCGGCCTGATCGCGATCGTGGCCGTGGTGGTGACGGTGGCGCTGCCCAACAAGGAACTGCGCGGCGCCGGTCCGCAGGGCGCCAAGGGCGGTGCCGACCCGCTCGGCGGTGAGGCTCCGGCCCCGGGCGGCAAGCCGCTGACCCGCGAGTCCAAGGACGAGGCGGCCGCCGACATGGAGGCCAAGTCCCAGACGATGATCTGACGTCGTCAGCCCGGTCCGGCGTCTCACCCGCCGGGCCGGGTGCGGCCTACTTGAGGATCAGGCGGTTGGTCTGCTCGAAGACGTCCAGGTCGGCAAGGGTTTCCATTACCGAGGTGGAGAGCGGGGTAGGGAACCGGTCCCGGGGGAAGAAGCCGGCGTCGGTGGTCTCGTCGGTGGCCCGGCTGAGCTGCCCGTCCCACTCCTCGACCTTGAACGCCGTGGTGAAGACCTGGTAGGTGTGCCCGTACATGTTGGTGCTGGTCCGGTCCGGGCCGGTGTAGAGGGCGAACGCGCAGACCCGCAGCGCGCGCAGTCCGGTCTCCTCGCGGACCTCCCGCACCGCGCAGTCGGCGATCGACTCGCCCAGCTCCATCGCCCCGGCGGGCATGGCCCACTGGCCGTTGTCGGAGCGTTGGATCAGCAGGATGCGACCGGCGTTGTCGCTGACCACGGCACGGGCGCCGACGAACATCAGCGTCCGGTCCCCGGCGAGCGCGCGTAACTGTCCCACGTACGAATCGGCCCAGGAGATGCTCACCTGCGACAATTTACGGGGGTTCCCAAGGTGTGACCGGCGACACTAGCTTGTTACCCATGCGTAGCACGATGATGGACGCCCCTCTGCAGGTCTCCCGGATCCTCGACCACGGCGCCACCGTGCACGGCACGGCGGAGGTGGTCACCTGGACCGGCGCCGAACCCCGCCGGATGACGTACGCCGAGGTGGGTCGGACCGCCGCCCGGCTGGCGCACGCGCTGCGTGACGAGTGCGGGGTGACCGGCGACGAGCGCGTCGCCACCTTCATGTGGAACAACAACGAGCACCTGGTCGCCTACTTCGCGGTGCCGAGCATGGGCGCGGTGCTGCACACCCTCAACATCCGGCTCTTTCCCGACCAGGTCGTCTACATCGCCAACCACGCGCAGGACCGGGTGGTGCTTGTCGACACCACCCTCATCCCGCTGCTGGCCCGGGTGATCGGCGAGCTGACCACGGTGCGGCACGTGGTGGTGGTCGGCGGTGGCGATCCGGCGCCGCTGGTGGCGGCGGCCGGTGACCGGATCACCGTGCACCACTGGGACGCGCTGCTCGCCGACCGGCCCGAGGTGTACGACTGGCCCGAGGTGGACGAGCGCGACGCGGCGGCGCTCTGCTACACCTCCGGCACCACCGGCAACCCGAAGGGCGTGGCGTACTCGCACCGGTCGATCTACCTTCACTCCTTGCAGGTCTGCATGCCGGAGGGTTTCGGTCTCGGGCCGACCGACCGGGAGCTGGCCATCGTGCCGATGTTCCACGCCATGTCGTGGGGCCTGCCGTACGCGGCGTTCCTCTCCGGCGCGTCGATGATCATGCCGGACCGGTTCCTCCAGGCCGCCCCGATCGCCGAGATGATCGCCGCGGAGCGGCCCACCCTGGCCGGCGCGGTGCCGACGATCTGGACCGACCTGCTGGCCTACCTGGACGACCACGACGTGGACACCTCCTCGCTCACCGAGGTGATCGTCGGCGGGTCGGCCTGTCCGCCGGCGCTGATGCACGCGTTCGACGAGCGGTACGGGATCGACGTCATCCATGCCTGGGGGATGACGGAGATGTCCCCGCTCGGCTCGGTGTCGCGCCCGCCGGCCGGCGCTAGCGGTGAGCAGGCGTGGCGGTACCGCTACACGCAGGGGCGGGTGCCGGCGGGGGTGCAGGCGCGGATCGTCGGCCCGCTGGGCGAGCCGCTGGCCGCCGACGGCACGGCCGTGGGGGAGCTGGAGGTCCGGGGGCCCTGGGTGACCGCGCGGTACGTCGGTGACGACGTCCCGGACTCCGAGAAGTTCCGCGACGGGTGGCTGCGTACGGGGGACGTGGGCACCCTCTCGCCGGACGGCTACATCACGTTGACCGACCGCGCCAAGGACGTCATCAAGTCCGGTGGTGAGTGGATCTCGTCGGTGGAGCTGGAGAACGCGCTGATGGCCCACCCGGCGGTGCTTGAGGCATGCGTGGTGGGTGTGCCGGACGAGCGGTGGGACGAGCGGCCCCTGGCGACCGTGGTGGTCCGGGAGGGTGCCTCGGTGACCGCCGAGGAGCTGCGGGAGTTCCTGGCCGGTTCGGTGGCCCGCTGGCAGTTGCCCGAGCGGTGGGCGTTCATCGACGCGGTGCCGAAGACCAGCGTCGGCAAGTTCGACAAGAAGGTCGTCCGTTCGCAGTACGCCGGGGGCGAGCTGACTGTCCGGGAGCTGACAGCCCCGTAACGTTTTTCCGGGCACCGTCGCCTGTTGGGTGAGGGATTACTCCTGACATTCCTCCCCAGGGGGCGGCCCCGGCGTTCGCACCGCGCCGGGGCCGCCCGTTCCACGCGGGGCGACCCGCACTGTCATTGTTGCGAAACTTGTTCGTCTCTGTCCTGATGACGGGGAAATAGGGTGGTGAGCGACCCGATCAGGCGTCGCTGGTGCTGATCAGCACCTTGCCCACCGCCGAGTCCTCCACCGCCTGGTGTGCGTCGGCCGCCCCGGCCAGCGGATAGCGGTGCAGCGGCAGACCCGCGTCCGCGCCGACCCGGATGCCGCCCTGGTTGGCCGCCGCCGCCACGTCGACCACCCCCTGCGCCTTGGCCGCCTTCGGCTCGGTGTAGACAAGCACGAACTGCCAGCGCGCGTTCGGCGCCATCATCGGCCGGACCGGGATGGTCACCTCGCCCCCGCCGTCGTCGGCGTACATGCAGACCGCGCCGCCGTGCCGCAGCACCTGTACGTCGATCGCGGCGTTCCGGGCGGGGGAGACCTCCACGATCGTGTGCACGCCGTCGGGGGCGATCCTGCGGACCTCCTCGACCACGTCCTGCTCCAGGTAATTGATCACGTGGGAGGCGCCGGCCGCCGCCGCGAGCTGCGCCTTCTCCGCGCTGCTCACCGTGGTGATCACCGTGGCGTCGGCCCAGCGGGCGAGCTGGATCGCCGCGTTGCCGACCGCGCCCGCCCCGCCCTGCACCAGCACCGTGTGATCGGCCAGGGCGCCGGCGCGCAGCACGTCCGGCATGAACTCCCCAGCGGTCAGGCAGCGGTGCGCGGTGAGGAACGGGATGCCCAGGCTGGCCCCCACCTCGAACGAGGCGTCACCCAGGCGTACCACCTGCCGGACCGGCACCAGCGTGTACTCCGCAGCGGTGCCCCACGGCCGCCGCCAGGCCGCCTCCCAGATCCAGACCCGCTCGCCGATCAACTCACGGTCGACCCCCTCGCCGACCGCCTCCACCACACCCGCGCCGTCCTGCCCGGGGATCTGCCACCCGTCCGGCGCGGCGCTGCGGCGGGACTTCCAGTCCGTCGGATTCACCCCCGAAACCGCCACCCGGACCAGGACCTCGCCCGCCCCCGGCTCCGGCACCGGCCGGTCGACCAGCTTCAGCACCGAAGGATCGCCGGTGCGCTCGTACACGATGGCTTTCATCCGTGGTCTCCTCACCCTGCACGGCATCCGCGCCGAGCACCGCGGCTGCGGTACCCCGCTCAGCCTCGATCAACCCAGGTCGTCCACCAGCTCGGGGGTCAGCTCGCCGATCGCGGCAAGCGACACCACGGCCAGCCCGGCCGCGTCCGGGTCGAGAGGGTACGACCCGTGCGGCACCGCCACCACCCGCATCCCCGCGGCGGCGGCGGACCGGACCCCGTTCGACGAGTCCTCCACCGCCACGCAGCGGGCCGGGTCGACGCCGAGGTGCCGCGCCACGCTCAGGTACACGTCCGGGGCCGGCTTGCCGCGTTCGGTCTCCTCGGTGGACAGGGTCGTCACGAACGCGTCGGTGAGGCCGGTGGCGGCCAGCGCCGCCGCGATCAGCCGGGTCGGCGACGAACTGGCCAGCCCCAGCGGCCACCGCGCGGCCAGCCGGCGCACCACCTCGTCGGCGCTGTCGATGAGGGGTACGTGGTCCCGGTAACGCCGGGTCATCTCCTCGACCACCTCGTCGGCGACCTGCCCGGCGGTGCGGCCCACCCCCAGCTCGCCGCTGAGGTAGTGCGCCCACTCACCGGTGCTCATGCCCATCAACCGGCGCTGCGTGTCCGGTTGCCACGTGCCGCCGTGCGCCGCCACGTACGCCCGCCGGACCTCCTCCCACACCGGCTCGGAATCCACGATCACGCCGTCCAGGTCGAAGACCACCGCATCCACCACGGGCCCATCCTGCCCGACCCGGAGGTGTCCGGTCAGCCGGGCAGCGCGGGCAGTCCGATCGGGCTGCCCTCCGGGATCAGCGTGTGGCAGGACCTGGCGATCGGCTCCAGCAGCTCCCGGAGCCGGTCCGTGTCGTCGGGGCCGAGGGCCTGCCACGGGTGGGCGGCGGCCAGGTCGGTGGCGTCCTCGACCGCCTGGAAGCCGGCCCGGCCGTGCTCGGTGGCCGTGCCGTCCGGTGTCAACCAGCCCCGCTGCGCCAACCGCTCGCGGGCGGCCCGCCACTGCTCCTCGGACCAGCCCCGGCCCAGCAGGTTCTGCGGCGACATGTCCACGGCGACCCGCCAGGCCAGCGTCTCCACCGGGTCCAGGCCGGCGGCCACCAGCGCCGCCACGTGCCCGTCGCCCCGATGTTCGCGCAGCGTGGTGGCGGCCTGCCACATCCGGGCCAGGGGGTACTCCCCGATCGGCAGCGCCGCGTTTACCGCGCCGAGCAGCCGCCCGGCCGTCTGCGCCGCGGCGGCGGCCCGTTCCAACAGGTCGGCGGCCTCCGCCAGATGGGTCTCCGGCAGCTCGTACGTCAGCTCGGCGAGGGCCTGCACCGCGCCGGTCAGCCGGGCACGCAGCGCCTCCTGCGGAGTGGCCAACCGCCACACCGCCGGCAGTGCCCGGGTCACCATCGGCGGTGCGAAGGTGAAGAACGCGGAGATCACCGGCGCTGCCTCGGTGGCACCCAGCGGGGCGGCCCGCCCGGCGAAGTAACCCCGCCAGTAGCCGCGCAGCCCGACCGCCTCGTACGCGGCCCGCGCCCGGGGGTGGAAGTAGGTGACCGCGTGCACCGGCTCGAAGTGCGTCCACATCAACCGGGCCGTGCGCCCAGGCTCGTCCGTCACGTGCACCTCCGCGTCCCGCGTCCGCATGGTCACCCCGGACGGTGGGCCGCCCGGGGTGACGCCGAACCTACTGCCGGAGGGTGACGGGCCGGAAGCCCCATGTGAACAACTCCATCGCGTCCCGGCGACAACCGGGACGATCCGGGCAGGTCACTGGGCGGCGAGCACGTCCACCACGAAGCGCAGCGGGCCGGTCGGGCGTCCACCGGCGGCGGCCTCGTCGTTGCCGTACGCCAGCTCGCCCGGAATGTCGAGCTGCACCCGGCTGCCCACGGTCACGCCGACCAGGCCCTGGTCCCAGCCGGGGATGACCTGACCGACGCCGATCGGGAAGGAGGCCGGCTGCCCGGCGTTCCAGGACGAGTCGAACTCCTTGCCGTCCTTGTAGAACACGCCCACGTAGTTGGTAGTGATCGTCTGACCCTGCTTCACCGCCGGGCCGGTCCCCTTGATCACCGGGGTGACCGTGAGCTTCTTCAGCTCGCCGGTGCCCGCCTTCACCGCCGGCTTGCTGCCCAGCGCCGGGTCGGCGCCCTCGGGCAGCTGCGGGGCGGGCGGCGCGGTGGGCGCGTCCGGAGCCGCGGCGGAGGCGGTCGGGGTCGCGGCGGCCTGGTTCGCGGACTTGTCGTCGTCGCCCCGCGTCTTGTCGATCCACACGAAACCGCCGATCAGCAGCGCCATCACGGCGATGCCGGCGAGGCCGCCCGCCCACGCGTTGCGGCGGCGCTTCGCCTCGGCGGCCTTCTGCTCCGCCAGCTGGGCGGCCAGCCGCCGCCCCGCCTTCGTCGCCGGGCTCTGGCCCTCCGACCGGTTCTGCTGCGTCCGCTCGCTCACGTCGTCGACTCCCTGCTGCGAAGGTGTGGCCGGCACCCGGTGCCGGGGGGAAAGCCGACGCACACGGTACCCGCCCGGCGGCCCACCGTGCCCGCCCCGGACGGCACGGATCGCCCAGGGACGCCGTCGGAGGCGGTTATCCCGGGACGACCATGAAGTCGGTCACGAACGAGGTGACCCGCCCGTCGGCGGCCCGGCCGATCCAGGTGCCGTAGCAACCGTCACCCCAGCCGGTGGCGACGGTTACGACGTTCGCGCCGGTGGCCTCGTCCAGGACGGCGGTGATCAGCCCAGGGACCGGCGACGAGGGCAGCTCCGCCGGGATGAACACGTCCTCGACCTGCTCCTCTTCCCAGGTCTCCAGGACGGCGAGCGCCGTCGGGTCGGCCAGGGTGCCGGCGCCCGCGTCCACCCCGTACCCGAAGTAGTCGTCGGCGCCGAGGCCTGCGACGTCCTGGTCGCCGACGACGGCCGGCTCCCAGCGGACCGTCGGCCCGTCGGAGATCACCAGCTCCAGCGCGGCGACCCGCCGGTCCACCTCGGCGTCCTCCCGGAGCACCGCGGCCACCCAGGCCCGGGCCGGATGCCGCCCCGGGGGCACGGTCACCGTGAACGGCTCGGCGTCCGGGCGGACCAGCGGGTCACACCCGACCACCTGGCCGGTCGGCAGCGCGATGTCGCCCACCGAATGGACCTCGATCAGGTACGCGCCGTGCTGGTCCGTGAAACGGGCGCCGGGCGTCAACAACCGACCGAGATCAGGGGTGTACGGCATGGGGGCTCCTCCGGTGGCCACTGGCCGGCGGAGCGTACCCGGTCCGGCGGACACCGCCGGTGCGGCGTACGGTCAGGCGCTCTTGCGGGGTGCGGTCTTGCGCGCGGCCGTCTTCTTCGCCGGCTCCGCCTTCTTCGCGGGGGTCTTCTTGGCGGCGGTCTTCTTCGCCGGCTCGGCCGTCTTCTTCTCCGCCGTCTTCTTCGCGGCGGCCTTCTTCGCGGGCGCCCTGGTCGCCTTCTTCTCGGCCGTCTTCTGCGCCGAGCGGGCCGACGAGATGGGCGTCGGCTCGCCACCGCCGCCGGCACGCGCGGGCTGCTCGCCGCGGGCCGCCCGGGCCCGGTCCACCGATGCCTTCAGCGCGGCCATCAGGTCGACCGCCGCGGCCGGGGCCTCCTCGACCTCCTCGGGCTGCACGACCTCCCGACCCTCCACCTTGGCGTCGATGACCTCCTGCAACGCCGCCCGGTAGTCGTCGGTGAAGACGTCCGGCTCGAACTCGCCGGTCATCGAGTCGATAAGCGAACTGGCCATCGCCAGCTCGGGCGGGCGCACCTTGAGGTCCTCGTCGAGGAACCCGAAGTCGGGGGTACGGATCTCGTCCGGCCAGAGCATCGTATTGAGCAGCAGCACACCCTCACGCACGCGCAGCGTGGCGAGCTGCTCCCGCTGGCGCAGCGCCACCTTGACGATGGCCACCCGCTCCGAGTCGATTAGCGCGTCGCGCAGCAGCACGTACGGCTTGGTGGCCGTGCCCTCGGGCTCCAGGAAGTACGCCTTGTTGTAGAGGATCGGGTCGACCTGCTCGGCGGGGACGAACTCCAGCACGTCGATCGCGCGGGAGCTGGTCAGCGGCAGGTCGGCGAAGTCCTCGTCGGTGAGAATCACCATCTCGCCGCCGCCGATGTCGTAGCCCTTGGCGATGTCGTCGTAGGTGACCTCCTCGCCGCAGACCGAGCAGGTGCGCTTGTAGCGGATCCGCCCGCCGTCCTCGCGGTGCACCTGATGGAACCGGATGTCCTTCTCCTCGGTCGCGGAGTACAACTTCACCCCGATCGAGACGAGCCCGAACGACACGGCTCCCTTCCAGATGGCACGCATCCTGCGCTCCCTTCCCCGGTATCGACCATGCTCGCATCCGAAAGAACCGGACGCGAGGTGTTCGGCCTGCTACTACAGTCGGGTCGTGCCCGGCGCGCCGCTCAAGCCGATGCTCGCGATGACCGGGTCGCTCCCGGCCGGTGACGGCTGGGTGTACGAGTTCAAATGGGACGGCATCCGTGCCCTCGCCGACATCTCCGACAGTGCTCAGCGCCTGTACGCCCGCTCCGGCGCGGAGATCACCGCCGCGTACCCGGAGCTGGCCACGCTGCACGAGCAGGTCGACGACGCGGTGTTCGACGGCGAGGTCGTGCTGCTCGGCGAGGGTGGGCAGCCGTCGTTCACGGCCCTCGCCGAGCGGATGCACGTGCGGGACCGGAACAAGGCGGCCCGGTTGGCGGCGGTCATGCCGGTGACGTACATGATCTTCGACCTGCTGCGGTGGAACGGCGACGACCTGACCGGCTGGCCGTACGAGCGCCGCCGCGAGGCACTGGACGCGCTCGCCCTCGGCGGTGCCCGGTGGGCGGTGCCGCCGGTCTTCTCCGACGGCCCGGCCACCTACGAGGCGGCAGGTGAGCACGGCCTGGAGGGGGTGATGGCGAAGCGGGTCGGCTCCGTCTACCGCCCCGGGGTGCGCTCGCCGGACTGGGTGAAGGTCAAGTTGGAGGTGACAGGCGATTTCGTGGTGGGCGGCTGGCGGCCGGGAGCGCGCCGGATCGGCGGCCTGCTGGTCGGGGTGCCCGGGCCGGACGGCCGGTTGGTCTACCGGGGGCGGGTCGGCGGCGGGATCGGCGCGGCCATCGAACGGGCGCTCCTCGCCGAGCTGGAGCCGCTGCGCTCCGGCGCGTCGCCGTTCGCGGCGGGTGTGCCGCGCGAGGATGCCCGGGGCGCCATCTGGGTAGAACCCCGGGTGGTGGTGGAGGTGAAGTACGGCCAGCGCACCCCCGACGGCCGGCTGCGCTTCCCCCGGGTGCTGCGGCTGCGCCCGGACAAGCCGCCGGAGGAGGTCGACGATGCCGGGTGAGCGGCTACGGGTGGACGTCGAGGGCCGCCCACTGGAGCTCTCCAACCTGGACAAGGTGCTCTATCCGGCGGTCGGCTTCACCAAGGGCGAGGTGATCGACTACTACACCCGGATCTCGCCGGTGCTGCTGCCGCACCTGCGGGACCGGCCGGTCACCCGGATCCGTTTCCCCAACGGGGTGGACGACAAGTCCTTCTTCGAGAAGAACAAGCCGGCCGCGACCCCGGACTGGGTGCGGGTGGAGACGCTGCCCGCGCCCGGCTCGACGAAGGGCCGGGAGACCATCGACTACGTGGTCGCCGACGACCTGCCCACCCTGGTCTGGCTGGCCAACCTGGCCGCGTTGGAGCTGCACACGCCCCAGTGGAAGGTCGGCGAGCACCCCGACATGATGGTCGTCGACCTGGACCCGGGCCCGCCGGCCGGGCTCGCCGAGTGCTGCCCGGTGGCGGTGCTGATGCGCGACCGGCTCGCCGACGACGGCATCGACTCGTACCCGAAGACGTCCGGCAAGAAGGGCATGCAGCTCTGCTGCCCGATCGCCGGCAACCAGCCGTCCGATGTCGTCTCCGACTACGCCAAGCGGATCGCGCAGGAGTTGGAGAAGGCGCACCCGAAACTGATCGTGTCGAAGATGGCGAAGAACCTGCGCCCGGGCAAGGTCTTCATCGACTGGAGTCAGAACAACGCGGCGAAGACCACAGTCGCGCCGTACTCGCTGCGGGCCCAGTCGGTGCCGTCGGTGTCGACGCCGTTGACCTGGGACGAGGTCGAGGCCGGCGCGCGCGGTCGGAGGCCCGCCGTCCGCCAGTTCACCGCCGCCGAGGTCCTGGACCGGGTCGAGGAGTACGGCGACCTGCTGGCCGCACTGCTCGACGGCGGCCCGGAACTGCCGGCCAAGAGCTGATCCCCTGGCTGGTGCTGTGGGCGCAGTCGGAGGTCGAAGGTGACCGTCGGCCACCCTCGTCGCGGATGCGCCAGTGAGCGGTATACCTCAGAGTCATATTCATACCGCTGAGGTATACCGCTCAACAGCACATCGACATGGCGGGCCCGCCGCAGCGCACGTTGAAGCGGCCGGCCCTGCTGCCGGCGACCAGTCCCTGAGCATCGTCCGCTGCTGGCAGCCGCGTAGCGGTGCTGCCGCCGCCGCGCTGGCAAACGGCCGCGCCCCGACCCGCTACCTCGTCGGCACCGGGCCGACACCGCCGGAGAGCATCAGCGTGCGGCGACGTGAACAGCGGGCGAAGCGCGGCGCAGACGCCACCAGGCGCCAACGACCAGGGCCACGGTGATGATGGTGACCGCGACGTCGCCGGCCAGGGCCGCCGCCGGGCTCGCGGGGGAGTACGGCGGCACCAGGTACGCGAACGCGGCGGCGCTGACCAGGCCCGCCGAGCCCGCGGCGAGCACGTGCCGCTGCCCCCAACCGCTGCCCGACGACAAGTACGCGATCAGTCCTCCGGCGGCAGCGGCAAGCGTCAGTGCGACAGTCACTCCCGCCCAGCCGGGCGCCAGGTCGCCGCCGAAACGGACGAGGACGACCAGCAGAGCCACCCAGAGCGGATGCGGCACCCGACGGACGCGGCGCGGGCGGGTGCGGCGCCAGCGGGGCAGCAGGGCTGTCGCGACCAGGGCGAGGACCACGACGGCGGCGAAGGCCAGTTGGAGCGGGCTGGCCAGGAAGCCCTTCCGGCCGCTGCTGTCGGAGAAGATCAGCAGGCTGCCGAGCAGGTAGATCACGCCCACCACGGCGAGACCGGGCCGGCCCAGCCATGGCCGCAGCCGGCGGTCCGCACCGAGGAACGACTCGATCAGCACGATCGGAGCGCAGATGGTCAGCACGATGTGGTTGCCCACGTAGTCGAAGGCCTGCCGGAGGCTGAAGCCGAGTCCCGGCACCAGCGACGCCTCGGCGGCGGCACGGGTGTCGGCGTACTGCGTGTCGTCGAGGTAGTCGGGGTTGAACAGCGACTGGTCGACCAGGCCGGCCTGGAGTACGCCGAACACGGCGGCGAGCAGCACGATGGTCGGCCAGCCCCCGCCGAGGTGCCGGGCGGTCTCCCGGATGAGGATCGCCGCGCCGCCGTACATCGGGCCCAGGAAGATCAGCACCAGCGGGAAGTCGTCGATGGCGAAGCCACCCCACGAGCACTCGGCCGCCCACGGCGCGAGCAGCAGCAACGCGATCACCGGCAGGAGTCGCCGACGCAGTGGCAGACGGTTGGCGGCACGGTCGATGGTCGCGGTGCTGTCGGCGGGGTCGGGTTCGGTCGGCATGGGCACTCCTCGACGGCGCTGCGGGGGTCGCCTGTCACCGTGCGCGGGCCACCCGGCCAGCCGCTACGGCCATCGGCCGACGAGTGGTGCGACCAAAGTCGTTGCGTAGGGTGGTGCCGACGTCGTCACCCGGGAGCACGCAGATGCAGCCACATGCCACGGCCGACCCGATGGTCCCGCCGGCCGCCGCCGAGAGCCCGCTGCTCAGTTACCGCGACGAGGCGACCGGTGAGCGCGTCGACCTGACCGCACAGCAGGTCGGCGCCTGGTCGGCGCGCAGCGCGAGCCTGCTGCGGGACGGCTGCGGGCTCGGCCCCGGCAGCCGCGTAGCGGTCCTGCTGCCGCCGCACTGGCGTACCGCCGCGGTGTTGTTGGGCGCCTGGGCCTGCGGCCTGGCGGTGTCGTTCCGACCGCGCGCCACGGCGGGCCTGCCGGTGCTCGAATCCGGCGGCGACCGGCCGTTCGACGCGGTGTTCGTGACGCCGGAGCGGCAGGACGACTGGCTGGAGGACGTGCCGGACGCCCCGCACCGCTACCTCGTCGGCACCGGCCCGGGGCCGCTGACCGACGTGCCGCTGGGCTGGCTGGACTGGTCCGCCGAGGTGCTCCGCCACCCGGACGTCACGCCCGACCACACCGCCATCCATCCGTCGGATCCGGCCAGCGCGGACGGCACCACCTACGGTCAGTGGGGAGCGCTCGCCCAGGAGTTCGCCGGGATGCTGGACCTGCGCGCCGGTGACCGGCTGCTGGTCGACGCCGCCGAGCACGAGCAGCCTCTGAAGTGGTTGCTGGCACCGCTCTCCGCCGGCGCGTCAGTGGTCATCAGCGCGAACCTCGACCCGGCGCGGCGGGAACAGGTAGTCGCCGCCGAACAGGTCACCCGCATCCTCTGAACTCTGCCGGAGCGGCCCCAACAGCGCTGGCCGATCCGGTTCTGTTACATCGCAGTCTGTCCTGCTCAGAGGGTCTTTTGCCGATGCCGTCGACGTGTTCTCATACCGAACAGCGACGTCATCGACCCCGCACCGCCTCCCTCACCGAAAGGTGCACCGATGCGCAGAAGACCGACCTTCCGACTGGCGGTCCTCACCGCCACCGCCGCCACGTTCCTGGCGTCCGGCGGCGCCTCCGGGGCGCTCGCCACGGCCGCCCCCGCGACCGCCTCCCCGGGCGTCGCCGCGTGTGAGCCGGGCGCCGACGCGCACGGCGCCGCCCGGGTCGCCGAGGGCGCCACCGCCCAGGAGCCGGAGCTGTACTCCAAGAACGAAGCCAACGCCTACGGCGTGATCAAGGACGCGCCGCGCCTGCCGAACGGCAGCGTCACCATCCCGACGGTCTTCCACATGATCTCCGACCACCCGCTCACCGCGGCCGAGACGACCAGGTGGAACAACCTGATCGCCGCGCAGATGACGGTGCTCAACGACTCGTTCGCGGGCCGCACCGCGTCGGACGCCTCCAACACGCCGTTCCGGTTCTCGCTCGTCGACACCACGTGGACGGTGAACAGCGCCTGGTACAGGGTCGAGCCCGGCAAGAACGAGCGGGACATGAAGAAGGCGCTGTACACCGGCGACTCGGAGACCCTCAACGTGTACGCGGCCAACATCGGCGGCGGACTGCTCGGCTGGGCGTACTTCCCGAAGGGCTACAACAACGGCCGCGACTACATCGACGGCGTGGTGATGCTCGACGAGTCGATGCCGGGCGGCACGGCCGGCAAGTACGCCCTGGGTGACACCCTGACGCACGAGGTCGGGCACTGGCTGATGCTGGAGCACACCTTCGCGCACGGCTGCTCCGCGTCCGGCGACTTCGTCGCGGACACCCCGCGCGAGGCGGCTCCGCAGTTCAACTGCCCGGTGGGTGCGGACACCTGCACCGCGCCCGGGCTCGACCCGATCCACAACTTCATGGACTACACGCAGGACTCCTGCATGAACATGTTCACAGTGGGTCAGGCCGACCGGATGAGCGACGCCTGGGTGGCGTTCCGCGCCGGCGGGGCCGGATAACCACGCTCTGCCACGGGGGTTGGCGGGCCGCGCTCAGCGGCCCGCCAACCCCCTTCGTGTACGCAGACAGAAGCGCCACCGGAAGCGTGTTCAGCCGGCCCACGTAACACCGTGGACGGTGACATCGCCGTCTACCAAGGAGCGACGATCTTGTCGCCGACCCGGCACCGGCCTCCGGGCACACGCCGCCGGCCGCCGGGCACCACGGGGTATCAACCGAAGGGAGACCGCGTATGCGGTTCCGCAGAATGGCCCGCTCGGCCCTGGCATCGACACTGATCGCGGCGACCGGACTCGTCGCCGCCGTCGCACCCGCCCGGGCCGCGGACACCAGCACCGCTCTGCAGGGGGTGAAGTTCGTCAAGGACATCGCCGCCGCCAACGGCCGGCTGTTCATCTCCGCCAGCAATCAGATCCTCGTCACCGACGAGAGTGGCAGCACGGTCGGCGCCGTCACCGGGCTCGCCGAACCGCAGGGCCTGGCCGTCACGCCGGACGGCAGCCGCCTCTACGCGGCGCTCAACGCCTCGAACGAGATCGTCGAGATCGACACCGCCGCCCTCACCGTCACCCGACGGTTCGACCTGACCGCATACCCGAACCCGGCGTACGTGTCGCTGGCGGGCAACCGCCTCTGGGTCGGGCACGGCCCCACCAACAGCTGGAGCGGCGGCGTCGTCGGCCTGGACCTGTCCGCGGCGACGCCGGAGCCGGTCCGCATCGCCAGCGGCCTGTTCGGCCCGCCGAAGATCGCCGCCGGGGGGTCCACGGTGGTGGCCGGCGAGACCGGAAGCAGCCCCGCCGACCTGTTCGTGTACGACGTCAGCACCACCCCCGCCACCCTGCGCGGGGTGCTCGACGGCCACGACATCAACGTCATGTACCTGAAGGACATCACCATCACGGCGGACGGTTCGAGAGCGATCACGGCGTTCGACTCGCCGTACCGCTACGACATCTGGGACACCGCCAGCTTGACCAGGGTCGGCGCGTACGGCGAGGAACCGACGTTCGTCGGCTTCCCGAACGCCGTCGCCCTCAGCGCGGACGGCACCCGGGTGATCGGCACCCGATCCTCCCGTGACCGGATCGAGCTCGCCGGCCCCCGCATCGGGGTGTACGACGCGGCGACCACCACGAAGCTGCACAACGCCGACAACCCGGCCGGACAGGTGGTGGAGGGCGCACTTACCTTCTCCGGCACCGACGCCTTCACTGTCCTGTATGAGATGTCCACCGGGCGCTACACCCTGTGGCGGCTGCGGGGTGCCGCCCTGGCGCCGTCCTCGGTGGCCGTGACCGCCCCGGCCACCGGGACCGCGCTCGTGCCGCTCACCGTGACCGGCCGGCTCACCCTGTCCGACGGGTCGGTGCCTGGTGCGCAGCCGGTGGTGGTGACGCGCCGGCACCCGGACGGCACCAGTGCCACGCTCGCCCCGGTGACGACCGCCACCGACGGCACCTTCAGTCTCACCGACACGCCGCCGGTCGGCGGGACCGTCCACTACGACGTGCTCTGGGACGGCAACTCGGCCTTCCGCTGGAGCCAGGCCACCGCGACCGTCGAGGTGGCCCGGCAGCCGGCCACGCTGAGCCTGACCGGCCCGACCACGGCGAACCTCGCCCGGAACCTCCGGTTCAGCGGGACGCTGACCACCCCGGGCCGGGCCCTCACCCCCGGCACCTCGCTGACGGTGTACCGCACCCTCAACGGCGACGAGACCACCATGGTCATCCTGCCCGCGGTGTTCCCTGCCTCGGACGGAACCTTCCGCTTCACCGACACGCCGGGTGCGTCGGGCAGCTACACGTACACCGCGCGCTGGGACGGGGATGCCACCTTCCTGCCGGCGCGGGCCGACCACATCGTCGTGGTCAAGTAACCACTGCGTCACTTCGGCGGGGCCGGATCCCTTACCGGGACCGGCCCCGCCGCTGTGTGAGGAGAGCTCGCAGAACACCCAGTGGCGTACGCCCTGCTGGTCTTCGGCCGACACGGTCACCCCGCCCGGCTCGACGCGGGCGCTGAGCCGGGCCAGCACCCGGGTTGACATGACGGAGCAGGGAGAGCAGGCGTAGCTATTCGCTGAGCGCCGCCCCGGCCACTGTGCCTCCTGCCGCGACCCGAACGTCCTCGACACCTGGGTCCGGCAGGTCGATCGAGAAGTTGCCGACCTTGGAGATCACCAGCGTGCGGATCTCGCCGGTGCGGACGCGTCGAAGTGCCGTTCCCGTTCCTTGTTGGTGGTGGAGCCCTGCACGATCGGTGCGTCGAGGTATCCCCGAGCTGGTGCAGCTGGTCGATGTACGCGCCGATCACCAACACCTGGTCGTCCGCGTGCCGGTCGACCAGCGCCTTGACCACCGGCAGCCTGGTTCGGGCGGTGGCCCCATCCGGTAGCGCTCCTCGGCCTCGGCCGTCGCGTACGACATCCGCTCCGCGTCGGTCAACGTCACGCGGACCTCGACGCACTCGGCCGGGGCGATCCAGCCCTGCGACTCGATGTCCCTTCACGGAGCGTCGTACCGCTTCGGGTCGATGAGACTGAACACGTCCCCCTCTCGGCCGTCCTCGCGTACCAGAGTCGCCATGAGGCCCAGCCGGCGAAGCGTTGTGACGGTGGTACCGCTAGCAGTACTATCAACGCGTGCCATCCATAGACAAGCTCGTTGAAGCGATGCGGAAGAGCCAGCAGAACATCGCCTACAACGATCTCTACGGGGTGTGCGAGCACTACTTCGGGAAGCCGCGGCAGGCCGGCACCTCCCATGCGGTTTTCAAGATGCCCTGGGCGGGCGACCCACGCGTCAACATCCAGAACGACAAGGGCAAGGCCAAGGCGTACCAGGTACGGCAAGTGCTCAAGGCGATCGACAAGAAGGAGGCCATGTGATGCAGACCGATCCCCATCCTGAGGTGTCCCACTACACCTACCGCGTTACGTGGTCGGTCGAGGACCGCGAGTTCGTCGCCACCTGCGCCGAGTTCCCGTCCCTCTCTTGGCTGGCCCCTTCGCAGATCGAGGCTCTGCAGGGGCTCCAGGACCTACTGCGTGAAGTGATCGCGGACATGGAGGAGCAGGGCGAGGCGGTGCCGCAGCCGTTCGCCGAGCGCAGCTACTCGGGCAAGTTCAACCTGCGCGTCGGCGAGAGCCTGCACCGCGAGCTTGCCATCCACGCCGCCGAGGATGGCATGAGCCTCAACCAGTACGTCCTACGGAAGCTCAGCGCCGCCTGAGCGGTCGGGCAGCTCATGGCGCGCTGGAGAGCGCAGTTGATCAACTAACTGTTCATCCCGCTGCGCCCGTTCTCATCAAGCTCGCCTGGCGAGTTCGCCGACAGCCGGCAGGGTCACTGAACGGCGGCGCCCACCGGCGTGCCACAGCACCCCTAGACCGGAGCGCTGGCATGCCCTCAAGCGCATGGTGGCCCCGCCGTGTCGCGGCGAGCCTCCTCACGTCGGTGGCGTTCACCCTGACGCTGTTCGCCACCGCCCTGGAAGCTGATCAGGTAATCAGGTTCGCGTGACGCCGGCCGGGGACCGTTTCGGTTCCGGACCCGTGCGCGTTGCCTCACCCGTCCGGTGGAGCCGACCCGTTTCGCCATCTCTCACGTTTTCCTGCTCATACGCTGCGCCGAAGGCAGGTGGCACTCTCACACCCGGCGGAGGGCAATGGTGGCGTCGAGGCGTACACGTCGGATGGTGGTGTCGGCCGTGGCCGGCGGGCTGTTCGCCCTTGGGGTGATCGCGCCTGGTCCGGCGGCGGCGCCGCTGCCCCGGGCGGCCCAGGCCGACGGTTCGGTGGCCCCCGAAGCGCGCGAGCCGCGCCCGCCGCAGCTCCCCGCGGACTTTCAGGGCACCGGCCGGTACATCGTGCGCGACCTCGGCATCGACGTGCCGTTCTCGTGGCAGGGCCGCGACGGCAACAGCCAGATGATCGCCGGTGGCCCGGAGTATCCGATCTGGTTCACGAACCTGATCTACGAGAACACCCTCTACACGCTCACCTACAGGTGGCCGAACATCCCGCTGTTCCCACCGCGTGCGTGCAGCAAGGTGCCGGGGTTCTTCAACCGCCAGATCTTCAACGACAAGCTGAAGACCGCCCGCTACGTGGGGCCGGAGATCCTGCAGGGCGACCCGGACCGGCACGTCGACCACTGGCGGGTCGGGGTCGTCGGCGGCTCCACCGTGCCGGGGGAGTTCTTCCGGTTCCCGATCGCGCTCGGCGACATCTACGTCGACCAGCGGGACCCGAGCCGGTGGTGGCAGGTGTTGCAGTTCGGCCTGCAGAACCTCTTCGACCCGGAACTCGACGAGTGGTTCACGATGGACACCTTCGACCACCGCCCCGGCGAGGTCACCCTCCCCGACCG
>NZ_VDFY01000030.1 GCF_006228125.1 Micromonospora orduensis | reverse complement strand
CCGCCCACGCCGCCACCCCTGCCACGAAGCCCCCGGTGTCCGGGTCGCTGGGCACGTACAACGTCTCCGGCGTCTACGTCGCCGGGGTGTCCTCCGGCGGGTACATGGCCACCCAGTTGCACGTCGCGTACTCGTCCCGGATCCGCGGCGCGGCCGTCTTCGCCGCCGGGCCCTACTACTGCTCGCAGAACACCGTCGCGCAGGCGCTGTACGGCTGCGGCGACAACCTGTACCCGACCAACGTCTCCGCGCTCGAGGCGTACACCCGGACCTGGGCGTCGTACGGCTGGGTGGACCCGGTCGGCAACCTCTCCGGCGACCCGGTGTACGTGTTCCACGGCGCCAACGACACCACAGTGAAGAAGTCCGTCACCGACGACCTGGTCCGCTACTACCAGCGTTTCGGGGTCAGTGTGCAGTACGACGGCGGCACCGCGGCCGGCCACTCCTGGGTCACCCCGTACGGGACGCAGGGGTGCACGGCGACCGCGTCGCCGTACCTGAACGACTGCGGCACGGACCCGCAGAACGCCCTGCTGCGCAAGCTGCTCGGCGGGGTGAACGCGCCGAACACCGGGGCGCTGGGCGGCACGCTCATCCGGTTCAGCCAGAACACGTTCGCCGTCAACGGCTATGCCAACGGGTTGAGCATGGACGCCAACGGCTTCGCGTACGTCCCGTCGGCCTGCGCGGCCGGCCAGTCGTGCCGCCTGCTGGTCGCCCTGCACGGCTGCGCGCAGGGGTATGGCGCGGTGGGCGCGGCCTTCGTCGACCGGGCCAACCTCAACCAGTACGCCGACACCAACAACCTGATCGTCCTCTACCCGCAGGCCGGCACCGCCCTGAGCAACCCGAACGGCTGCTGGGACTGGTGGGGCTATCTCGGCGCGACGAACTTCCCGATCAAGGGCGGCGCGCAGGTGGAGACCATCATGAACATGGTCCGTCGCCTGGACGGGTGAGCACGGGCGCGCCCGGTCAGCCCAGGAACAGCTGGACGAGGACGAGCACGGCGAGCAACGCCGGCCCGCGTGCGCCCTGCCGCAGCAGGTCCACCGGGACCATCCCGAACGGCGTGTTGACCGTCGCGCCCCCGTAGTCGATCGGTGGTCGGGTGCCGGCGCGGAAGGCGGCGGCCACCACGCCGAGCGCCAGGGTCGGCGCGAGCCACGCCGGCCCCGGCTCGACGGTCGGCAGGGTCGCCAGCCACCACAGGCCCGCGCCGAGCGCCGGCACCACCACGTGGATGCCGCGCAGCAGGGCGTCGCTGCCGCCGAGCGCCCGGCGCAGCCCGGTCGACCGGCTGATCGCGCGCAGTCCGCCGGTCAGCCGGGCGGCGGCGAGGTAGGCGAACACCACCTGCGCGGCGCCGGCCAGCCCGGGCAGGGCGAGCGCGGCAGCGTACTGGACTCCGATCAGGGCCGCCCAGATCAGCAGGGCGCTGGGGTGGCGGCGCAGCCGGCGCACGTCGGCCTGGAGCAGCGCCCACCAGCCCGGGCCGGGCAGGAAGCGGTTGCTGCGTACCCGGCCGATCCGGCGCCAGCGGCGGCTCTCCACCAGGCCGGTGAGCAGGCTCGGGTCGAGCAGGATCGTGGCCGTGGCGGCGGCGTTGGCGAACTGCGCGCCGGTGGTCAGGGTGGCCCGGTCGACCCGGGGCAGCGCCCGTACCGCGAGGACCGTGCCGGCCACCGCGAGGGGCACCCCGAGGGCGACAAGCGCGATCGTCGGCGTCGACGCCGGTCGGGGCAGCCCGTCGCCGAGGCGACCGGTGAGCACCACGAGGGCGGTGATGACGGCGGCGGCCACCATGGGGGCGGCTCCGGCCACGGTGGGCCAGCGGCGACCCGCCCGGCTGCTCTGGGCGACGACGCTCAGCGCCAGCGCGGCGGCGCCCCACCCCGCGCCGGCGCCCGCCGCCCAGCCCAGCGCGGCCGGGTCGCTGACGCCGCCGAGCGCCGCCACTGCCACGCCGAGCAGCGCGGTGCCGGCGGCGGCGCCGCCCAGCAGGGCCGCGAGGCGCGGCGCCAGCCCG
>NZ_VDFY01000021.1 GCF_006228125.1 Micromonospora orduensis | reverse complement strand
CCCCCAACAACACCACCCACACCCCACCCAAAAACGACACCGAAAAAATCATCCACCACATCTGGACCACCATCCTCAACAACCCCCACATCAGCACCACCGACAACTTCTTCCACCTCGGCGGCCACTCCCTACTCGCCACCCAAGTCACCACCCGAATCCGCCAAGAATTCGACACACCCCTGCCCCTACGCACCATCTTCGAAAACCCCACCATCACCCAACTCGCAAAAGCCGTGCAGCAGCACGGCAAACAGGCGGTGGTACCGCTCGCGCCCAGCACCGAAACGCCTGATCTGTCATTCGCCCAGCGGCGGCTGTGGTTCCTCGAACAGCTGAAGCCGAATTCGACGCTCTACGTCGTGCAATCGATGTGGCAGGTGTCCGGCTCGCTGGATCAGACGATCCTGGAGCGGGCGCTCACCGAGATCGTCCGCCGCCACCAGGTGCTGCGCACCACCTATCGCGACGACGCCGGCACCCCGGTGGCGGTGGTCCACGCCGACGGCGACGTGCGCGTATCCGTCGTCGACGCATCGCGCGAACCCGTGCCCGAGGCCTCCCGCCAGGCGATCGAGCTCGCACACCGCGAGGCGCAACTCGGCTTCGACCTGGCCGCCGGTCCCCTGCTGCGCGTCCATCTGGTGCGGGCGGCCGGCGATGTGTCCTTC
This sequence comes from Micromonospora orduensis, assembly GCF_006228125.1. GTDB lineage: Bacteria > Actinomycetota > Actinomycetes > Mycobacteriales > Micromonosporaceae > Micromonospora > Micromonospora orduensis. The sequence continues at coordinate 1,404 of NZ_VDFY01000021.1, read as the reverse complement.
CTGCTGTTCACCATGCACCACCTGGTGGTGGACGGCTGGTCGATGACCGTGCTCTGGCGGGAGCTGTCCGCCCTGTACGACGCGTTCTCCGCAGGTCGACCGACACCGCTGCCCCCACTTACCGTGCAGTACTCCGACTTCGCGTCCTGGCAGCGGAAGTGGCTGGCAACCCCGGAGGCGGCCGATCTCCTCGGCAGTCTCCGCGAACAGCTGGACGGCGCACCGCCGGCCCTGGACCTGCCGGCCGACCACCCCCGCCCGTCGATAGCCAGCGGCCACGGCGGGCGGGAAATCGTCGTCGTGCCGGCCGACCTGACAGAGTCACTCCGCAGGCTCGGCCTGGCGCAGAACGCGACGCTCTACATGACTCTGCTCGCCTGCTTCGACATCCTGCTGAGCCGATATGCCCGGACCAGGGACATCGTCACCGGGTCGCCGCTGGGTGGGCGCCCCTTCCCCGAGCTGGATGACCTGTTCGGCTTCTTCGTCAACTCCGTCCCCGTCCGGGTCCGGTGGTCCGGTGACCCGACCTTCAGGCAGCTTCTGGCGGTCGTACGGGAGGCGACGCTGGCCGCGTACACAACGGGGGACGTGCCGTTCGACCGGTTGGTGGAGAAGCTGGTCCCGGACCGCGACCTCAGCAGGAACCCGATCTTCCAGGTGTGGTTCGACCTCGACAGCGTCAGCGAGGCCGACCATCCGTCCGGGCTGCGCGTGACCGAGACGGAACTCGACCCGGGCAACACCCGGTTCGATCTGGAACTGTTGTTGGCTGAGCGTGACGGCCGAGTGGAGGGGACGCTGGGCTACAGCAGCGACCTGTTCACCGCCGACACCGCACGCCGCCTCGTCAGACATTTCATGAACGTATTGGCCAACGTCGCGGCGAACCCGGATCAAACGGTCCTCGCCGTGCGGCTCTTCGACGAGGATGAAGCACGGGCGTTGCTGCACGGTCCCCGCCCTCGGACAACACTGGTACCTCGACAGGACATCGTGGACCGGCTCACCAACGTCGCCGAGGCGACGCCGGATGCGGTGGCGTTGGTGCGGGGACAGGATCGGTTGACGTACCGCGAGTTGCAGGAGAGGGCCAACCGCTGCGCTCACCTCCTGCGCGCTGCCGGCGTCACCGCGGAGGTCGTCGTCGGCGTGTGCGGCCCCGCCGACCTGAACACCAGCACCCTGCTCCTGGCCATCCTCAAAGCCGGCGGCACCTACCTGCCACTGGACCCGACCCACCCCGACGAACGACTCCGCCACATGCTGCACAAGGCCGGCACCCACCTCGTCGTCACCCACAACGACACCCAGGCCCATCGCCTCGCCACCCTGCACCCCAACGTCACCACCTGGCAACAACTCACCACCGACCTGCACCACCAACCCACCACCGCCCCACCC
>NZ_VDFY01000022.1 GCF_006228125.1 Micromonospora orduensis | reverse complement strand
TGTCGGCTCCGCCTGAAAACTGACCACGTGGTTCCGGCTGAATCGGGACCACCTCCTGAAGCATCGGGAGGTGCTGAGCGTGGAGGACTGGGCGGAGATCCGGCGGCTGCGGCGGTCGGAGGGCATGGCGATTCAGGCCATCGCACGGCGGTTGAGGATGTCTCGCAACACCGTGAAGAAGGCCCTGGCCAGTGATGAGCCGCCGCGGTATCAGCGGGCGGCGAAGGGCTCGATCGTGGACGCGGTCGAGCCGCAGATCAGGGTGTTGTTGGCGGAGTTCCCGGAGATGCCCTCGACGGTGATCATGGAACGGGTCGGGTGGACCCGGGGCAAGACGGTGTTCTGCGATCGGGTGCAGCAGCTGCGGCCGTTGTTCCGCCGTCCGGACCCGGCCCAGCGCACTGATTATCTGCCCGGTGAGTTGGCGCAGTGTGATTTGTGGTTCCCGCCGGCGGATGTGGCCTTGGGTTTCGGGCAGGTCGGCAGGCCACCGGTGTTGGTGATGGTGTCGGGGTATTCGCGGTGGCTGTCGGCGGTGATGATCCCGTCGCGGCAGTCGCCGGATCTGCTGGCCGGGCACTGGACGTTGATCTCCGGTTGGGACCGGACGCCCAAGGCGTTGGTCTGGGACAACGAGTCCGCGGTCGGGCAGTGGCGGGCTGGTCGGCCGCAGTTGACCGAGGCGATGAACGCCTTCCGCGGGACTCTCGGCATCAAGGTGATCCAATGCCGGCCGGCGGACCCCGAGGCCAAGGGCCTGGTCGAGAGAGCCAACGGCTATCTCGAGACGTCGTTCCTGCCCGGGCGCCGGTTCGCCTCGCCGCAGGACTTCAATACCCAGCTCACCGAGTGGCTGGTGCGGGCGAACAACCGCCAACACCGGATGTTGGGCTGCCGCCCGGCCGAGCGGTGGGACGCCGACCGGGCCGCGATGCTGTCGCTGCCGCCAGTGCCGCCGGTGGTCGGCTGGCGGCAGACCACACGGTTGCCTCGCGATCATTACGTCCGGTTGGACAGTAACGACTACTCAGTGCATCCCTCCGTCGTCGGGCGTCGTGTCGAGGTCACCGCCACCGCAGCCCAGATGGAGGTGTTCTGCGACGGCCGTCTGGTGGCCCGGCATGCCCGGTGCTGGGCCAAGCATCAGAGCATCACCGATCCAGCTCACCGCCAGGCCGCCGCCGACCTGCGCACGGCTGCCCGGCAGGCACCGGCGCCAGCAGTCACGACTGAGGTCGAGCACCGCCGGCTGGCCGATTACGACCGGATGTTCGGCCTGGACGAGGTGGCTGCGTGATGGCCACCAAAACCAACAACCGCAACGTGTCCTCCGAGATCGCGTTCCTCACCCGCGCACTGAAAGCACCATCCCTCGCGGCGTCGGTCGAGCGTCTGGCTGAGCGGGCTCGGGCGGAGTCGTGGACGCATGAGGAGTTCCTCGCCGCCTGCCTGCAACGCGAGGTCGCCGCCCGGGAAGCCCACGGCGGTGAAGGACGCATCCGCGCAGCCCGCTTCCCGGCCCGCAAGAGCCTGGAGGAGTTCGACTTCGAGCACCAACGCTCCCTCAAACGGGAGACGATCGGTCATCTGGGCACCCTGGACTTCGTGGCGTCGAAAGAGAACGTCGTCTTCTTGGGCCCGCCCGGCACTGGCAAAACCCACCTGTCCATCGGCCTCGGGATCCGGGCCTGCCAGGCCGGACACCGCGTCGCGTTCGCCACCGCCGCCCAATGGGTATCCCGCCTCGCCGACGCCCACCACGCCGGGCGCCTGCAAGACGAACTGGTCAAACTCGGACGGATCCCGCTACTGATCGTCGACGAGGTCGGCTACATCCCCTTCGAAGCCGAAGCCGCGAACCTGTTCTTCCAACTGGTCTCCAACCGCTACGAACGCGCCAGCCTCATCGTCACCTCGAACAAGCCCTTCGGCAGATGGGGCGAAGTCTTCGGCGATGACGTCGTCGCCGCAGCCATGATCGACCGCCTCGTCCACCACGCCGAAGTCATCTCGATGAAGGGCGACAGCTACCGACTCAAAGACCGCGACCTCGGCCGCGTCCCACCGGCCACCAAGACAAACGACTAAAGATCAACCAACCCGAGGTGGTCCACTTTCAGCCGGACCACGGTGGTCAGGGTTGAGGCGGCGTTGACA
>NZ_VDFY01000023.1 GCF_006228125.1 Micromonospora orduensis | reverse complement strand
CCGCGGTCATCTCGATCGCGACGAGCCTGCAGGAGTCGAAGCTGGAGAACCTCGGCCACCTCGGCGACCGCAACGACCACGACTCGTTGGGCCTGTTCCAGCAGCGCCCGAGCTCGGGTTGGGGCACCCCGGAGCAGATCACCGACCCGGAGTACTCGACGACGGCGTTCCTCAAGGGCCTGCGTCAGGTTGACGGCTGGCAGGACATGCCGCTGACCGACGCCGCGCAGACCGTGCAGGTCTCGGCGTACCCGGACGCGTACGCCCAGTGGGAACAGCAGGCCACCGACCTCGTGGCCCAGCACTGGAACAGCTGACCCACCGCACACATTCGATGGCCGGCACCCCCGCAACGGGGTGCCGGCCATCGGCGCGTCTGTCCACGATTCACGGACGCGACGTAGCGGAGTGGCCTGGTCGGCGGCGAGTGATCCGATCGGCGGGCGGGTACGTACCTTCCGGCGGGGACCGGCGGAGGGACGAAGCATGGCCGTGGTGGGTGACGGCACCGAGCGTGAACCAGAACGGCAACCGGAGCGCCAGCCGGAGCCGGACGCAGGGCACCGGCCGGAGGCGCGACCGGCGGGCGCCGAGGCGGCACCGGGTCGCTGGTCGGTCGGCGCGCGCCTGCTGGCGGCCGCTGCCGCGGTCGTGCTGATCCTCGGCGCCGCGGTCGTGGCGGTCATCATCGCCGACCCGCACCGCCTCGGTCAGGCCTACACGGGCGCACCCGACGGCAGCCGCCCGGACGGCAGCCGTCCGGACGGCAGCCGCCCTGACGGTTCGGGTCCCGCGCGGGCTGCCGAGCAGACGATGACCGCGCCGCTGGCCGGGCGGCAGCGGGCCACCTTCGTGCTCGTGGACGGGGTGTCGTCGTTCGAACTGCGGGTGGCGGATCTGGGCGACGACCTCTACCGGATCGACACCCCTGCCGGCTCGGGTGTGGCGGCGCGATCGGAGGTGCGGGGCGACACCGTACGCCTCGGCCTGGCGGACACTGGCGCGTCCGGGGTGAAGGCTGTGCGGGTGCTGCTCAACGAGCGGGTCGCGTGGCGTCTCCAGTTGACCGGTGGGGTGAGCGGGCAGGTGTTGGATCTGACCCGGGCCCGGCTGCTGGGTGTGGAACTGGCCGGCGGGTCGAGCCGTACCGAGGTCCTCCTGCCGGTGATCGACGGCACGGTGGTCGTACGGCTGACCGGCGGGACGAGTCAGCTGGACGTGCGGGTGCCAGGTGCGCCTGCGGTCCGGGTGCGGGTCGGTGCGGGTGCGGGTTCGGTGGTCGTGGGTGACGAACGGTGGAACGGCGTGGGCGCGGGTTCGCTGCTGGGTGCGCCCGGCTGGGACCGGTCGACCGACCGGCTCTACCTCGACCTGGTGGCGGGGGCGAACAGCGTGACGGTGGACACCGGCGAAGGCTGATCCGGCGCTGGCGGGCGACGGGAAGAGCCGCGGCCGCGGGTGGGCGTGAGCGTACAGTCGGGCGGTGGAGCGTACCGAATCGATGCTGGCGCAGACCCGACCACCCGGCGTCGCCGATGCCGATCCCGGCAGCGTGCTGCTGCCGGGCCACGATGTGCCGCTCGGCCGCTACACGACCGTGCGCCGGCTGCTGCCGCAGCGTCCCCGCCGCATGGTCGGGGCGTGGTGTTTCGTCGACCATTTCGGCCCGGACGATGTGGCGCAGCGGCCCGGTATGGAGGTGCCGCCGCATCCGCACACCGGCCTGCAGACGGTGACGTGGCTGCTCGACGGCGAGATCATCCACCGGGACAGCCTCGGCAGCGTGCAGGCGATCCGACCCGGTCAGTTGAACGTGATGACGTCGGGTCAGGGCATCGCCCACTCCGAGCGTTCGCCGGCCGTCCATCCGCCGGTGATGCACGGCGTGCAGCTGTGGGTGGCGCTGCCGGATCCGGCGCGGGCCGGCGCGGCGGCCTTCGCCCACCACGCGGACCTGCCGCGCTGGCGTGACGGCGAGCTGGACGTCACGTTGCTGGTCGGGGAGTTGGCCGGCGAACGGTCACCGGCGGTCGTGCACACCCCGCTGATGGGCGCGCAGCTGGAACTGGGCGGCACCGCGCCGACCACGCTGCCGCTGCGACCCGATTTCGAGTACGCCCTGCTGGCGATGTCCGGCTCGGCGGAGGCCGCGGGGGTGGGGTTCGAGCCGGGGGCGCTGCTCTACCTCGGG
>NZ_VDFY01000192.1 GCF_006228125.1 Micromonospora orduensis | reverse complement strand
GGTGACCGACGGGACGGTGCTGGAGGTGAGTCGCGTCGACAGGTACTCCAAGCGGGGGCCGCAGGGTCCGGAGAACGGCGGGCTGTCTGTCTCCCTGCTCGGCGACGACGGGGTGCGCTACTACGGTTCGCACCTGAGTGTGGTGTCCGCCGGCGTCGACGCCGGGGTGCGGGTCCGTGCCGGGCAGCAGCTCGGCAAGGTGGGCCGCACCGGCAATGCGAACAACGTCTGCCACGTGCACTTCGGCATCTCGCCGCCGTGTACCGGCAAGGACGGCTGGTGGATCCGGCGCGGCGTGCTCTGGCCGGCGCGTTACCTGGATTCGTGGCGGCGCGGCGGCAATCGCGAACCGGCCGCCGAGGTCATCGCGTGGCAGCGCACACACGGCTGCCCGAAGGCTCCCTGACCGGCGCCGCATCGACTAGGTTCGGTGGGATGAACGCCCGGGACCCCATCGCCGACCTGCGCCGGATCGCGTTCCTGCTGGAGCGGGCAAACGAGGCCACGTACCGGGTCCGGGCGTTCCGCTCGGCGGCGGCGGCGCTGGCCGGCCTGCCGGCGGCCGAGGTGGCCGAGCGGGCCGGCAACGGCACGCTCACCGAGCTGACCGGCGTCGGTGACGTGACGGCCCGGTGTGTGGCGGAGTCGCTGGCCGGTGAGGAACCGGTCTACCTGCGTCGGCTGGTCGCGACCGAGGGCAGCGACCTGGACGCGGAGGCCACGGCACTGCGTACCGCGCTGCGCGGCGACTGTCACACCCACTCGGACTGGTCCGACGGCGGCTCACCCATCGAGGAGATGGCGTTGGCCGCGGTGGAGCTGGGCCACGAATACCTGGTGTTGACCGACCACTCGCCCCGACTGACGGTGGCGCGGGGGTTGACGGCCGCTCGGCTGCGCCGGCAGCTCGACCACGTGGAGCAGGTGAACGCGGCGCTGCCGGAGGGTTTCCGCATCCTCACCGGGATCGAGGTGGACATCCTCGCCGACGGTTCGCTCGACCAGGACGAGGAGTTGCTGGCCCGGCTGGACGTGGTGGTCGGTTCGGTGCACAGCGGCCTGAAGGACGAGCGGGCGAAGATGACCCGGCGGATGCTGACCGCCGTCGCCAACCCGCATCTGGACATCCTCGGGCACTGCACCGGCCGGATGGTGTCGTCCCGCCCGGCGGGGGTGACCGGTCCCGGCGACCGGGCGCACCGTCCCCGGACCCGCGCGGAGAGCGACTTCGACGCGGACGCGGTCTTCGCCGCCTGCGCCGAGCACGACACCGCCGTCGAGATCAACTCCCGGCCGGAGCGCCAGGACCCGCCGAAGCGGCTGATCCGCCGCGCCCTGGAGGCCGGCTGCCGGTTCGCGATCAACACGGACGCGCACGCGCCCGGCCAGCTCGACTGGCAGCGGTTCGGCTGCGAACGGGCCGCCCTCTGCGGCGTCCCCGCCGACCGGGTGGTAAACACCTGGTCGGCGGAGCAGCTGGTCGAGTGGACGCGCGCCCGGGCCTGAGCGGCTCAGCGGCGGGCGGGCTCGGCGGCGGGCGCGAGCACGCCGGCACCGACCACCGGCCGGGGCCTGCGGCGGCCGACCACACCCTGCGCGACCGCGACACCCAGCAGCACGATGAGCGCGCCGACCGGCTGGTGCCAGTTGAGCCGCTCGTCGAGCACCACGGCCCCGATCAGCACCGCGAAGATCGGAATCAGGTACGTGACGGTGGAGGCGGTGCTCGCGCCGGCCACCCGGATGTTGCGCATGTTGATGACGAAGGCGAGCCCGGTGCCGAGCACCCCGAGGGTCAGGACGCTGGCCACCACCTTCGCCGACAGCTCGGTGGGCAGCGGCGGCGCGCCCGCGACGAACGGGGTGACGATGGCCAGCTGCCCGGCGGCGAGCAGCAGTTGCGCGGCCGAGAGCGACAGGCCCGAGTGTGCGCTGCCG
>NZ_VDFY01000024.1 GCF_006228125.1 Micromonospora orduensis | reverse complement strand
GCGACGATCTTGCGGTTGCGGTGGCCGCATATGCCGTGAAGGCGGCGTACCGGCGACAGAAAGTGCACGATCGCGGGGGTGGGGGCGGGGAGGTGAGAGTCGCAACGTCGGAGTTGCGGGTGAGCTGAGAACCCGGGCCCGCGTGCGAGACTAGGTAACCATGAGCGACCCACGGATCACCTCGTCGATCTTCACCCGCGGCGCGGTCGACCTCAGCACGCTGCGCGGCCCCGCACCAGCCAGTACCCGCCCCGGCGCACCCCCGCAGGGCGGCCCGTCCACCGGCGCGCCAAGCGCGCCCGGCGCCGGCGGTGACGCCGCCATCGTCGACGTCACCGAGGCGACCATCCAGTCCGAGGTGCTCGAACGGTCGATGGCCATGCCCGTCGTCGTCTTCTTCGGCGCGGCCGGCTTCCCGGAGAGCGACGAGTTCGCCCCCGTGCTGGAGCGGCTGGCCGCCGAGAGCGGCGGCGCCTGGGTGCTCGCCCGGGTCGACGTGCAGCAGAACCCGCGGATCGCCCAGATGTTCCGGGTCCAGGGCATCCCCATGGTGTACGCGGTGGTCGGAGGCCAGCCCATCGACGCCTTCTCCGGCGTGGTCCCCGAGGCGCAGCTGCGCCAGTGGCTCCAGGCCGTGCTCAAGGCCGGCGGCGTGACCGTCGCCGAACCGGAGGATCCACGCCTCGACGAGGCGGACGACGCCCTCATGAGCGGCGACCTGGACGCCGCCGAGCGGGCGTACCGGAAGATCCTCGCCGACTCCCCGGCGGACGCCGCGGCCGAGGCCGGCCTCGCCCAGGTCGGGGTGGCCCGCCGGGTGGCCGGCGCCGACCCGGCCACCGCGCTGGCCGCCGCCGAGAGCGCCCCCGACGACGTTGCCGCCCAGCTGCTGGCCGCCGACATCGAGGTGCTCAGCGGCCTGGCCGAACAGGCGTACGCCCGGCTGGTCGGCCTGGTCCGGCGCACCGCCGGCGAGGACCGGGAGACCGTCCGCCAGCACCTGGTGTCGCTGTTCACCATCGCCGGCCCGGACGACCCGGCGGTCGCCTCGGCGCGCCGTGCCCTGGCCAGCGCCCTGTTCTGAGTTCGTAGCACGCCAGCGCGGGCCGGCGTTCCGGCCGGCCCGCCCGACCACCGAGGACGGGAGCTCATGATGCGCCGGATCGCCGTCCTCGACGCGCCGACAAATCTCGGTCTACGGCCGCCGACGCCCACGTCGGTTCCGGGCTGCGCCAAGGCGCCCGGAGCGCTGCGCGACCACGACCTGCTGCCCCGGCTGCGCGCCCGCGACGCCGGCTGCATCACCCCACCCCGTTACGACCCGGGTGACTGGCGGCCCGGCGACGGGGTGTGCCACGCCCGGGAGATCGCCGACTACTCCCTCGCCCTCGCCGAACGGATCGGCTCGATCATCGACCGGGGCGAGTTCCCGGTGGTGCTGGGCGGCGACTGCTCGGTGCTGCTCGGCTCGGCGCTTGCCATGCACCGCCTCGGCGAGGCCGTCGGTGGGCGGATCGGCCTGGTCTTCGTGGACGGGCACTCCGACTTCCGGCACCCCGGCAACGCCTCCTACGTGGGTGCCGCCGCCGGGGAGGACCTGGCCCTGGTCACCGGGCGGGGGCAGGCCGACCTGGCCGCCCTGGAGGGGCGCCGACCCTACTTCCGCGACATCGACGTGGTGGTGCTCGGCATCCGGGCACAGGACGAATACCGGCTCGACCTCCAGGCGGCGGGGATCACCACCCGGCCGGTGCCGGCGCTGCGCGCCGAGGGCGCCGCCCGGACGGCACAGTGGGCACACGAGCAGCTCGCCGACTGCGCGGGCTACTGGGTGCACATCGACGTGGACGTACTCGACCCGGCGGTGATGCCCGCCGTGGACGCCCCCGACCCGGGCGGCATCGCCTTCGCCGAACTGGAGATCCTGCTCGCCGGCCTGGTCGACACCCCGCACTGCCTCGGCATCGAGCTGACCGTCTTCGACCCCGACTACGACCCGGACGGCTCGTACGCCGCCGAGATCGTCAACACAGTGGTCGCGGGTCTGGCACCGGTCACCGCCCCGGAGGCGGTGCCGCCGCGCCTGCTCTCGGCCCGGCCCACCCCCGCCCCGCGACGCGGCACCAGCCGACCCACGCTCGTTCCCGACCGGCCCGAAACACCGCGGCCCGCAGCCGACGACGAGGGGTCACACGAGAAGGCCCAGCGCGACGGCGGGCGTGTGTCCGGGCAGAACGGCACCGACGCCGCCGACCGGGCCGGGACGAGGACGTCGCCGGGCAGCCGGTCGGCGAC
>NZ_VDFY01000026.1 GCF_006228125.1 Micromonospora orduensis | reverse complement strand
ACACCCGCCCGCCCCGGCGCGCCGGCTGCGCCGGCGGGTCGGCCGTCGACCGGTCCGGGTGCGGGAGCCGGGTGCCCCGGCGCGGGCGGCGCAACAGCGGCCGGCTGGTCGATGCCGATCGCGCGGCCGAGCTGGTCGAGGCGGTGCCCCTGGGCGGTCAACCGCTGGTGCAGGGAGTCGACGGCGGCGTGCAGGTCACGGCGGCGTTCGGACTCGGCGGCGGCGTGCTGTTCGCCGGCTCGGCGCTGCTCGGCGAGCTGACGAGCCAGTGCCGCGTACTCCTCGAAGGACACCGTCAACGCTCCCCGTCCGGTTCGTGCCCGTCGCCGGCGAACGGGACGATCAGTCTGGTGCGCTGGTCGTGGCGGTCGACCAGCAGCGCCCGGTCGGCGCGCGGCGTGTACGCGAGGTCGTGGACCCCGAGGTGCAGGGCCAGTTCGGGGCCGGGCACGTTGAGCGCGACCAGGCAGGCGATGTCGTCGCGGTTCTGGGTGCCGCCGAGGTCGTCGGCGAGCCGGCGCAGGCCGCGCCACCAGCCGAGCAGGTGCACCCCGTGGGCGGGGCCCTGGCGCAGCAGGGTGTGCAGGTCGTCCAGGCCGGAGCGGAAACTGACCGGGTCGGCGGCCCCGAGCACCGGCGCGGCGGCGTCCATGCCGAACACCACCAGGTACTCGCGGCCGGCGGGCTCGGCGGCCAGCTCGACGATCCGGTCGCGCAGCCCGGCCGCGTCGACGCGGCGGACCGGATGGCCGGCGGCCCGCAGCGCGGCGTCGGTGTCGTCGGCGACCGGGTCGGCGTCGGTGACAAGCGAGGCCAGCAGGAAGCGGGCGTCACCCGGGGTGTGCTGGCGGGCCAGGCTCAGCGTCGCGGCGCGCAGCACGTCCGCGCCGGCGGCGGCGGTGCCCACCACGGCGAGGTGCCGGCCGGGGGTGCTGTCCATCAGGAACAGCGCGGTGGTGCCGTGCACGTCGACGGTCCGGCCGACCAGGGCCATCGGGCGTCGGCCGCCGGGGCGCAGACCGGTGAAGGTGGGATCGTCCTCGACCCGGGCGGCTTCGTACCCCTTGAAGACCGCAGGCGCCCGCGAGCCCGGCGGGCGGGCCTGCCACAGCTCGTGACGCAGCGCGGCGAGGTCGGCCGCGGCGGCGTGCGCGTCGGGGAAGCGCAGCACGGTGTCCGCGCCGACCGCGCCGGCGGCGGTGTTGACCACGGCCGAGCCGATCGGCAGGGCCGCGGCGGCGTCGTTGAGCTGGTCGAGCACCCCACCCCCGCCGGGCAGGGCCACCCGCAGCGCGAACTGCCCGAAGATCGCCTCGGCGCGGCCGTAGAGCGCCTCGATGCCGGTCATGCTCTGACTGGCCAGCACCAGGTGCACGCCGTAGGAGCGGCCCTTGCGGGCCAGCTCCTCCAGCAGGTCGACGGACTCGCGGGCCAGCGCGTCGTTGCCGGCGAGCAGCACGTGGAACTCGTCGATGACCGCCACGATGCGCGGCAGCGGATTGTCCCGGGGCAGGTCGGCGAGCTTGGTGACGCCGTGCCGCTTGAGGGCCCTGGCCCGGCGCTGCGCCTCCCGGCGCAGCTCGCGCAGCACGGCGAGGCCGTACTCGCGGTCGGATTCGATGCCGACGGCGCGGGCGTGCGGCAGCCAGGACGGATCGCGGGTGGTGGGCACGAACTCGGTGAAGCTCACGCCCTCCTTGAAGTCGAGCAGGTAGAGCTGCAACTCGGCAGGCGAATACCGTGCGGCCAGCCCGTAGAGGACGTCGAGGAGGAAGACGGTCTTGCCGGCACCGGTGCGCCCGCCGACCAGCCAGTGCGGGGTGGCGTCGTCGAAGGCCACGGTCAGCGGTGCGCGGCCGGCCCGGCCGACGACCGTCCGCAGGCCGTTGCCGGCCGACTCGGCCCAGCGCCGCTCGGGCAGCAGCTCGGTGAAGGGCAGCGCGTCGGTGCGGCGGGCGGCGGCGCCCAGGTGCTCGGCGAGGGCGCGTACGGAGGCGGGCGGCGGGTCGCCGTCGAGCAGCACGGGCGCGGCGAGGCCGCTGCCGTCGGCGCTGAACGGTGTGCCGGGCGGGTCGCCGACGTGCGCGTACCCCTCGAAGAGCCGGATGGCGGTGGTGCCGCCCAGCGGCGGCGCGGTCTCGCCGGGCAACCGGGACGGGTGGCCGGCGAGCAGCACGCAGACGGCGGCGGCCGGGCCGGCGTGGGTGAGTGCCGCGAGGCGGGCCAGCTCGCGCGGCGCCGGTGCGGCGGTGGCGACGACCACCAGCAGATGCCTGGCGGCGGGCTCGGCGTGCTGCGC
>NZ_VDFY01000082.1 GCF_006228125.1 Micromonospora orduensis | reverse complement strand
CACCACCGGGCCCCGGCCCAGCGGGACGCCGGGCGCCGTCCGCAGCGCGACGGCCGACCCGGCCGGGTCCACCGCCGCGGCGACGACCGGCAGCGACCCCGGCCGCACCGCGGCGCCGGGCGGCACGCCGACCGGTACGGCCAGCAGCCGGCCAACGCCCAGCCGCACCCCGTCGAGCCGACCCAACCCGTACACGGCCGCGCAGGTGTGCGGCAGCGGCTACCAGGTGATCGACTCGGCGACGCTGACCGGCGGCGGGCAGCGCAAGGGCCGGGTCTACCTGCTCTACCACGCGGGCACCGGCACCAACTGCGTGGTCACCCTCAAGGACACCGCGGTCGGCACGAAGTCGGCGGCGTCGGCGTACCTGGAGGTGCAGGGGCGGGCGCGCAGCACCGACAGCGGGTCCTTCGACTACTACGCCGGGCCGGTGCGGGCCACCGCCGCCGGGACGTGCGTCAAGTGGGGCGGCTCCACCGGCGGGGTCAGCTACGGCAGCGGCTTCGAGCACTGCGACTGACCGACCGGGAGCACCGGGCCGGCAGGCAGCGCGCCCCCGGCCGGCCTTAAGGTACGGGCATGTCCGTTGACGGGTGGAACACGGTCCTGGTGCTCGGCGGCACCCGGTCCGGCAAGTCGGAGTTCGCCGAGTCCCTGGTCATCGACGCGCCGGTGGTCCGCTACCTCGCCACCGCGCCGGAGGGCGACCCGGAGGACACCGAGTGGGCGACGCGGCTGGCGTCGCACCGCGCCCGCCGGCCGGGCAGCTGGACGACCGAGGAGACCGCCGAGGACCCACGCCGGCTGGCCGACGTGCTCGCGTCCGCCGAGCCCAACGAGACGCTGCTCGTGGACGACCTGGGCGGCTGGGTGACGGTGCTGCTCGACCCCGACCACCAGCCGGCCGACGACGTGGCGACGATCGCCGAGCTGGCCGAGGCGATCCGCACCTGCTCGGCGCGGGTGGTGCTGGTCAGCCCCGAGGTGGGGTTGTCGCTGGTGCCGACCACGCCGCTGGGTCGGGCGTTCACCGACGCGCTGGGCGCGGCGAACCGCGCGGTCGCCGACGCCTGCGACGCGGTGGCGCTGGTGGTCGCCGGCCAGCCGGTGTGGCTGAAGCCGACCGACCACGCCGTTCCGACGGCGCCCGCGACCGCGACGGCCACCGCGCGGGTCGCCCCCCAGCCGGTCCCGGCCGACACCGACACCGAGCCCACCCCCGAGGTGCAGCTGCCGGAGGTGCTGACCCATCCGGCGCCGCCCGCCCCGAACCAGGAGCCCGGCAACCCGTGGGCCGCGCCCACCATGGCGCTGCCGATGGTGGCCACCGGGCTCGTCATCCAGCCGGGCATGGAGCTTCCGATGCCCGACGAGTACGCCGGCCCGCAGGCGGTGGACCGTCTGGCCACGTTGGACGTACCCGGTGCCGGGCTGGGCGTCCTGGACCGGGTGGTCGGCTTCGCGGCCGCCACCCAGGCCACCTCGACGCCGGCCCCCTGGGGCTCGGTGCGGGTGCTGCTGCTGCACGGCGACCACTCCGGCGGGGCGTCGGCCGGCGCCGTCCCCGGTGAGTCGACGCGCCGGGCCCGGCAGGCCCGCGCCGGCCAGGGCGCGCTGGCCCGGCTGGCCGCCGAGAGCGGCGCGAGCCTTCAGGTGGTGGACGCCCCCACGGCGGCGGCCGTGGAGGACGAGCCCGCGCTCTCCCCCGAGCAGGTCGAGTCGGCGCTGCGGTACGGCTGGCGGCTGGCCGAGCAGGCCGCCGACGCCGGCGTACAACTGCTGGTGCTGGGGGCGTGCGGGGCCGGCACCGAAGCGGCGGCCGCGGCGGTGCTCGCGGCCACGGCGGGCGCGGAACCCCCGGCCGTGCTCGGACGGGTGATCACCGACTCCGGCGAGATCGACGACGCGGCCTGGATGGTCCGCTGCGCGGCGGTACGCGACGCGTTGCACCGCACCCGTCGTTCGCCGCGAGGCGCCAAGGACGTGCTTGCGGAACTGGGCGGCGGTGACGTGGCGGTGGCCACCGGTGTGCTGCTGGGCGCGACCGCCCGGCGGGTGCCGGTGCTGCTGGACGGGCCGGTCGGGCTGGCCGCCGGAATGGTCAGCCGCGACCTGGCCGGGCAGGCCCGTCACTGGTGCCTGCTCGCCGACCACGGCGGGCACCCCGCGGTGCGGCTCGCCGCCGACGTGCTCGGCCTCACCCCGCTGCTGGACCTTCGACTGGATCTGGGCGAGGGAGCCAACGCGCTTGTCGCGCTGCCGCTGCTGCGGTCGGTGCTGGCGCTCGCCGCCGCCCGGCTCGCCGA
>NZ_VDFY01000027.1 GCF_006228125.1 Micromonospora orduensis | reverse complement strand
GGGCACGGTGATCCGGTTGACTGGTCTGGTGCTGAGGGTGGGGTTGACCGGTGGAATCGGGTCGGGCAAGAGCGCGGTGGCCGCGCGGCTCGTCGAGCGGGGCGCGGTGCTCATCGACGCCGACCAGATCGCCCGCGAGGTCGTCGCACCGGGCAGCGCGGGCCTGGCCGAGATCGTCGCCGCCTTCTCCGACCGCGTGTTGGACGCCGACGGCGCGTTGGACCGGGCCGCGCTGGGCGCGGTGGTGTTCGCCGACGAGGCGGCCCGCCGTCGGCTGGAGGCCATCACCCATCCTCGGGTCCGGGCCCGTACCGCCGAGCTGACGGCCGCGGCGCCACCCGACGCGGTTGTCGTCAACGACGTGCCGCTGCTCGTGGAGGTCGGACTCGCGCCCACGTACCACCTGGTGGTCGTGGTGCAGGCGGCCGTGTCGACGCGACTGGACCGGCTGGTGCGCACCCGGGGGATGGACCGGGCGGACGCCGAGCGGCGGATCGCCGCGCAGGCCGACGACGACCGCCGCCGCGCGGCGGCGGACGTGGTGCTGACCAACGACGCGTCCCTGACGGCGCTGCACACCGCCGTCGACGCGCTCTGGGAGCGGCGCCTGCTGCCCTACGAGCGCAACCTGCGGTCGCGCCGGGTGGCCTCGCCGGCCCGGGTCGACGGGGCCGTGGCCGACCCGACGTGGCCCGAGCAGTACGCCCGGCTGGCCGCCCGGATCCGGCACGCGCTGGCGCCGGCGGAACTCCGGATCGACCACGTCGGTCCGACCGCGGTGCCCGGTGTCGCCGCCGAGGACGTCATCGACGTGCAGGTGGCGTTGCCCGACCTCGCCGACGCAGACGGGGCGCTCACCGACCGGTTGGCGAACGCCGGGTTCCCCCGGGTGCCGGGGCAGTGGCGGGACGACCCGCGGCCGGCCGGCGGCGGCCGTTGGGAGAAGCGGCTGCACGGCAGCGCGGACCCGGGCCGTCCGGTGCGCCTGCACGTGCGCCAGGTCGACTCGCCGGGCTGGCGGCACGCGTTGCTGATGCGTGACCACCTGCGGGCCGACCCTGACCGGCGCTCCGCGTACCTGCTGCTCAAGCGGGAGCTGGTCGACGCCGCGCCGGACGCCAGTGGGTCCGGTACGGCGCGCGACCCGTGGTTCGACGAGGAGTACCTGCGCGCCGAGGAGTGGGCCGCGCAGACCGGCTGGCGGCCCTGAGGGGCACGGACTCCGCGGCGCGGCGTCAGCGGGGCCGGGCGACCGGGCGGGTGGTGCCCGGCGGTCGGGGCGCCGGGGCCAGCCGGGGCATGACGCCGGGGCTGAGGTCCAGTTGTGCCCACATGCCGGCGCTTGTGTGCAGTTCCAGCCGGCGCAGTGAGCCGTCGCGGTCGATCCAGTAGCGCAGCCGGCCGGGGCCGGTGCCCAGCTCGATGACGTCCACGGTCCGCCCGTCGGCGACGTCCTCGCGTACCCGTTGGGCCGGACCCCGCTGGACGCCCGTGCCGGCGGCGAGCGCGGCGCCGGCCAGGACGCTCAGGTCGTCCGTGCCGGCACGGCTGAAGCGCCAGGGAGCGGCGGTCGGTGGCATGGGTGGCCGGCCCGGCGTCTCGGCGGTGCCGCCGCCACCGGCCGTGGCGGGTACGTCCGCGCGGGCCCGGGTCGCGGCGTCCCGCCACAGCAGGGTCCTCCGGTCGGGTACGCCGAGGTCGGCGACCGCCAGGTAGGCGGTGCGCGTGGTCCAGCTCAACCAGCCGGCGCCCCGCAGGTTGGTGTCGGTGCCCACCGGCGCGGTGAGGGTCGCCGTGGCGCCACCGCCCTGGGCCCGCAGTCGCGCGGGTAGCCGGTCCAGTCGGCGTCGCTCGGCGTCGGTGAGCGCGCGGGGCAGCCCGGGCCGGCCGCCGAGCGCGTCCACCGGGCGCAACGTGGGGCGGTCCGCCCGGTTGAAGGTCACCGTGACCGGGCCGACTCCGGGCAACCGGGTCACCAACCTGTGCAGCCGGGCGTCCCGGTCGAGCCAGTAGCGGGGCTGCCCGTCGTCGGGCGCGGCCGAGCTGGCGGGTGTCGCCGCGGGGGAGGGGGTCGCGGCGGGCAGCGGCGCGGCGAGGACGTCCACCGGGCCGGCGGCGACGGTGTCCCGGGCCACCCAGCGGCCCACCGTCGGCGACGGGTCGGGGTGGTCGGCGGAGAGGCCGAGGAGCAGGTCGAGCACCGGTGCCAGGCCCGTGCCGGGCGTCAGGTGGTGCAGCCGCCAGCGGTCGACGGGCGGCACCAGGGGAGGCGCGGCGGGGGTGGGGCGCGCCGCCGGTTCCGGCCGGATCACCAGTGCCGGGCC